>NZ_JBPPND010000118.1:0-24857 GCF_051306395.1 Methyloceanibacter sp.
ATTACTGGCCAAACTTACCTCTAACATATTGGTCTACTTATGTTTTCTCCGCCGCGAGGCGGCCGGGCCGGGCATTATCGTTAACGCCCAGCCCGATCTCAGTTCGCGCGGCGGCTGCTCCCGCAGAATCATTCGATGAGGATGATCTGGAGATTCCCGCGTTTCTGCGCCGCCGCGCGAACTGAGATCGGGCTGGGCGTTAACGATAATGCCCGGCCCGGCCGCCTCGCGGCGGAGAAAACATAAGTAGACCAATATGTTAGAGGTAAGTTTGGCCAGTAATACAGTGTAAGAAACCGTGATTTGTCGCCGTTAAGGCCAAAAGGCTATGGTTCTCAGGAGATTGATGAGCGGAACCAAAAAGGCACAACAAGGCGCCGGTTACACGGTCCGAACAAGTGCCAGGGAGCGCTGATCGATTGGGGGGCTCGGGGTTCTCTCCGGGCTGAGTAGGGAACCAGAAGACGGCGGGGGCCATTGGGGGCCATGAAGGGTTTTATAGGGGCAAGGCAGACCACGCTTGCCAGCGAGATTTCACTCACAGGCACCGGGGTCCACAGCGGAGCGCCAGTTTCCATCACACTTTGTCCGGCTGATGGCGACACGGGCCTACGCTTCCAGATTTCCAACCATGACGCTGACGGGATCGAGATCGCTGCCGACCAGCAGTGGGTCACGGGCGTCACGCTCTGTACCGTGCTTGGCGATGGCAACGGGACCTCTGTCGCGACGGTTGAGCATGTGCTCGCCGCTCTGCGCGGTCTCGGCGTCGACAATGCGCTGATCGAGATCGACAGTGCCGAGGTGCCGATCATGGACGGCAGCGCCGCGCCGTTCGTCGAGGCGATCGACGAGGTTGGCCTGACCGAGCTCGAGGCGCCCCGCCGCTTCCTGAAAGTGCTGAAGCCCATCTGCGTCGAGGAGAACGGCGCGGTCGGCGAACTGACCCCCTATAACGGCTTCCATCTCGACGTCGAGATCGACTTCGAGACGCCGCTGATCGGCAACCAGAAGCTTGCAATTGACGTGAACCCCGGCTCTTTCCGCCGGGAGATCGCCCGGGCCCGCACCTTCGGCTTCATGAGCGACGTGGAGCGGCTGTGGGCGGCGGGCCTGGCTCTTGGCGCTTCTCTTGAGAACACCGTGGCCATCGGCGACGACCGCATCATCAACCGCGAGGGCCTGCGCTTTTCGGACGAGTTCGTCCGCCACAAGGCGCTCGACGCGGTTGGCGATCTCACGCTGGCCGGTGCGCCGCTTCTCGGCTCCTATCGCTCCCGGCGCGGCGGGCATCGTTTGAACGCGCTGGTGCTGAAGGCCCTGTTCGCCGATTCCGAGGCGTGGACCATGGTCGAAGCTCCGCGCTACCGCGAAGTGCGCCACGCCGAGCTCAGCCACCGCTTGGCAGCCGCCAATTTCGCCGCCGACCGGAGCTAGCCGGAGCCTTTCGAGGACGGCATCAACTGGGATTCGGTCCGTCGCGATCCGGCGGCCACGCATGGCCCGGCGCAGGGCCAAAAAACACCATAATCCGGGGGTTTGCTGGGGCGCTGGGCTTCGCGCTTGCGGCGGGCGGGATTTGCGCGCAAAGACCAGGTGAATACGGGGCGTTGTGAGGGGGAAGCATGTCCGGACCTGTCGAGCCGTCAATGGCGCCAGCGCAGCCTGAGCCGCGCCTTCGCGCGATTCGCGCCGCGTTCCCGGCCACCTTGCTCCTCGCGGGCCTACTGCTCGGCGGTTGCGGCTCCATTTTCGGCAGCGACAAGGCGGAGCTCGTGAACAACGATCCGCCCAACGTGATCTACGGCCAAGCCGAGAAGATGGTCGACGAGGGCGACTACGAGAAGGCCGCTCGCCAATACGAGAAGGTCGACATCAACCATCCTTATTCGCAGGAAGCGCGCCGCTCAATCGCTATGGCGGCCTATGCCTACTACAGGGCCGGCAAGTATGACGAAGCGGTCTCCGCCGCAGACCGCTACCTGACTCTCCATCCGGGCACGCAAGAAGCCGATCTGGCGCAGAACATTATCGCCATGTCCTATTACGAACGGGTGCTCGACCCGAAGCGTGACCAGACCTTCGCCCGCCGCTCGCTGGCCGCCTATGATAAGCTTCTGCAGCGCTACCCGAACTCGCGCTACGCTGCCGAAGCGGCCAATCGCGCGCGAATCCTGCGCGATCTGATCGCCGCGAGCGAAATGCAGGTCGGCCGCTACTACTTGCACCGCGACAACTATCTCGCGGCCATCAACCGTTTCCGTACCGTGGTCAGCGAGTATCAGACCACGGCGCAAGTCGAAGAAGCCTTGATGCGTTTGACCGAGGCTTATATGGCGTTAGGCATCGTCAACGAGGCCCAGACGGCCGCCGCCGTGCTCGGCCACAACTTTCCGGACAGTGAGTGGTACAAGCACGCCTACGGTCTCCTAGGGAAGCGCGGCCTAGAGCCCCAAGAGCACGAGGGCTCCTGGATCACTCAGACCTGGAAGGGCAACGGACAGGCCTGACGGGCGCGCCATGCTAGCCGCTCTGTCGATCCGCGATATCGTTCTCATCGACAAGCTCGATCTGGCGTTCGGCGCCGGGTTGTCGGCTCTCACCGGCGAGACCGGCGCCGGCAAGTCCATCCTGCTCGATGCCTTCTCGCTCGCCATCGGCGCTCGGGGCGACGCCTCCTTGGTGCGCCGCGGGGCCGAGCAGGGGCAGGTGACCGCAACCTTCGAGCTTGCACCCGATCATCCCGTCCTGGCGCTCCTCGCCGGGAACGATATTGCCCTTGAGGACACGCTCATCCTACGCCGGGTCCAGGGGGCCGACGGGCGGAGCCGCGCCTTTATCAACGACACCAGCGTCAGCGTGCAGCTGTTGCGGCAGGTGGGCCAAGCCCTGGTCGAGATCCACGGCCAGCACGACGAGCGCGCCCTGATCGATCCGAGCGGCCATCGCGATCTGGTGGATGCGTTCGGCGGGCTCAGCGGTGATGCAAGGCAGGTTGAGGCGCTCTATGACGCCTGGCTCGTGGCGGATGCGGCGCGCGGGCGGCATGAGAGCGAGATCGCCGCCACCCGCGCCAATGCCGACTATGTCGCTCACGCGCTGGAGGAGCTGCGCGCCCTGAACCCGGAGGCGGGCGAGGAAGAAGCTCTGGCCGAGAAGCGCCAGTTGATGATGAACGCCGAGAAGATCGCCGCCGATCTGAATGAGGCGCTGGATGCGCTGCAAGGGGAGGGCACCGCCGGCGCACGGTTGGCTTCCGCGCTGCGGCGCATCGAACGCCAGGCGGCAAGCGGCGGCGCGCTGCTGACCGGCGTGACCGAGGCGTTGGAGCGTGTCATGAGCGAGACCAACACCGCTCGCGATAAATTGGAGGAAGCGCTCGCGGCCACCGCCTTCGAGCCCGCCGATCTGGAGCGCGCCGAGGAGCGACTGTTCGGCTTGCGTGCGCTCGCCCGCAAGCACCGGGTTCAGGTGGACGACCTGCCGGGCCTCACCGCCCGCCTGGAAGCGGAGCTTGCCGCCCTCGATACCAGCGAAGGCCGTGCCGCGAAGCTTGCGGAGCAGGCGAAGGCCGCTCGCAAGGCTTACGAGGCCGCCGCGCTCGCGCTGAGCAAAGCCCGCGCGAAGGCGGCTAAGAAGCTCGACGCGGAGGTGGCGAACGAGCTCGCCCCCTTGAAGCTCGAAAAGGCGCGCTTCGTCACCAATATCGACACCGTCGACATGGCCGAAGGCGGACCGTCCGGCATCGACCGCGTCGCGTTCTGGGTCGCCACCAATCCCGGCACAGAGCCCGGCCCGATGCTGAAGGTGGCTTCCGGCGGCGAGCTGGCGCGCTTCATCTTGGCGCTCAAAGTGGTGCTGGCCGCCCGGGGCTCCGCGCCGACGCTCATCTTCGACGAGGCGGATTCCGGCGTCGGCGGCGCGACGGCCTCGGCTATAGGCGAGCGCCTGGCCGGGCTTGCCGCGAAAGTCCAGGTGCTGGCCGTGACCCACGCGCCGCAAGTGGCCGCGCTCGCCCACGGGCATCTGATGATCGCTAAGGAGGCGATGCACGGACCGGGAGGAGAGACCATGGCGACCCGCGTCGCGGTGCTTGAAGGCACGCACCGCCGCGAGGAAATCGCCCGCATGCTGGCCGGCCAGACCATCACCGACGAGGCCCGCGCCGCCGCCGACCGCCTCATGAGCAAGTCGGCGTAAGAGTCTGAAATCATGAGCAAGGCAAAAACGAAAAACGACGCGACCCTGGTGTCGAAGCCGGTCGCGGACCTCACCGAGACCGAAGCGACGCAGGAGCTCGCGCGGCTCGCCAAAGAGATCGCCCATCACGACGCGCTCTATTATCGGAAAGACGAGCCGGAGGTCTCCGACGCCGCCTATGACGCGCTGCGGAAGCGCAACGAGGCAATCGAGGCGCGCTTTCCCCATCTCGTGCGCGACGACAGTCCCTCCCTCAAAGTTGGCGCCGCCCCTGTCGAAGCCTTCGGCAAGGTGGTCCACCGCGTGCCCATGCTGTCGCTGGGCAATGTGTTCGATGACGAGGGCGTGCGCGACTTCATCGAGCGCGTGCGCCGCTTTCTCGGCCTCGATGCGGACGCCGAGCTCGCCTTCACCACCGAGCCCAAGATCGACGGTCTCTCCATCACGCTGCGCTACGAAGGCGGGCGTCTGGTGCAAGCCGCCACCCGCGGCGACGGCTATGAGGGCGAGAATGTCACCGCCAATGTCCGCACCATCGGCGATATCCCCGAGGCCGTGAAGGCGAAGAACTTCCCCGATCCGTTCGAGGTGCGCGGCGAGATCTATATGAGCCACAGCGCCTTCCAGGCACTCAACGCGGAGCAGGAAAAGGCCGGCAACCGGCTGTTCGCCAATCCACGCAACGCGGCGGCCGGCTCGCTTCGCCAGCTCGACTCAAAGATCACCGCCGCGCGGCCCTTGCGCTTCTTCGCCTATGGCTGGGGCGAGGTGGCGAAGCTCCCCGCCGGCACCCAGTGGGGTGTCTATGAGGCCATGGTGGCATGGGGCTTTCCGCTCAATCCTCTGGCCAAGCTCACGAGCTCCGTGGACGAGATGCTGGACACCTATCGCGAGATCGAGGAGGGGCGGGCCGGGCTCGATTACGACATCGACGGCATCGTCTACAAGCTCGACCGGCTCGATCTTCAGGAGCGGCTGGGCTTCGTCTCGCGCTCGCCGCGCTGGGCCATCGCCCACAAATTTCCCGCCGAGAAGGCGACCACGGTCCTGCGCGACATCGAGATCCAGGTCGGGCGCACCGGCGCGCTGACCCCTGTCGCCAAGCTCGAACCGGTTACGGTCGGCGGCGTCGTGGTGCAGAACGCCACACTTCACAACGAGGACGAGATCGAACGCAAAGACGTGCGCATCGGCGACACGGTGATCGTCCAGCGCGCCGGCGACGTCATTCCGCAGATTCTCGGAGCGGTTCAAGACAAGCGGCCTAAGGGCGCGAAACGATTCAAGTTTCCGGATGTGTGCCCCGCCTGTGGCAGCCATGCAGTGCGCGAGGTCGACGAGAAGACGGGCAAGCGCGATGCGGTGCGCCGCTGCACGGGCGGGCTCATTTGTCCGGCGCAGCGGGTCGAGCGGCTGAAGCATTTCGTCTCGCGCAACGCCTTCGACATCGAAGGGCTCGGGGAGAAGCGCATTCAAGAGCTATACGATGACGGCACCATCCAATCGCCGCCGCGAATCTTCACGCTCGCCGAGAAGGACAAGGCGGCGGTGGGCAAGCTCGCCGAGCGGGAAGGCTGGGGGGAACTCTCGGCGCAGAAGCTGTTCGCGGCGATCGAGGATCGGCGCAACATCCGCCTCGACCGCTTTATCTACGCGCTCGGCATTCGCCATGTGGGCGAGATCACCGCACGCTTGCTCGCGCGCAATTACGGCACGGCGGAGAATTTCCTGAAATCCATGCTTGCGGCGGGCAAAGAGCGCGAAGGCGAGGCCTTCGCCGAGCTCGACAATATCGAAGGCATCGGCCCGGCGGTCGCCGCGGCCATCGCCGACTTCTTCGCCGAGCCCCACAACGTCGAAGTTGTCGAGGAACTCCTCGACCAGGTGAGCCCTCAGCCCCTCGAAGCGGTGGACCATGGTTCGCCCGTCTCCGGCAAGACCGTGGTGTTCACCGGCACCTTGGAGCAGATGACGCGGTCGGAGGCCAAGGCCCGCGCCGAGCGTCTCGGCGCCAAGGTCGCGGGCTCGGTCTCCAAGAACACCGACTTTGTGGTGGCGGGGCCGGGGGCCGGCTCGAAGCTCAAAAATGCCAAGGAGTTGGGAGTCGAAGTCCTAACCGAAGACGAATGGCTCAAGCTGATCGAATAACTCATCCGTAGCGCAGCTTCATGCGGATGATGGTGAGCGCGAGCGCCAGCGTGATGGCATTCGCCGCCATGATCGGCCAGTTCCATATCAAAATGCCGAACACCAGCCACAGCGCCACGCCGCTTGCGAACACCACATACATCTGCAGCGAGATCGCGCGCGTCTCCTTGAAGCGGATGATGTGGAGCGCCTGCGGTACGAAGGCGACCGTCGTCAGAGTGGCCGCCACGGCCGACACGAGCGTTTCCATGGAAGCCTCCAAGGTTGTCATTTCCGCGAAAGCGGGAATCCAGGAACCCCTGGCCTTCGCCAACGGCCCCGGCCGTCGTTACTGGATTGCCCGGCCCTTCGCCCGCCGAAGGCTTGTCGCAGAGTCATTCGACTTCATGCTTCGGGCCGCAGGCGGGTCAAGCCGGGCAATGACAAGCGGCAAAATTGCGTCAGCCGATCTTTTGCGTCGCGTGCCGCAGCCAAGGCCGGTCGTCGCTCACGATCAGCGGCTCGATCTCCCGCCGCACCCGCGCGTGATAGGCGTTCAGCCAGGCAAGCTCCCAGGGCTGGAACTGCTTCGGATCGATCAGCCGCCGGTCGAAGGGCACGAGCGTCAGCGTCTCGAAGCCCATCATCTCCCGCTCACCGCCTTCGATCTTCGTAAGCGGCGTGACCAGGATCAAATTCTCCAGCCGGATGCCGTATTGCCCTTCGCGGTAATAGCCGGGTTCGTTGGACAGGATCATGCCGGGCTCCAGCACTTCGGAGCCGAGCCGCGATAGGCGCTGCGGTCCTTCATGCACCGACAGATAGCTGCCGACGCCGTGGCCCGTGCCGTGGTCGAAGTCGATGCCGGCGTCCCACAGCGGCCGGCGTGCGAAAGGGTCGAGGTCCTGGCCGCGCGTGCCCTTGGGAAAGCGCGCCGTTGCGATGCCGATATGCGCCCTCAACACCAGGCTGTAGCGGCGCTTCATCTCCGCCGTCGGCTTGCCCACGGCGACCGTGCGCGTGACGTCCGTGGTGCCGTCCGCGTACTGCCCGCCGGAATCGATCAGATAGAGCGTGTTCTTGTCGAGCACGCGCTTAGAGGCGTGTGTCGGCCGGTAATGCACCACGGCGCCATGTGGTCCGGACGCCGAGATCGTGTCGAAGCTGATATCCTTGAGCTGACCGGACTGGCGGCGGAAATCTTCGAGCTTCATCGCCGCGGAGACCTCGTCCACGCGGCCCGTTTCCCCGATCTCGTCGAGCCAGGCGAGAAAGCGCACCATGGCCGCGCCGTCGCGAAGATGCGCGGCCCGCGCGCCGGCGATCTCCGCCTTGGTCTTGGTCGCCTTGGGCAGCGTGCAAGGATCGTTGCCGGCAACGTATTTGACGCCGTCAACCTCCAGCGCCTGCGCGAAGCGCATCGCCGCGGAGTCGGGATCGAGCCGCACCTTCGCCTTCTGCTCGGCGAGCGCCTTCAGCGCGTCGTCCAGCTCATCGGGCTTGGCGATGTCGGTGATGGACTGAAGGGTCCCGCGCATATTCTCGCCGACCTTGGCCGGATCGATGAACAGGGTGGGGCGACCTTCCTTCGGCACGATCGTGAAGGCGAGCGCGACCGGCGTGTGCTTGATGTCGCCGCCGCGGATGTTGAACAGCCAGCAGATTGAGTCCGGCGCGGTCAGGAGCACCGCATCCTGGCCGTCCTCCTTGAGCGTCTCTTGCACCTGCGCGATCTTCTCGGCCGCGCTCTTGCCCGAGAACTCGATCGAGTGGTGAAAGATGCCCGCCATCGGGGGCCTCGGGCGTTCCTTCTCCCAGAGCTTGTCGATGGGGTTCTCCGGCACCGGCGTCAGGCGGATGCCTTCGGCGCTGAGCGTCTTGGTGAGCCGGTCGATCTCCTTGATGGTATGCAGCGCCGGGTCGTAGCCCACCGCGTTGCCGCGCACGAGCGTCTCTTTGAGCCAGCTCGACGGCTTGGCTTCTGGAACCTGAAGCACCTCGAAGATATCGGTATCGACCTGCTTCGGCGCTTGCAGGATATAGCGCCCATCCACGAAAAGCGCCGAGCCCTTGTCGGTGACGATGGCCACGCCCGCCGAACCCGTGAAGCCGGTGAGCCAGGCGAGCCGCTCCTCGCTGGGAGGCAGGAACTCGTTCTGGTGCTGATCGCTGTGGGGAACCAGGAAGCCTTTCAGGCGCCGCGCCTTCAACTCCCGCACCAATGCCTTGACCCGGTCGCCGCTGGCCGCCGGGACTTTGGCCTCATCGAAACTCTGATACATGGCAGGCTTTGTAAGCCGAAGCGACGCTCCCGATCAATCGGACAAAACGCTTGTGCTGCCACGGCCCAGCACCAGGGTGGCCCATCCATCGAGAAGGATTCGCTTTTCCCGGGTGAAACCGTGGGCGCCGTAGCGCGCTTCGATGCCGGCCGCCTGGTCCGCGGTCACCCCTGAAAGGATGGCGTAGCCGCCCGGTTGCAGCGTGCGGGCCATAGCCGGCGCCAATTCATAGAGCGGCGCGGCCAGGATATTGGCCACGATCAGGTCGGGCTTCAGGCGGCGAAAAATGGGATGGGCCAGCCCTTCGGCGACGAAGGCGTGGATTTGCTGAGAGAGGCCCGCTTTCCGCGCATTGTCCTTGGCGATGGCGACCGCGACAGGATCGGTGTCGGTCGCCACCACGGGCCGGTCGAACGCCCGCGCCGCGGCGATCGCCAAAATGCCCGTACCGGTGCCCAGATCGAGCACGAGGTCCGGTCGCCCGCGTTTCGCCAAGTCATCCAGCGCCAGAAGACATCCGCGCGTCGAGGCGTGATGCGCCGTGCCGAAGGCCTGGTCGGCGTCGATCTCGATGGTGAAGCGGTTGCGCGTGATCTTGTCTCGGTCGTGGCTGCCGTGAATGAGGAAGCGCCCGGCACGCACCGGCCCGCGCTGCCCCTGCGACACGGTCACCCAATCGGCGTTCGGCATGTCTTCGACGCTGAGCGGCGTGACCGCATCGCCCTCCGCCGCCTTGCCGATCAGCGTGTTCAGCGCATCCTCGTCCGGCCGCGCGCCGTAGAGAGCGGACACTTCGAACCGCCCATTGCCCAGATCGAAATAGCTGACCGACAGCGCTTGCGGGTCCTCCGCCTCGTCGAGCGCCCGCGCGATGCGGCCGGCGGCCGGCGGCCCCGCCTCCACGGTCGCGCGAAAGGTGGACGAAGCTTCTTGGGGACCCGTTTCCATGGTGCGGAAACTTAGAGGAGGGCTCTTGGTCCGCCAAGAAAGCTTCACTGCGCACCCCGAGAGCGCTATTGCGTCTCGGTGCGATCCTCGGCTGCCGCGCCGAACGGCGTGGCGAAGCACACCTGCGTGGCGGCCTCATGGGTACACGGGGCGGTCGCCGGCGATCCGCAGACCGAAGCGAGCTTCGCCTCCGCCACGCACGTGCCCTTCGGCCCGCGCCAGCCTGGGCCGCCTTTGCAGCCGCAGCCCTTGCAGCTGCAACCCGGCGCGGCCGCCGCCGCGGGAAATTGCACCATTGCGTAGGGGATGAACGACATGGCGACAAAAAGTGCCGTAACGACGAGACGCATGATCAACACTCCCTCTGAGAACAGAACGGGATCAATGTACACTATTTGTTCTCATAAGGGAAGGTCCTAACCGGCCCGGATATTCAACGCCTCGACCGCCTCCCACAATTCGTCCACGGCGGGATCGCTCACGCCAAGCTCGGCGAGTTGTTTTCGTACGCCTCGGATGTAGTCGTAGTTTGACCCGGCGATGCCTTCCGCCTGCACGATCATTGCCGCGCGTGTCTGAAGTGAAAGCCCGTCCTCGATCAGGCGCGGCCCATCATAGATGTAGGTGAGCGCCCCGACCGTCGTCTCGGGCAACGCAACGGAGACTTCCGTCGCCGCACAGGTCTCCCGGGCGCAGAGATAATCCTCGATATCCGCGCGCGCGGCATCCTCGAATGCGAAGGCGACGCCGCGGCACGTGCCGGTCCGTGTCAAATTCAGCGTCAGCCCTGGACGGGAACGCGTCCCCCAGCGCTCCAGCGATTTCTTGTTGAAGATGCGGCTGTAGCCCGGAAGGTCGGCCGGCATGCGTTTGAGACAGCCGTAAGCGGTCTCCCAGCCGTCCCACATCAGAGAGCCATAGCCGAACAGCCACATGGCGCCAGCCGTCACACCCGCTCGACGAATGTATCGACCACCTTCTTGCGCCCGGCCTTCTCGAAATCGACCGTCAGCTTGTTGCCGTCGATCGAGGCCACGCGGCCATAGCCGAACTTCTGGTGAAAGATGCGCTCGCCCACATCGACGCCCGAGCCTTCGGCCGTGCTCGCCGCGACCAGCGTCCCGTCGATAGTCAGCGGCTCGCGGCGCGGGCCCGCGTTCCCGCGCTGGCGATTGCGCTGCGCCCGCTGCCACCCCGGCGTGTCGTAGAAGCCGCTCGCGAAGAGAGTCTCCGCCGTATCGAACCGGCTCGGCCCATAGCCGCGCGTCCCCTTGTCCTCGGCGACCTGCACATGCTCATGCGGCAGCTCGTCGATGAAGCGCGACGGCACCGCCGTCTGCCACATGCCGTAATTGCGCCGGTTCTGGGCGAAGGTGATCTTGGCGGTCTTGCGCGCCCGCGTAAGCCCGACATGAGCCAGCCGCCGCTCTTCCTCCAGCCCAGAGCGTCCCGCCTCGTCGAGGCTGCGCTGATGGGGCAGGAGGCCTTCGTCCCAGCCGGGCAGGAACACGGTATCGAACTCGAGCCCCTTGGCCGAGTGCAGGGTCATCAAGTTGACCCGGTCGGTGCCTTCCTCGGTGGCGGCATCCATCACCAGCGACACATGCTCCATGAAGCCCGCGAGCGTGTCGAACTCGTCCATGAAGCGGATCAGCTCTTTCAGGTTTTCCAGCCGCCCTTGCGCCTGCTGTGAGCGGTCGGCCTGCCACATGCCGGTGTAGCCGGACTCATCGAGGATCAGCTCGGCAAGCTCCGTATGTCGCATCCCGTCGACCAGCGAGCGCCACCGGTCGAAGGCGGCGATGAGGTCGGCCAACGCTTTGCGCGGTTTCGGCTTGAGTTCTTCGGTTTCGACGATCAGCCGCGCGGCCTGCATCAAGGGCACGCCGCTGGCCCGCGCGAGCTGGTGCAGGGCTTTCAGCGTGGCCTCGCCCAACCCCCGGCGCGGCACGTTGACGATGCGCTCGAACTTCAGGTCATTGGCCGGGTTCAGCGTCACCTCGAAATAGGCGGTGGCGTCGCGGATCTCCTGGCGCTCGTAGAAGCGCGGGCCGCCGATCACGCGGTAGTCGAGGCCGAGCGTGATGAAGCGGTCTTCGAAGGCGCGCATCTGGAAGGACGCGCGCACCAGGATGGCGATCTCGTTTAGCGTATGGCCCTGGCGCTGCAGCTGCTCGATGTCCTCGCCGATGACGCGCGCTTCTTCCTCGTCGTCCCAGCAGCCTTCGACCACGACCTTGTCGCCGTCGTCGCCGTCGGTGCGCAGCGTCTTGCCGAGCCGCCCTTGATTATGCGCGATGAGTCCGGAGGCTGCCCCGAGGATATGCGCGGTCGAGCGGTAGTTGCGTTCTAAGCGAATGACTTTGGCGCCGGGAAAGTCCGTCTCGAAGCGCAGGATGTTGTCCACCTCCGCGCCCCGCCAGCCATAGATCGACTGGTCGTCGTCGCCCACGCAGCAAATGTTGTTGTTGCCCTGCGCCAGAAGCCGCAGCCACAGATATTGTGCGACGTTTGAGTCCTGGTACTCGTCCACCAGCATGTAGTGGAAGCGCTGCTGGTATTTTTCGAGCACGTCCTGGTGCTCCTGGAACAGCCGCAAATTCTCCAACAGCAGATCACCGAAATCGGCGGCGTTCAGCTCCTTCAGGCGGCGCTGGTAGAGCGCATAGAGATCGCGTCCCTTGCCGTTGGCGAAGCCGAAGCTCTCGCCGTCCGGCACGCGCTTCGGCACAAGCCCGCGGTTCTTCCAGCCGTCTATCATCGCCGCGAGCAGGCGCGCCGGCCAGCGCTTCTCGTCGATGTTCTCCGCTTCGAGCAATTGCTTGATCAGCCGGATCTGGTCGTCGGTGTCGAGCACCGTGAAGGATGGCTTGAGATCGACCAGCTCCGCGTGCCGGCGCATGATTTTGACGCCGATGGCGTGGAACGTGCCGAGCCACGGCATGCCCTCCACCACGCCGCCGATCAACTGGCCGACGCGGCTCTTCATTTCGCGCGCCGCCTTGTTGGTAAAGGTCACGGCGAGGATCTGGGATGGCCGCGCACGTCCCAGGCTGAGCAGATGCCCGATGCGCGTGGTCAGCACGCGGGTCTTGCCAGTCCCGGCGCCCGCCAGCACCAGCAGTGGCCCCTCCAAGGTCTCCACCGCCTCGCGCTGCTCTTCGTTCAGCGCATCGAGATAGTTGTCGGGGCGCCGCCGCATGGCCCGTTGCGAGATCGGCAGCATCTCTTCGGATGCGGTCTCAGGCTCGTCCTCCGGGGGGAGGGCCTCGGCGGCGGTTGCGCGAATCTTGGCCATGAAGCAGAACTATAGCACCCGCAGGCCCGGCGAAAGAAAGGCTGGCGGGACCGCGCGCCGCACCGATCGAACCTCGAGGCCCGTCCTGAGCATGACGCCGACCAATATGCCCGGCAATACCGGCAGGCCCGGAGGAGGCACGAGCTTTTCCCGGCTTGCGTCCTTCAGCAAATCGTCGTTGAGCGAACCGTGGGTGGGGGCGGCGTTTCTCATCGTCAGTTTCGTCGTGGCTCAGATTCTGGTGGTGGCCATGCACGTGCAGACGACGAGGATGTGGGCCGGCATTTCCGAGGTGCAGCTCGCGCGCGATCTCTATCGGGAATTCTACGACCGGGACAAAAACTACCTGAAGGTCGCCAATGCCATCGAAGGCTGCCAGACGCTATATAAGAGCGATGGCGGCAAATTCAGCCATCTGCAGATCAATGAATATCTCGGCTTCTTTTCCGATCTCGGGCTGTTCCGGGATAGAGGCCTTCTCAGCGACGAGCTGATCGGCCATTTTTTTGGCGCGTTTATCGTCGAGGCCTATGAATACCCTGAGCTCAAGACCTATATCTCTCGCATCCGCAAGAATTTCGAGCAGCCCGAGGCGTTCGAGGACTTCGAGAAAATCGCCAAAGCCGTCGAGAGTGACCCGCGCTTTGCGCGCCTCGCCGACTTCGCTCAAACAATGTGCGCCGAGAAGCCAGAAGGAAACTAGGGCCATGAAGACGGTCCTCACCGTATCCCTGATTGCCTTTGCCCTGTTGGGCGCCCCTGCCGCGTCCCTCGCCACCGAGACCGGTGCGGCCGAAACCGAACCTCCCGTGGTCCCCGACGGCGATCCCGCACCGCCTCACGCGAATGGCGAGCAGGCGGACGCGCCGGAGCCGGCCGACGATCAGGCCGTCTCCGACGAAGACATCATGAAGAACTTCACGCGCCACCGCCCTGGCGCCTGCCCCGAGGGGCCTCCCTGCAAGGTCGAAGACTGAGCGGCGTCCTCGCGTCTGCGTGCGTATCAGCCACAGTCACGGAATTGTTTCTCCGTCGGTCTCCGTAAGACTTGCGGGCCTGCGCGCGGAGTGGCAAAGGAAGTTTTGGCCGAGGGTTAACCACAATTTGGAGGTCGGAATGCTTCGGGTTTTCAAGGCAGGCTTGGCGGTGCTTGGCTTCGCCGTATTGTTTCTCGGTGGACTTCAGACGGCGAGCGCCGCTTGCCAGTTGATCAAGGCGACCAACAGCGCCGAATCGAAGGCATCCGCGGCCAGGGCCGCGTATGCGAATGCCATCGATACGGCGAACCAGGTCAAGCGTCAGCGCGGCTGGAGCTACGTGACCTTGCGGCCCCGCAAAGTCACGCCGGACCCGTTCTGGAAGGCTGTGCGCCCGGTTGTCACATCCGACATGCTGCTCAAGCCTGATGTCGTGACCTCCAAGACCTACGCCCAGTGCTGGAAGGGCGTGGTCGTGCCGTATGTGTGCACCGCTGGCGCCGTTGCCTGCGGCAACTAGCACTTCACTTCTTTCATAAACGCGTCGTCATCGCCGGATCTCCTTGGGAGCCCCAAGTTGTGAGCCCAAGGGAGCCGGACGATGACGCGTGCGTGACGAAGTGCGCCTCACGCCCGCCACATCCCTTGCTAAGCTGAATGCATGCACCAGCTAACAGGAATGAGCGAGGTTTTGACTCAGTCTCCGCGATACACGCTCGGTGAGCGCCTGGCCGACCGCACGATCCACGTCATCGGTGTTGCCGCCAGCGTCATTGCGCTCATCGTGCTGCTCGTCATCGGCATCCGTAACGAAACCGCGCTGATGGTAGCGGGGCTCGCCATCTACGGGCTGGCCCTGGTGGCGACGTTCGGCTGCTCGGCCGGCTACCATCTCGTGGTGCGCCCCAAGGTGAAGGAGATCATGCGCCGGTTCGACCACGCCGCGATCTTCCTGATGATCGCCGGCACCTACACGCCCTTCGTCCTGCTGAAAATGAACGACGCCTGGGGGCTCGGCCTGCTCGCCGTGGTGTGGTCCATGGCGGCGATCGGCATCGCCATCAAGCTATTCTTCCCGCGCTTCCTCGATGGGCTGTCCACGGCGCTCTACCTGGTGCAGGGCTGGGCGGTTCTCGCCGCCTGGGAGCCGTTGCACGCAGCACTCCCCGCCGGCGTGCTTACCCTGCTCATGGTCGGCGGCGTGCTCTACACGGTCGGCGTGGTGTTCCATCTGTGGAACCGGCTGCCGTATCAGAACGCCATCTGGCACGGCTTTGTGCTGTCGGCGGCGAGCTGCCACTACGCGGCGGTGATCGGCGTCGTGCGCGTCGCCTGAGCCAGGGGCAAAACCTGGCAAAACCTGCCTGATTTTGTTCAGAAACTGATTGTAAACTATGCGCCATGACCACCCTCATGGCAGAGGCGGGGGCGCGCCCGGCCGCGGAAGACAAGGAAGCCTTGTTCGCGCGCCTTTCCGCGCGTTTCGGCGACCGCTTCTCGCGCAGCCAGGCTCTGCGCGAGCAGCACGCCAACACGCTCACCTGGCTCAAAGTCCAGGCGCCCGACGCCGTGCTGTTCGCCGAGACCACGGAAGAGGTGGCTGAGGCTGTTAAGGCCTGCGCCGCGGTCCGTTTGCCCGTGATCCCGTTCGGCACCGGCACGTCGCTCGAAGGCCATCTGAATGCGCCGCTAGGGGGATTGTCCCTCGATCTTTCGCGCATGAACGGCATCCTCGCGGTGCACGAGGCCGACCTCGATTGCACGGTTGAGCCTGGTGTCACGCGAAAGCAGCTCAACGCGTATTTGCGCGAGACCGGGCTGTTCTTCCCCGTGGACCCCGGCGCGGACGCAAGCCTTGGCGGCATGGCGGCGACGCGCGCCTCCGGTACCAACGCCGTGCGTTACGGCACCATGCGGGATCTCGTGCTCGGCCTGACCGCGGTGCTCGCCGACGGCCGTATCGTCACCACCGGGGGCAGGGCGCGGAAATCCGCGGCCGGCTACGATCTCACCCGGCTTCTGATCGGCTCTGAGGGCACGCTCGGGGTCATCACCTCGCTGACGCTGAAGCTCTACGGCATTCCGGAGACCATCCTCGCCGGCGTTTGCACCTTCGACACCCTGGAAGGTGCCTGCAACGCCACCATCGCCGCGCTGCAGATGGGCTTGCCGCTGGCCCGCATCGAGCTTCTCGACGAGGTGCAGATCCGCGGCTGCAATGCCTATTCCGACCTCACCCTGCCTGAAAAGCCGACATTATGCCTGGAATTCCATGGCACCGAGGCCGGCACCCGCGAGCAGGTGGAGATGTTCGCCGGAATCGCCAGCGGCGAAGGCGGCGGCGAATTGGATTGGGCCGAGCGCCAGGAGGACCGCAACCGGCTCTGGCAGGCGCGCCATGACGCCTATTGGGCGGCGCGAGGCTTAAGGCCCGGCGCGGACCTGATCGCCACGGATGTTTGCGTGCCGATTTCCGCCCTCGCGGCCTGTGTCGCGGAGACGAAGCGGGACATTGAGAGACTGGGGCTGCTCGCCCCCATCGTGGGCCATGTGGGCGACGGCAATTTCCATGTCATGCCCCTGATCGACCCGGCCGATACCAAGGAACGCGCCAATGTTCAGGAATTCCTCGACCGCCTTGCGGAGCGGGCCCTCCGCTTCGAGGGCACCTGCACCGGCGAGCACGGGGTCGGCCAGGGAAAGATCGTTTATTTGGCGGCGGAACACGGACTAGGCGTCGACGTGATGATTGCCATAAAAAAGGCGCTCGATCCGTTGAATATCCTCAATCCTGGCAAGATTTTTGCGATACCATGATGAGGCGTCGCGCGCGCCGGAATTGGCTCGCATCCTTGTCGCTTTGCGCGGGGATTATGCGCCCGCAACCGAGCCCTAGGCAGAGACATCGGTGAATTCGCTTCTGCTCACACTGACGGCGTTGTTGATCCTGGTGCTGAGCGCCCTGTTCGCTGCACCGCTCTTCATCGACTGGAACGACTATCGCCCCGCCTTCGAGGAGCAGGCAAGCAAGCTGCTCGGCCGCGAGGTCAAGGTGGGCGGCGAAGTCCATCTCATCGTACTGCCGGCGCCGCAGCTGAAATTCGACGACATCAGAGTGGCGAACGAGGACGGAAGCCTGGAGAAGCCGTTCCTCGAGGCGAAGTCTCTCGAGGCGAAGATCGACGTGGGGTCGCTTTTGACCGGCGCGGTCGAAGCGCACCAACTCACCATCGTCGATCCCATTCTGCGCCTCGAACTGAAAGCCGGCGGGACCGGGAACTGGGGCGACGTGGGGCGCCCCGGCGTGCCCGTTCCCTTTGCGCCGAAGGACGTGCTGCTGGACTCCGTGCGTGTCAGCGGCGGCACGATCGAGATCGTCAAGGACGGCGTGCTGAAATTCGTCTTCAATGACATCGACGGCGAGGCGAGCGCGACCTCACTCTCCGGTCCCTACAAGGTTTCCGCCGAATACGATTACGAAGGCCGCCGCCAGTCCATTCGCTTCTCCACCGGAGCCATGGATCAGATGGGTCAGTTCCGCTTGAAGGCCGCATTGCGCGATCCCGACCGTTCGACGACCTACCAGTTCGACGGCGCGGTGACCGGGCTTGGCGCCACCCCCGCCTATGACGGCACCGTCCTCATGCGCATGACCAATCTCGATGCGCTGGCCGACGCGGCCGTCGAGACGGAGCAGGACACCGACTTTGAGGCCGAAGCCCAAGCGCCGGATGTGGCGGCGCCGAGCAGCCCGCGCGACACGGCGTCGTTCGTGGAGCTGAAAGGTCCGCTCAAAGCCTCGCCCGACGGCGCCGCGTTGCCCGACTTCGATCTCACCATTCACGCCGCCGGGCGTCCGCAGATTCTCAAAGGCAGCCTCGACCTGGACTTCCGGCCGCCGTTCAAGGCGGAAGGCAAGCTGGCGGCGCGCTGGATCGATCTCGATGCGCTGTTCGGCACCACGGGCGAGGATAAGAAACCGTCGCCCGCCGCGGTGCTCTACATGTTCGCCGAGTGGGTGCTCGAAGAGGCGGGGAAGATCGGCCAAGGCGCGCTTACCTTCGACATCGAGCAGGCGGGTCTCGGCGGCGATCTTGCCGGCGGTCTCGACATGGCCCTGGTGAGCCACGACGGCGGCGTCACCATCGAACGGCTGAAGGCCACGCTCCCGGGCGGCAATCGCGTCTCCGTCTCGGGACGCTTGCGGGACGGCGACTTCGGACCGCTGTTCTCAGGCCCCGTGGAGATCGACGGTTCCGGCTTGCGGGCGCTCACGCGCTGGGCGGCCGGTGACCGCGGGATGACGGGCCAGTCGGTCGGAGACTTCTCTGCGTCGGCCTTCGCCACGATCGGCGATGGGGAGATCAAGCTCGCCGACGTGCTCGGCGAGGTGAGCGACACCAAATTTCGCGGGCGGTTCCACTATCAGGCCGGCGAAACCAATCTGATCGACATCGATCTCGACAGCGACCGCCTCGACTTGCGCGAGGTGCTGGGCGATGGGCCGCTCTGGCATGCGTGGCTCTCCGCCAAAGGCAACGAGGCGGCCCAGAAGCAAGCCTCGAACACCGAAGACACGAGCCTGCTCAAGCAGCTGCGCGACGACAACGTGCGCGCGACGCTGAAAGTGAACGAGCTCCTGTTGCCTGACATTCCCTCGGGCAAGCTCGATGCGAAGCTCTCCCTGGTCGACGGCACGCTGGATGTAGAGGCGCTGGAGTTTCTGGCGCCGGGCGCCATCGCGCTTGGCGGCAAAGGCCGCATCGCCAACCTTGCCGACGCGCCGACCGGCCGCGTGGACCTGACGCTCCAGGCGCAGACAACAGATGCCTTGCGCGTCCTCACCGACATTTTCGGTTTCTCGGAATAGGTGAGCAAATCTAAGCAGCTCTCCGCCCTTGCGCCGCTCGACCTCCAGGCCGGGCTGGTGGCGGCGCGCGACGGCGAGACCACCAGGACCTCGCTGGAGCTGAGCGGCCAGGTCGGCGGGTCCGACATTGCCCTTGTGGCGCGCGCCAAAGGCGCGCCGGCCGAGCTTGCCGATGCGGAGATCAATGTCGGGGGCAGCGTCACCGGCGAGAAGCCGCAAGCGCTGCTCGTTCTCCTCTTTCCAGACCTGCCGCAAGACAGGCTCGCCGCCGCGGCCGGCGCCCAAGGCACGCTGTCGGTGACGCTTGCGGGCGTGCCGAGCAAGAAACTGACGGGCCGGGCCACCCTGGAAACCGGCGCCATGCAGCTTGCCTTCGAAGGGCAGGGGGCGCTGCAAGACGACGGCGTTGCGTTGAACGGTTACGCGTCTATCGCAACGCAAGACGCGAGCCTCGCGCTGCCGCTCCTTGGTCTCGATGCGCCGCCCAGCGCCAACGCGGTGCCGCTCACGTTGAGCGCCAACGTGACGAAGAAAGCCGGCGCCATCGATCTCGACTCCGTCAAGGCCAACGTCGCCGGCGATGCCATCGAAGGCAGCGCCCATTTCGAGCGCGACGGGGTCACCACCAAGTTCAAGATCGCCGCCAATGCGGAGCGCGTCTCGCTGCCGGCGGTGCTGGGCGTCCTCGTGGCCTGGGAGCGCACGGCCTCCACCGAAGAGATGCTGGGCTCGGTCAGCGCCGATGCCGCCGAGGTTTGGCCCGCGCGGGGCTTCGCCCTCGATCTGGTCGACAACGCGCAGGGCGACATCACGCTCAACGCCAGGACGTTGATCCTCGGCGCGCCGTTCCAGGTGGCGGACGCCACGCTCAATGCCCGCGTCGACAACGACGGGCTCGCGATCACGGACCTCGACGGCCGATTGTTCGGCGGCGCCTTTGCGGCCTCGGGCGCCCTGTCGCCGCGCGGCAACGGCGCGGCGCTCACCGCCAAGGCGGATTTGAAAGGCGGCAGCCTTGGGGCGCTGTCCGAGGCGGTCGCCGGCGAGAGTCTCGCCGAAGGCCCGTTCGACGTCGCCTTCTCCGTGCAAGGGGAAGGCTTGAGTCCGCCGGGCCTTGTCGCGGGCTTAAGCGGCAAGGGCACGCTCGCGCTTGGCGAAGGCGTGCTGACAGCCATGTCGTCCGAGCCCTTGCGCAAAGTCGCGGCCAAGGCCGCCAAGACCACGATCAAGGCAACCAAGGCGGAGATCGACGCGGACACCGAGAAAGTTCGCAACACGCTGACCAAGGGCACATACGGCTTTGCGCCGGCCACCTTCGCGCTCGACATCAAGAACGGCACGTTGCGCCTTGCGCCCACCACGCTGGCGGGGATAGGCGCCGAGGCGGACGTCAACGCCTATGTGGAGCTCGCGAGTCTCAAGCTCGACAGCGAATGGCAGATGCGTCTGACGGGGCCTGGCAGCGAGAACGTTCCGCCGGTCAGCGTGGTCTTCGCCGGGCCTCTCGATGAGGCGGGCGCCATCGTTCCCGCCGTCGATACGGCCGCGATTGAGAGCTACCTGACGATCCGCCGCCTCCAGGAAGACGTCGAGCGTCTCGAGACGCTGGATGTGAGCGGGCGCCGGCCCCAGCACCAGCCTCAGCCCCAGCAAGACAGCGCGGCGGAGGAGAGGGCAGCCGCGGAAAGGGCTGCGGCGGAAAGAGCCGCGGCGGAAAGAGCGGCGCGGGAGAAGGTTGAAGGCGAGGCGAAGGCGGCGGCGGAGCAAGAAGCGGCCGAAAGAGCGGCTGCTGAAACCGCGGCCAGGCTTGCTGCGGAGAAAGCCGCGGCAGAGAGAGCGGCCGCCGAACAGGCCGCAGCTGAAAGGGCTGCCGCAGCGGAGGCCGCCGCTGAGGCAAAAGCGGCGGCCGAGGCCGAAGCCTCCGCGGAGAGAGCGGCAGCGGCCGAGAGGCTTGCGGCGGATAAAGCCGCCGCTGAGAACGCGTTCGCCGCAGAAAGGGCTGCGGCTGAACAGGCTGCGGCCGAAAGAACAGCCGCGGAGAAGGCCGCGGCCGAAGCAAAAGCCGCCACGGAGAAAGCCGCCGACGAGAAGGCTGCTGCCGAGCAGGCCGTCGCCGAGAGAGAAGCTGCGGAAAAGGCTGCGGCCGAAGCGAAACTTGCCGCCGAGAAGGCCACGAAAGAGCGCGCCGCGGCGGAAGCAAGAGCGGCAGCCGAGGCTCAGGCCGCCGCTGCCGCCAGGGCCGCGGCCGAGAAAGCGGTCAAGGAACGCGCGGCGGCGGAAGCGAAAGCTGCCGCCGAGAGGGTGGCCCGGGAGCGGATCGAGGCGGAAGCGAGAGCTGCCGCACAGCAGGCCGCCGCGGAAGCCAATGCCGCTGCCGCGGTGCCGGAGGTCTTGCTGCCGTCGGCGCAGCCCGCGCCGCAGATCAATCCCGATGGCACCGTCGAGGATCCCATCGCGGACATCCTCGCGGGCGATACCGCCGCGGACGCCACCGACCCGAACGCCCTCGGTGCGGAGACCGCGGTCGAGGAAGCGCCCGCGCCAGCCCCGCGCCGCTCTCGGCCCAAGCGCACCCGCCCGGACGACTGGAAGAAGAATTACAGCATCTTCGGCGGCGGCTTCTAGGACGCGCCGCCCGTTCCTTGGCTTTGCTCCAGCACGTAAAGGCGAATGTCGGCGGAAAGGCTCACCGAGTCACCGGCCTTCTCGGCGCGTGCTTTGTCGATCTCGCCGACGAGGCCGGCGACCGACTTCCCTTGTGCCTTGGCGATCTCCGCCAGCGCCGTCCAGAACGGGTCTTCCAGGGAGACGCTGGTCCGGTGCCGGGCGATGGTGAGCGAGCGCTTGTTGCGGGCCGTCGTCATGAGCGGAATACCCGTCACTTCTTCGGCGCCACCATATCCTCCGGTTTCACCAGCCGGTCGAAGTCGTCCTCGTTCACATGACCGAGCCTGGCGGCTTCCTCGCGCAAGGTGCTGCCGCGCTTGTGCGCATGCTTGGCGATCTCACTCGCCTTGTCGTAGCCGATATGCGGGGTCAGCGCGGTGACGAGCATGAGCGAGCGCTCCATGTGCTCCTTGATTCGCTCGCGGTTGGCCTCGATGCCGGTCACGCAGTTCTTGGTGAAGCTGTCGGCCACGTCGCCGAGAAGCCTGATCGATTGCAGCAGCGCGTAAGCGAGCACCGGCTTGAACACGTTGAGCTCCAGATGCCCTTGGCTGCCGGCGAAGCTCACGGTGGTCTGGTTGCCCATGACCTGCGCGCAGACCATGGTCACCGCCTCGCATTGGGTGGGATTCACCTTGCCGGGCATGATCGACGACCCCGGCTCGTTCTCAGGCAGGAGCAGTTCGCCGAAGCCTGAGCGCGGGCCGGAGCCGAGTAGCCGGATATCGTTGGCGATCTTGAACATGGACGTGGCCACCGTGGTCAGCGCGCCATGGGCGAAGACGAAGGCGTCGTGACCGGCAAGCGCCTCGAACTTGTTCTCGGCGGTTACGAAGGGAAGCTTGGTCATCTCCGCGACCTTCTTGGCAAAGGTCTCCGCGAAGGCCGGGTGTGTGTTCAAACCCGTGCCTACGGCGGTGCCGCCCTGGGCCAGCTCGTAGAGCCCGTGCAGCGACATCTTCAGCCGCTCGATGCCGTGATCGATCTGCGCCGCATAGCCGCCGAATTCTTGGCCCAGAGTGAGGGGAGTGGCGTCCTGCATATGCGTACGCCCGATCTTGAGCACATCCTGAAACGCCTCAGCCTTTTCTTTGAGCGCCTGGTAGAGTCGGGAAAGCGCTGGATTGAGCCGGTAGGCGATTTCTTCGGCGGCCGCGATGTGCATCGCCGTGGGGAAGGTGTCGTTGGAGGACTGGCCGAGATTGACGTGATCGTTGGGGTGAACGGGGGATTTGGTGCCGAGCTCTCCACCGAGAATCTCGCTGGCCCGATTCGCGATCACCTCGTTCAGGTTCATGTTGGTCTGGGTGCCGGAGCCGGTTTGCCAAACCACCAGGGGAAAATGACCGTCCAGCTTGCCGTCCACGATCTCGTCCGCCGCGGTGGCGATCGCCTCCGCCAAGGTCTTGTCCAGGCGCCCGAGCTCCAGATTGGTGAGCGCGGCGGCCTTCTTCACCAGCGCCATGGCGCGGATCAGGGGCTTCGGCATGTGCTCGTCGCCGATTTTGAAGTTCTGGCGCGAACGCTCGGTCTGCGCCCCCCAATAGCGGTCGCCTGGGACCTTGATCGGCCCAAACGCGTCCGTTTCGGTGCGGGGTGTGGCGGAAGACTGGGGGCCATCGGCTAAAGGCATGAGTGTATTTCCCTTTTTGACAGTCTTGGCGTCCTGGCAGCCCGCGCGCTTTGGCGGGCGCCTATCGGGCGATTTGGGCCTAGGCTATACCATCGCGATCACAGATGAGAGAACTGGGCTTGTGGCGAAGTGTTTCGCGGCGGCCCGCGCCGGGAGGCCAGGCAAGGAAGGCGAGTGACGGCGGCGTCTACACACATTGCACTGCCCGCGTCCCAGGCGGCTGGGGTGCCCGTGGCCTTTGCCCGGCTCGCGGCGGTCCTCGTCTGCGTGATCGGCGAGGTCGTGCTGGCCATGTGGCTCAAGATCATCCCTGCCGGCGCCCTTCCGAGCCTTGTCGGGATGACGCCCCTTGCCGCGCTCGGAATCATTGTCGCGGGGCTCGGCCTGCTTTGCCTGACCTTTAGGAGGATCAGGATCCTCGCGCGGCTGATCGGCCTGTTCCTCGTTCTCGCCGGGGTCGTCCTGTTGGGCCAGGGTCTGTTGGGCGTCGATTTCGGCCTCGACCGGGCCCTGATCGCTCCTGGGTTCGCGCCGGGGGGCGCGATAGCAACCTCGACCGCGCCCGGCCTCACGGGAGCGCTGGTCTTGTTCGGGCTTGCGCTGCTTTACGCCAAGCGCGGTCCCGCGCTGTCGATTTTTGCGCAGGCCATTGCCTTGATCATGCTGGCGCAGGTTCTGATCGTGGTCGCCGGCCACGTCTACGGCGTCGATACCAGCGAGTATCCGTTCCCGTTCACGCCTTTGACCGCCTACGGTGCGGCAAGCGTGGTGCTTCTCGCCGTCGGTTTCATTGCCGCATCGCCGGAGCGCGGCATCGCCGCGGCGATCGTCGAGCAATCGCCCGCGGGCGAGATGCTGCGCCGGCTTCTCCCCGGCATCCTCGTCCTGCCGCTGGTGATCGGCTGGTTCGTGCGCCAAGCCGAGCTGCACGCGTTTTACGACAGCGCCGCGACGCTCGCCATCTTCGCCGTGGCGAGCATCGTCGTGCTCGCCGTGTTCGCCTGGGCCGCGCTCGGCGCCGTCAGACGCGCCGACCTCGAACGTCAGGTGGCGCTGATGGATTTACGCGGCCAGCGCGAGTGGCTCTCCACGACGCTGGGCTCGATCGGCGACGGCGTGATCGCCACCGACCCGAGCGGCAGCGTGCTGCTGCTCAACAAGGTCGCCGAGCAGTTGACCGGCTGGTCGGCGGCGAATGCCCGCGGGCGGCCCATTTGGGAGGTGTTCCGCGTCGTCGACGAGGTCACGCGCAAGTCCGTGGACGATCCGGCGCTGAAAGCTCTGCGCGAGCGCACGGTCACGCGCCTGGAATCGGGCGGCATGCTCCTCACCCGCGACGACAAGGAGTTGCCGGTCGAGCATTCCGGCGCGCCCATCGTCGGCTATGACGGCACGCTGGCCGGCTCCGTGCTCGTGTTCCGCGACGTGACCGAAAGGCGGCGCACGGCGCAGCGCCAGACCATGCTCGTCGGCGAGCTCAACCACCGGGTCAAGAACGCGCTGGCCATCGTGCAGTCCCTGGTCCAGGCGAGCCTGCGCCAGGCGTCCAACCAATCCGCGCAAGCCATGGCCCAGACCCTCGCCGAGCGGCTTCAGGCCCTGCACCGGGCCCACGATCTTCTCCTGGAATCGCAATGGTCGGGCGCCAGCCTGAAAGCCATGGTCGACCGCGAGCTGCAGCCCTATCAGCGCGAGGACGGGCCGAAGATCACCATCAAGGGGCCGGATGTGCTGCTGCCGCCGCAATGCACCTCGATCCTCGCCATGACCTTGCACGAGCTTGCCACCAATGCCGTGAAATACGGGGCGCTGTCGCAGAACACCGGCCAGCTCGGCGTCAGCTGGCGGACCGGGC
>NZ_JBPPND010000119.1:0-2035 GCF_051306395.1 Methyloceanibacter sp.
ATCGATCCAGGAATCGATCTTCAGCCAATCGATGAGCTTGCCGCGGCTATTGCCTTGTAGAAAGTCCCACAATTTACCCCGACCTCTTCACTGCGCGGCCGCCCGGCCACACGAAATCCGGCCGTCCAAAAGGACGAACCTGAAGCGTACCGTATACTCCGATTACGGCCATTTATAGAGGTTCCACGCGGTCCCGCGAGCCCAAATTGCGCACCAGCGCCACGCCCCAAAGTTGCCGGGAAAGCCTCGCGCAACTTCCGTTAAGGCGGCGCTAACCAAGCCGGCCCGCGGCGGAGGATAGGAGCGCGCTAGCCTTCGGCCTCGGCAACCCTAACCTTCGGCCTCGGCGAAGCCCTTGTTCTCCATGCACTCGATATAGTCGGACTTGGAGATTTTGCCCCGCAACAACAGGAGCCGCGTCACCGAGGAGATGCCCTTGCGGCGCGCCTCCTCCAGGCATTCCACCTTCGCGCCCTCGAAGGCGGCCTTGGTGTCGGTGGCCTGCACGGCGCGGGTGGGGAGGAAGCCGACATCCGGGGCTGGGCCGCTGCGGCTGCAGGCGGCAAGGGGCATGGCCAAGAGGCCCGCCGCAAGCAGCGCCGTGTGCAGCCTCGTCACGATGACACTCCCCCGCCTTACGATCCGGCCCACTCAACCCTCAAAGTGCTCCGCGCCCGCCGACGCTAGCCTCTTCGGCCAGGGTCTTGTACCGGCAGGCCGGCCGAAGGTTAAGGCCGAAAGGCGCCGCCACCCTCTACGACCGGGCATCTTTCGCCAAAATGTCACCGGAAACAAAGGCGGCATCAAGGACAGGCGCGCGGGGTGCGTCGTCCTGCCTCGACGATGTGGCGTCGGAGACACGGCCGGCAAGTCGCGCAGCGCTTCTTCTGGCGGCGGCTTAGTGTGTGCTAAGACTGTCGGCGAACGAGGGCCACATAACACGGAAGCCCCAGGGAGGAGGTTGCTGGAGATGCCGAAGCTGGTCTCAATCCGCACGCTTGTTCTGACCGCCGCCGCGCTGTCGCTCGCGCTCGCCGTATCGATTGCCCCCGCGTCGGCGCAAGACGCGTTCGATCTGTCGGTGCCGCAGCAAGGCGAGGAGGCCGCGCCGCCGCCCGATCTCGAATGCGCCGCGGAGTCCCTGTCGGGCAGCGGACCGGGCTTCATGAGCTCGCGCGATGAGTCAGAGGAGGCCGCGCTCGAGGCGTGGCTCGAAAAGGCGCAAAAGGTCTATTTAGAAGCGACCTGGGACCTGGCGCAGGACGCCAACATTTCTTGCGCGGTGCAAGGGCTCTATTCGAAATGTTTCGCCGACGGCATTCCCTGCAAGCCTAAAGGCGACGGCGAAGCCGCCACCAAGAGCGAGTGACGCGAGGTTCGCGCATGACCGCATCCGGCAAGGGCAAATACACGAAAGCGCCCGACGGCAAGCGTCCGGCGACGAGCGCGCCGGATTCGCCTTACGTGAAGCCCGATCTCGGCAAGGGCAAGGGGCCGGCGCAGCCGAAGACGATCGATCGGCCGCGCAAGGACGCAAAGTCCGACGCTGCGCGGCGCAAGCCCAAAACGAAATGATGAATTCCCGCTTTCGCGGGAATGAGCGGGTGTCGAGTTTGCGATGAGAGAATGTGTGCGTGGGTTCCTCTCACGGGGAACGCCGTCGCAGGCGACGGCCATACTCAACCGGGGGTCGCCCACGCACTGACCGATTTTGCGCCCAATTCCTACAAGATGCGAGTCTTTAAGACCGCTATGGTTCGGCGAGAAATGCTGGCGCTTGCCGATGAGGAGAGACGCATGACGCGTATGAGTGTGACGATGGACGTGGCATCCGAGCTGCGCCGAGCAGAAAGGCTCTTGAGGTTTGCGGTGGTTGCTGGATTCCCGCTTTCGCGGGAATGAGCAGGCGGGCGCCTTGTTTCAATCCGCTCGTCCCCGCGAAGGCGGGGACCCAGAGGGTGCACCGCAAACGATTTGTTTGCTTTCAGGGGCGCACACTCGTTCCATGGCGCACCTCACCAAACCCCATTTCGGC
>NZ_JBPPND010000120.1:0-6962 GCF_051306395.1 Methyloceanibacter sp.
ATACCGAAAGGCACGTAGGGTTCGGGGATCTCGCGCCCCGCCCCGCAGCCGACGTCGAGGATTCGCCCGGGCGGAAACATCCGGCGCAATTGACGCGACGCGCTCGGCCGCAACAGGTTCGACCGCCAGCGTGTCTTCTCGTCGAGCCATTTGCGAATGGGCCGGTTTTTGCGGCGGCGCTTCACTTCCGCGTCGCGTGTCTTCTCCCAGGCGAATTCGTCTACCAGCCGCTCGTATTTCGGCGGGTTGCGGAGATAGACGAAGCCGCAATCTCCGCAAGCGACGATCTTCCAAGCGCCGGACGAATAGGCGGGCAGGACCTCGTGCGTGTCGCTGTCGCATTGCGGACAGCAGCGCAGATCCTTGCCTTCCAGGCTCCTCGACACGGATTCGAGCACGGCACTCCCCGTCTTCAAGATATTGCAGTTTTCAGAGCCGCTTGGACCGAAACCCTGCCATGCAAGGCCAGCATCCTAGCAGACCAGACATGGCAGGTGACACAAATCCAAGACGAAACCGAGGCCGAGCCGACGCAATCTAGGCGGTAATCACCAGGCCGTCATAAGCCGGCTCCACCCCATCGGGCAGTTCGCCAGCCAAAGTCTCATAGTCGAGATCCACGTGCATATGGGTGAGGATGGACCGCTTCGGCTTCAGCCGTTCGATCCAGGAGAGTGCCTGCTCCACCGTCAGATGGCTTGGGTGCCCAGTGTAGCGAAGCGCATCGAGGATCCACACATCGAGCCCTTCGAGGTAAGGCAGCGCCGCGTCCGGAAAGTCGTTGACGTCCGGCGAGTAGGCGATCCCATCGAACCGAAAGCCGAGCGTATCGATGGCGCCATGCCGCTGAAGGAAGGGCATGGCCTCGATCACGCCGCCCGGACCCTCGATGCGAACCATCTCACCGGGCCTGATGTGCCTTGCATTCAGCACGGAGGGATACTCGCTGCCTTCCGGCTGCTCGAAGCAATAGGCGAAGCGTCGGCGCAACGCCTGTCCGACGGTCTCGTCGAAATAGACATCGACCCGGCGGCGGCCGTTGTAAGCCACCATGCGCAGGTCATCGATGCCGTGAACGTGGTCGGCGTGATCATGCGTGTAGAGCACGCCGTCGAGAAGGCTGACCTCCGCGTCGATCAACTGCTCGCGCAAATCCGGCGGCGTATCCACGAGCACTCGCGTGACCCCGTCCGGTCCGTGCCGCTCCACCAGAAGCGCGCAGCGCCGGCGCCGGTTCTTGGGGTTGCTGGGATCGCACGCGCCCCACTCATTGCCGATGCGGGGCACGCCGCCGGACGTGCCGCAGCCGAGGATGGTGGCTTTCAAGCTCATGCGGCGCTTGATTGTGCTTTCAGAGCCGCGCGGGGCACCTTCTTGAAAAGATGGAAAAAATTCTCCGTCGTCATGTGCGCCATCTCATCCTCGCTGATCCCGCGCAAAGCCGCTAGCCGCGCGGCGGTCTTCGCCACGAAGGCGGGCTCGTTGGTCTTGCCACGGAATGGCTCGGGCGCGAGATAGGGCGCGTCGGTTTCCACCAGAACGCGATCGTAGGGAACCGCGAGCGCGATATCGCGCAAGGCTTCCGCCTTCTTGAAGGTCACCACGCCCGAGAAGGAGATATACCCGCCGAGCGCGAGCCCGCGATGGGCCAGGTCCGCGCCGGACGTGAAGCAATGAAGCACGAAGGGAAAGGCCCCCTCCTTGCTTTCCTCTTCCAGGATACGCGCCACGTCCGCGTCCGCCTCGCGCGCATGAATGACGAGCGGCAAGCCCGTCTCCCGCGCAGCGGCGATATGGGTGCGGAAGCTCTTCTTCTGCATGTCGCGCGGGCTGTGATCGTAATGGTAGTCGAGTCCCGCCTCGCCGATGGCCACAACCTTGGGATGGCGAGCGATCTGGATCAGCTCCTCGACCGTGATATTCGGCTCTTCCGCGGCGTTGTGCGGGTGCGTCCCGACCGAGCAGTAGACGTTATCGTGCGCCTCGACGATGGCCTTCAGATCGTCGAACTTCGCGACCCGGGTCGAGATGGTCACCATCAGCCCCACGCCCGCCTCGCGCGCACGCGCCAGAACCCCGTCGAGCTCGGCGTTGAGCTCGGGGAAATCGAGATGACAGTGGCTGTCGATCAGCATCACGGAAAGATGAAATACCTATGTTGATTCAAACTGCTAGGGTGACGGGCGGAGATTCTCCAAGCCCTATGTGCCGCATATGGGCCGAGGAAACAATAGGGACCACCCCGCCTTAGAGAGGCACACTAAGAGAGGATCGAATGCCGAGACGGATCTGCCTCACGCTCATTGCCGGCGCCACGTTCGCCCTGCTTCTGTTCGCGGCACCGCCCGCGCAGGCCGGATGCAGCAAGCGCGTCGTCCTCTACAACGCCTCGTGGTGCACCTATTGCCGCCAGGTGCGCGCCATCCTCGCCCGCAACAACATTCGTTACACCATTCGGGATGCCACAACCGCGCCCGTCCAAGCCGACATGATCGAACGTTTCGGCGACGCGTCCGTGCCGCGCACGCTTATCGGAAACGCTGTTGTGGAAGGCCCCGACGAAGCGCGCATCAAGCGGCTGTGCCGATAGCGGTCCTTAAGACGCCGCCGCCTCGCTGTCCGGCTCCACATAGCGCGGGAACACGGCACTGGGCGCCGGAAGCTCCGAGCCGGGCTTCAAGCGCCCCGCAGGCCCGAGGCTCGCGAAATCGCGCGCGTCCTCAACCACGCCGAGCTGATCCAGAAGTTTCGCGCCGCTCTCGGGCATCACCGCCTGCACCAGAATGGCGATCTGCCGCGTGACCTCCGCCGTCACATAGAGGATCGTTCCCATGCGCTCGGGGTCGGTCTTCTTGTGCGCCCAGGGCTCTTCGCCCGCGAAATAGCGGTTGGCGTCGGCAATCAGCGCCCAGACGATCTCCAAGGCCCGGTGGATGGCGAAGGCGTCGATCGCCTCCTCGACCCGCGGCAGCACGCCGTCGGCGGCGGCAAGAATGGTCTCGTCGGCTTCCGTAAGCGCGCCGGGCTCCGGCACCACCCCACCGCAGTTCTTGGCGATCATCGACAGCGAGCGCTGCGCCAGATTGCCGAGATCGTTGGCGAGGTCGGCATTGATCCGTTGCGTGATGCCGTCGCGGCTGTAATTGCCGTCCTGGCCGAACGGCACCTCACGCAACAGGAAGTAGCGGATCTGATCCACGCCGAAGTCGGAAGCCAGCACGAAGGGATCGACCACGTTGCCGACTGACTTCGACATCTTCTCCCCGCGGTTATAGAGGAAGCCGTGCCCGAACACCTGCTTCGGCAACGCCACGCCCGCCGACATCAAGAAGGCCGGCCAATAGACCGCATGAAAGCGGATGATGTCCTTGCCGATGATATGAACATCGGCCGGCCAGTATTTCTTGAAGCTTTCCGATGCTTCGTCCGGGAATCCGACGCCTGTGATGTAGTTGGTCAGCGCGTCCACCCACACATACATGATGTGCTTGGGATCGCCGGGCACAGGGACGCCCCAGTCGAACGTTGTGCGCGAGACGGAAAGATCTTGGAGCCCGCCGCGCACAAAGCTCTTCACCTCGTTGGCGCGGGTTTCCGGCCCGATGAACTCCGGATGCGCCTCGTAATGCGAAAGTAGCTTGTCCTGGAAGGCGGACAGCCGAAAGAAATAGCTCTCCTCCTCCACCCATTCCACCGGCGTGCCCTGGGGCGACAGCTTGTTGCCGTCCGGTCCGTCCGTCAGCTCCTTCTCGTCGTAATAGGCCTCGTCGCGCACCGAGTACCAGCCGGCATATTTGTCGAGATAGATGTCGCCGGCCTCTTGCATGCGCCGCCATAACTCTTGCGCCGAACGCGTATGGCGCTCCTCGCGCGTCGTGATGAAATCGTCATGGGAGCAGTTGAGCGCCCGCACCATCTCGCGGAACTTCGGCGTGTTGCGGTCGGCGAGCTCGGCGGCACTGATTCCTTGCGCGCGCGCGGTCTGCAGCATCTTGATGCCGTGCTCGTCGGTGCCGGTGAGAAAGAACACGTCCATCCCCTGTAACCGCCGAAAGCGGGCGAGCGCGTCCGTCGCCACAGCCTCGTAGGCATGGCCGATATGGGGCGCATCGTTCGGGTAGGAGATCGCCGTGGTGATGTAATAGGGCCGCTTCTCAGCCATGGCGGAGACATAACCTTGCGACCCGCGCCCGGCAAGCGTGGTCCGCCGATGCCCTAAACAGGATGCTCCTCGGTGAGGTGCTGGAGGCGGAACCAGGCATTCAGCACCAGGAGGCTCCGGTCGAGGTTGAGCGCGAATGCCTCGCTCTTCGCCTCCGAGAGCGCCTCCCAGGCCTCCGCCCACTGGGCAAGATTATTCTTTGAAACGAAGCGCTTGGCGAGTTTTCGTTCCGCCTCGGTGGCGCCCTCTCCGGTGGCGGTGAAGCGGATCAGCCGCTCCATCAGGCCGAGCAGCAGCGCGAGGTAAAGCTCCAGCCGCTCCGTATCGTTGACGCCCGAGAGCCGCTCGGCTTGCTTGTGCAACGCGCCGCCGTCGAGGTCGGGCAGCGCGGCGACGGTCTCGAGAATCTGGTCATAGAGATCGATGCCTTTGCTCGAGACCAGCTCCAGCGCGCGCCGTTCGCTCCCTTGAGAGAGCGCCAGCGCCAGGGCAAGATCTTTGGCGTCGGCCCTGACCCCGTCGCGGTCGAGCGCCGCGCGCACCGCTTGCCCCAGAGGCTCATCGTCCAAGCCAGGCACCCGCAGCACCCGCGTCCGCGAACGAATGGTGACCGGAAGCCGCCCTTCGGCGTTCGAGATTAGAAGAAACAGCGTGCGGGGCGGCGGCTCCTCCAGCGCCTTCAGCAGCGCGTTCGCCGCGTTCTGGTTCAACTCATCGGCCCGGTCGACGATAACGACACGCCAAGTCCCCTCGCCCGCCGTGTTGCCAAGAAAGGCGCGCAGGCGGCGCACCTCATCCACGGAGATCCATTGCGAGTAGCGCTTGGTCTTCTCGATCCAGGATCGGCGGATGAGGAGCAGATTCGGATGGGACAGCCCCGCCACTTTCCGGAACAAGGGGTGCTCGCCGGGCACATCCTGCGCGTCTTCGGCCGCTTCGCGGTGGGCCAGAACCGTGCGGGCGAAGCGGTAAGCGAGCGTCGCCTTGCCGACGCCTTCCGGTCCCACCAAGAGCCATGCGTGGTGCATGCGGCCGCTTCGAAGCGCGCTCTCGAACTCGGCCGCCGCCGCATCATGGCCGAAGACACGATCGACCTCCCGCGGCGTGGAGAAGGGATCGAGACGATCGGGCTCGATAGGTGTATTGCCCGAACGCTCCGCTGCGGCGCTCATCGGCTCGCCCTCATGGGTTCAGGCGCTGGAGCACCGTTTCCCACACATCCTCGGCCACCATGGCCTCGGGCTGGCTTGCGTCGACCACGACGCAGCGGGCCGGCTCCTCATCGGCGATGTCGAGAAACGCGCGGCGCACCCGCTCATGCAGCATGAGCTCCTGCCCCTCGAAGCGGTCGGGCTCGGCGCCCTCGGCGCGGGCTTGGGCGCGGGCGAGCCCTTCTTCCGCGGGGATATCGAGAATGAACGTGATGTCGGGCGCCAGCGCGCCCACGGTCAGCCGTTCCAGTGCATTGATGATCCCGCGCGGCACACCGGCCGTCGCTCCCTGATAGGCACGCGTGGAATCCATGAACCGGTCGCACACCACCCACGCGCCCTCCTGGAGCGCGTCCTTGATCGCGTTGTCCACGTGGTCAGCGCGCGCCACCGAGAAGAGCACCGCCTCCGCCAGCGGTCCTAGCGGCGCGACTTGGCCCGAGAGCAGGACCTCGCGGATTTCCTCCGCCGCCGGCGACCCGCCGGGCTCGCGGGTCGCGAGCACCGCGCGTCCGGCGCGCGAAAGCCGGTTGGCGAGGATGCCCGCTTGCGTGGACTTGCCCGAGCCCTCGCCGCCTTCGAAGGTGATGAACCGGCCGATTTCGACGCCGCGCTGCATGTCAGTGTCTAAAGGAGCCAGCCGAACGCGAGCACGAGCAGGGAGTCGATGCCGCGCATGGCGAAACCGCTGCTTTTGATGTCCTCGCCGGCATAGAGCGGGATTTCATTCGTTGCCGTGGATTCGGCCGCATTGACCCGCAATGTCGCAATCTGATCGCCCTTCTTGATCGGCGCCTTGATGGGACCGTTATAGATGACCTCGGCGGACACCGCGCCCGTGGCGCTCGTCGGTAGCAGGAGATCGATATCGCCGTCGCCGACAAGCGGCACATAATGCTTCTCGCCGCCCCACACGAGCGCATCGCTCACCTTCTCGTCCGCGTCGAACAGCCGGAACGGCTTGAAGCTCTTGAAGCCCCATTCCAGCATGCGGCGCGCCTCCGACTCCCGTTCGTTCGGCGACTCCAGGCCGTTGACCACGAGGATCAGCCGCTGATCGCCGCGCTTGGCGCTGGCCACGAGTCCGTAGCCTGACTCCTTTAGGTGCCCGGTCTTGAGACCGTCCACGCCGATATCGGCCCAGACCAGCGGATTGCGGTTCCGGAAGGTGAACTTGTCCCGGTAGCGGAACTCCTTCTGGCCAAAGTAATGATAGTACTCCGGGTAAGCGTCGATCAGATGCTTGGCGAGGATCGCCAGATCCCGCGCCGAAGTGAGGTGGCCTTCGGCCGGCAGGCCATTCGTATTCACATAGGTCGACTGGGTCATCCCAAGCTCCTTTGCGTAATCGTTCATCCTCTTGACGAAGGCCTCTTCGCTCCCCGCGATCCCTTCGGCCAGGATGATGGTGGCGTCGTTGCCCGACTGGACGGCCACGCCCTGGACGAGATCGCTGATGGTGATGGGATCGCCGAGCGGCGCGAACATCGCCGCCGTGCCCGAAGGCGCGCCGCCCGTGCGCCACGCATGTTCGGTGACGGTGAAGCTGTCGTCGAGCTTGAGCCGCCCGGTCTTCAGCTCGCGGAAGA
>NZ_JBPPND010000121.1:0-2327 GCF_051306395.1 Methyloceanibacter sp.
CGGAACTCGTAGAACAGCCTGCCCTGGTCCCGCCTCTGCCGACCCATCATCGCCCAGTCCTCCGTCGCCAACCCTCAGCAGACGGAATCACCGTTCGGCGCCACTCTCAACGCCTTTATCGACAGCATCGGCACCAAGCAGACATGCCGGAGGGCGGTGCTGACGGCGGCTTCTGACCAAATGCGGCATTCAAGCTTCGCATGCGATAGTTACGAAAACCCGCCGCAGCCGGCAGTAGCTTAGTGTGAAGCCGCCGCGGCTAGCGCATTCTTCGCATCGATGCGGATTTCTTCCAACTCTGCGAGCGCATCGTCCAAAAACTCATCGATTTCAGCTTCGGTCATCAGATGCGCTGAGATTGCAAGATCCGGAGCCAGACTGAGGGCGCTCGACTTCACGTAGATCTGCACGTAGGCCGCGGCAGGACCTGGCTCGTGTTCGCCGCCACTGCGATGGAAACCGAACCTCCCCTTCGTTGTTCTCACTATCTTGTCTCCTCTCCGCGCTTACGGCTCGGGTCATGAACAGATCGCTCTTTTCCGCATGGGGGCAGTCAGTCCTTGCGCCCCTTTGCTAATGCAGCCGCAAGCTCGCGTACGAGTGGCTTCATGAAGAACGTGTTGTCACGAGGTGTAACGTTCACCTGCACCCCCATCGCATCGAGTTCGGCGGCAACAATGGGCCCGACCGCCGCAACGACGATGCGTTCGAGTCCTTGCCGCAATTCAGCTTCTCGACCGAAGGCGCGAGCGACATCGCGGAACCGTCGAACCTGAGGCGCACTTGTGAAGGCTATGGCGTCGATTTGGCCGGCAGCCATTTCGTCAATGACCGCAATCACACGCGAGTCGTCGGCTTCCGACGCGTAAACATATGGAAGCACGGAATCTGCTTCCGCCCCGGCGCTTTCGAGGAATTGCAGAAGTCGCTCATTCGCAGTGCCGGGATATAGTTGCAGGCCGACCCGCCGACCCGTGAGGTCATGCCGTTCCAGCGCTGCGATAACGCCTTCGGTCGTGGGTTCGCCGGCGGGCACGTCGGCAGCCAATCCGATCTCTCGCAGTGCGCGGACTGGCTTCGGCCCGCGTGTAATCTTGCGTGCCAGGCGCAGCGCATCGATGAAAGCGGGCTCAAGATCAATGCGTCGGGCAAAGCCGCGGAGGCGCCGCAGACCTTCGCCCGTCATCAGCACAAGATCGTCACAACTACCTTTCGCGAAGCGGCGCAGCCACGCCTCTACGGGTCCTATATCAGGCGTATCGCGGATGGCGATCATTGGACAGGGGACGGTATCGGCACCGCGCTCCTCCAGCATGCGGAGCAGTTGGCCAAGTTCGCGCGTTTCCGGCACCACTATTCGTCGTCCGCTCAGCTCTTCCGTCATGCTCAAACTTTCATCCCACGCCGTGGCACACACTCTAGCAAGGTTACGTCGACATCAGGTGACCCAGCTCAAAGTTCTGAGGACCCCCTTGACGGCGGCGATGGCGACGATGGTTAGTCGGCTCACCGATAAGGGGCGTCGAGCGAGATATTCTTAGCGATCGCCAGCTCCCAGCGATCGCCGTTCGCGAGCAGACGTTCCTTATTGTAGTAGAGTTCCTCGGCTGTCTCGGTCGCAAACTCGAAGTTGGGTCCCAGGACGATGGCGTCGACCGGGCAGGCCTCTTGGCAGAAGCCGCAGTAGATGCATTTCATCATGTCGACGTCGAAGCGAGTGGTCCGCCGTGTGCCGTCGTTGCGCCGTGGCCCCGCTTCGATCGTGATGGCCTGAGCCGGGCAGATCGCCTCGCACAGCTTGCAGGCGATGCAGCGCTCCTCTCCATTCGGATAGCGCCGCAGCGCAAGCTCTCCGCGAAAGCGGGGCGAGAGCGAACCCTTCTCAAACGGATAGTTCAGTGTCACCTTCGGCTTTAAGAAGTAGCGCATCGCCAGGAAGAACGCGGACACGAACTCAGTCAAAAAAATCGATCGGGCCGCTTGGTCAAGCCTCCATGTCCTCGTCATGTCCTCGTCCTGTCGGTCTTCACCAGTTTAACCACACGCTCGAACATCTCGCACTCGCCGGGTCTTCGACCTGTTCACGTCCCTCCAGCTTGTATTCGACCCCCTGATATCCACTCCGGCTTCGACCTCACTTCGACGCCAGGTCGGTGAATTAATATGCGACTTCGCACACAACCACGCATGCACTGTCCAACCTCAATCGCCTGTGCCAGGGCTCGGCGAAAACAAGTTGGCTTTGTCAGGTTTGCCCTCCCAGTCCTTGGCATCTGGGGGCGGCTCTCGCTTTATAGTGATGTTCGGCCAGACCTGAGCATATTGGG
>NZ_JBPPND010000122.1:0-2629 GCF_051306395.1 Methyloceanibacter sp.
CCACCGTCACTTGTCGCGCAGCCTTGATCGTCTCCACCAGCTTCGAAGGCTCGGTCACCGGCAGAGAGCATTGCGGACCGAGGCACACATAGGCCGTGACCTTGCCGTCCGTCGCGGTCTTGCCGTGGGCCGGTGAGTTGTCGGGCGGACTTTCGCTTTCCCTGATCTCTTGGATCACCGCGTTCGGCAGCGAGACATCGCGAAGCGCAGCGCGCATGGCGCTTGCGTCTTCGCCGTCCGGCACGATGAGCACGACAAGCGGCGGCGCCATCATGTCGATCGCGGCGCCCAGCAATCCGGAGTAGCCGACCGGGGTGCCGGCGATGCCCGCCCCGAACGCGCGCAGGATCTCCTCGGCGCGGTTGGCGTAGCGCGTCTCGCCGGTCCACAGCGACAGCGCGATGAGGTTCGACACCATCACCGCATTGGCGTTCGGCGTGGCGTCGTCGTGACCGCTCAACGGCCGCACGATGAGGTCGCGCGTGTCGTCCGCGGCGAGATGATAGCCGCCGAGATCGTGCGCCCAATAATGGGTATCCATCACCTCGGTCCAGGCTAGCGCCTGCTCGACATAGTCGCGGCGACCGGCGGCGCTCGCGAGCGCCAGCGCCGCGCGGATCAGATTGGCGTAATCGGAGGCGGTCGCCGGCGCCTTGGCCTCGCCCGCGCGATAGGCGTGAAACAGACGGCCATTCTTTGTCATCTGTGTACGGATGAAGTGGAAGGCCATCTGCGCGGCCTCCAGCCATTCGGGCTTGTCGAAAGCGGTGGCCGCGTCGGCGAGCGCGGCGATCATCAGACCGTTCCAATCGGCGAGCACCTTGTCGTCGAAGCCGGGCCGCACGCGTCCCGCGCGGCGCGCCAAGAGCTTCGCGCGCATCGAGGCCAAGCGCGCTTCGGTGTCGTCGTCGCGCAGCTCGATCGCGTTCAGCCGATTGAGAATGTTGTGGCCTTCGAAATTGCCCTCCGCGGTGACGTCGTAAATCTCGGCGAACAGTTTTGCATCGTCCGTACCCAGAACGTCTTCGATCTCGGCGAGCAACCACACATAGAACTTGCCTTCCTCGCCTTCTGAGTCCGCATCGAGCGAGGCGGCGAACGCGCCGCCCTCCGTCGTCATCTCGCGCGTGAGCCAGCCCACCGTCTCTTCGATGCGCTGCGCGTAGAGCGGCGATTGCGTCTCGCGCCAGCTCTGCGTCATCAGGTCGATGAGCAGCGCGTTGTCGTAGAGCATCTTTTCGAAATGCGGCACGAGCCAACGCTCATCCACGCTGTAGCGCGCATAGCCGCCGCCGAGATGATCGTAGATGCCGCCTTGTGCGATATGGGTGAGGGTGAGGTCGACCGCCTCGCGCGGGTTGGGCAGGCCGTAGCGCAGGCCCGCGCGCCACAAGAACTCAAAGAACTGCGTCTGCGGAAATTTCGGCGCGCCGCGTATGCCGCCTTGCACCGGATCGACCGCTTGCAGGAAGCGCCGCGCCAAATCGGAGAGCGTGGCGTCGTCGAGTGTGGCGCTCGTGCCTTCCGCGTGCTGCGGCTTCAGGCGCTCGGCTATGGCGTCGGCATTGGTGCGGACCTTCTCCGGCTCTGCGTGAAACACATGCGAGATAGTCTTCAGTACACTGATGAAGCCGGGCCGTCCGTATTGGTCTTGCGGCGGGAAGTAGGTGCCGCCCCAGAACGGCTCGGCGTCCGGGGTGAGGAACATGGTCAGCGGCCAGCCGCCCCGCTCGCCGATCTGGTGCAGCGCGTTCATGTAGATCGCGTCCACGTCCGGGCGCTCTTCCCGGTCGACCTTGATGTTCACGAACAGGTCGTTCATGACCTTGGCCGTTGCCTCGTCCTCGAAGCTCTCATGTGCCATCACGTGGCACCAGTGACAGGCGGCGTAGCCGACCGAGAGGAGGATCGGCTTGTTCGCCGCCTTCGCCTCGGCGAGCGCCTCCGGCCCCCAGGGACGCCAATGGACCGGGTTGTCCTTGTGTTGAAGGAGATAGGGGCTGGTCTCGGCCCCGAGCTGGTTGTCTGGTCTGTCCTGCATGATCCTCCCGTGTCGGCTGTGCCCGGCCCTAGGATAACCCATGAACCGCAAGATTGTTGACCCAGCCGAAACGATTGTCGCGCCGGCCTCCGGCGCCGGACCTTCGGCGGTCGCCGTCATCCGCGTGTCCGGCCCGCGAACCCGCACCGTGCTCGAGGCGTTAGTGGGCCACCTGCCCGCGCCGCGCCATGCGTCCTTGCGCGACATCGGCGAGCCCGTCATCGACCGTGGGCTCGTGCTGTGGTTCCCGGGGCCGGCGAGCTTTACCGGCGAAGACATGGCCGAGTTGCAAGTCCATGGCAGCCGCGCCGTGGTGCAGGCCGTGGTCGAGGCGGTGCTCGCCTGTGACGGGACGCGGCTGGCCGAGCCCGGCGCCTTCGCCCGCCGCGCTTTCGAGAACGGCAAGCTCGATCTCACCGAGGTCGAGGGCCTGGCCGATCTCATCAACGCGGAAACGGAGGCGCAGCGGCGTCAGGCGCTGGCGCAGTCCGAAGGATCGTTGCGGCGTCTTTACGAAGGCTGGCGCGCCGAGCTCTTGAAGGCGCAAGCGCTGATGGAGGCGGGGCTCGACTTCGCCGACGAGGCGGA
>NZ_JBPPND010000123.1:0-2304 GCF_051306395.1 Methyloceanibacter sp.
GGCGAGGCCGGGACGCAATCCCGGCTTTTTCTCGGCATTGCACGTTAGCGCTCGCCACGGCGCCGCCGCAAGCCTTGCGGCTTTATGAAGACTTGTGTGCAAACCGCCCGTCTTGCACCTTGCCGCGACGCGTAACAGGAGGGACCCATGACCATCACCGGCGGCTGTTTGTGCGGTGCGGTACGTTATGAGATCGACGCGGCCCCGCTCGCGATTCGCACCTGCTGGTGCACCGACTGCCAGAAATTCGCGGCCGGCAACGCCACGGTCAATGTCGTCTTCCCGGCCGACGCCGTGCGCCTCGAGGGCGGCCTCACCGACTATGCGAGCACCGCCGACAGCGGCAACACAATGCATCGCGGCTTCTGCCCCATTTGCGGGACGCCGGTGACCACGGGCTCCGAGGCGCGGCCGCATCTCTTAGGCATCCGCGGCGGCACGCTCGACAACCCGGCGCTGGCCCGGCCTGAGATCACCATCTGGACGAGAAGCGCGCCAAGCTGGGCTGTCATCGACCCGGACATTCCCCGCGAGGAGACGCAGCCTGCGCTGCCGGGCCCGCCCAAGGCGTAGGGCTCCCGCTACTCCTGCTTCGCGTCCGGGAAGGCGTCGGGCGCGCCGGTCAGGATCTTCGACAGGGTCCAGCGCGGGGGCAGCGTCTCGGCGATGTCGTCGATGCGCCACTCTCCGCCCTCGCGCACGAGGCTGAAGAGGATGCTCCGCGGCTTGCCGAAATTGGCGAAGTCCGCGCGCACCCGCGCCTCGCCGCCGGACCGGTAAACCTCCTTCACCTTGAGGCCGCCGATTTCCCAGTCCTGGCCGTCGACGAAAGGATCGAAGTCGAGGCGGCCGACCTCGCCCTCTTGTGTTTCGGCGGCGTCCTTGTCGAGAAGCGCCTGCAGGCGCTTTGAGTAGATCTCCGACCCTTCCGGCTGGACGGGATCGTCGTCCTTGTTGTCCGTATAGGCCTCGTAGATCCGAGAGACGAAGATTACCGCCTCGCTCGGGGTCTCCTGCTTTGCCGGCGCCTCTTCATCGTCTTGCCCGCACGCGGCCACCGCGCCGAGCGCGAGGAGTACAGCGAGGCCGGCGGCAAGTCGCATAACGGTGGCAAGTCGCATAACGGTGGCAAGGCGCATAACGGCGATAAGACGCATGGCGGCGCTCAGGACCCTGCGCCGTCGCGATGGCGCATGGCGAACTCTTCTTCCGGGGATAGAACTAGGGTCTTGCGGCTATGCACCGCGAAATAGGCGATGGCGATGGCGTACCAGATGGCGACGCCGACCACGCCCGTCCGGTACAGCGGATCGGCGAGTTGGAAGCCGATGGTGACGAGGGCGATGAGCACGGTGAGCGCCGCGCCGGGGATGCCGAACGGGCTCCTGAAGGGCCGCTCGATCTTGGGGACCTTGCGGCGGAGCTCGATGAAGGTCAGCCCTTGGAGCAGATAGGAGAACATGGCCCCGAACACCGCCATGTTCAGAAGCACGCCGCCGATAAAGGCGCCCGCGTCCTTGCCGCCCATGGTGAACCACACGGCGAGCATCACGCCGAGCCCGATCAATGCGAGCGCCACCAGCGCCGTGTTGGGGGTCTTGTGCTTGGAGTGGGTCACCGACAGGAAATGCGGGAAATAGCCCGCGCGCGACAGGGAATAGATTTGCCGCCCGCCGGCGAAGATGATGGCGTGGAAGCTCGCCACCAGGCCGACCACCGCGGCCAAAGCGAGCGCGCCGGCCGCATGCAGATCGAAGATGGCGCGGAAGCCGTCAAGGATTGGCTCGGGCGAGGTGCCGAGCGCGAAGGCGCCGGTCAGCGTCTCGCCGCCGACGACGCGCTCCACCGGGATCGACGGGTTGATGAACAGCACGAGAAAGCCGAGGCCGATCAGCGTGAACATCCCCAGCATGATGCCCTTGGGCATGTCGCGCTTCGGGTCCACGGACTCTTCCGCCGCCAAAGGCAGCTGCTCGATGGCGAGGAACAGCCACACGGCGAACGGCATGGCCGCGAGCACGCCGTAGATGCCGAACGGCAGGAACGGTCCGCCGCCGTCCGGAAGATGCACCGCCTCGCCCGCCTCGTTCACGCCGACATTCAGCGCGTAGCGCGCAAAGTCGATCTGGGGCAGGGCACTCACGAAGAAGGTGACCAGCACGGCGATGGCCATCAGCGTCACCATGGCCGTCACCATGAAGGACAGCTCCACGCCGCGCGCGTTCGCCGTGACGAACACCGCGTAGCCCGCGACCCAATAGAGCGGCTGGAGCTCGGGCGGCGTGCCGAAGATCGCGGTGAGAT
>NZ_JBPPND010000124.1:0-15749 GCF_051306395.1 Methyloceanibacter sp.
CCCCGTCGAGCCTCAGCCGGCGGCCCTCATAGCGAAGATCGCTGGCGTCGGCGATGACGGCGTCGACGTCACGCTCGGACAGAACATGCCGCGCTAGCACAAGCTCGGGATAAAGATATTGCTGCTCCGGACTGTCGTCGACGATCGCGATACGGCGGGCCGTGCCGTCTACCCGCTGGCGTTCCCACTCGTGCTGGAACATGCGGAATACCGTGTCCTCAAAGCTGTGCTCCCCCGGCATAAGGGGCGGCGCCAGCTCGGCACAGCAAGCGCGCTGCGCCCGGGCAAGTAGGGCGTTGAAAAACGCTCCGCCCGCGTTCGTGTTGACCTCGATCAGCTTCGGACCGTCTTCGCCGAGATGGAAGTCGTAGCCCATGAGCGCGCCGAGCGGACCATGATCCATCCGCGCGATTTCGGGAGCCCAAGACAGAGCGGCCGTCTGGTATTCCGCGAGCCGGGATGTCGTTTCCACACCCGCTACGACTTCTTGCATCTCGGCGACTGCGCTGGCCGGAAGAAAAACCGGCACGTTCGAGAACAAGTGGGTTCTCGGGTGGATAAACGTTTCACAGAACTCCGTGTCGCCTGCCTCGCGCTCTAATGCCTCGCACAGCGACGCGCGGTCGAGCGTGACGCAAAAGCAGGTTTGGTTGAGCCGATCCGAGTCAGATTGAAGCCGATCGGAGGAAATAGGAGTTGGAGTGTTCACTGGCCTTCGCGCGCCCATTTGGACCTAACGGGGAACTATGACGAAAGGAGTTAAACCCATGAGTCCAGCGAGGATACTACCCTCGTGAGATTCCTGTCGTCCATGGGTCGACCATTCGATCCGACGCTGTCCGCGACACAAGCGGAGGTATTGGGCGGAAAGCTGGTCTGGGCCTAGGGTTATTGCGCGGGCGCGATGGGTCTGCCGACCACAGTAATGTCCGCTCATGGCAGCACTTAGCGGACATCGCTTTCCGCGCTCAGCATGTCAGCTCTTGGTGACAAAGCGGACATTGCCCAGAAAGCTAGAAAGAGATTCTTGAGGCCCAAGGGTCTCGCCACGTTCACCGCGGCTGCAAGGGCTTTATTCGAATCTGAGCATACCCTTGATGTAAGCCCCTTCGACGATTCGACGGTGTTACTCTGAGAGTAACAATGGAGCTACCCTTGACGTGGGCGCCCCGTCTATAGTCATAAGTGCATCGCGGACCATATCAGGCGGAAATGCCTGTCTGGAGACGCCTGGCTGGAAAACCTCGGCCACGCCCACCTTGTCGCCATTTGGATAAATCGGAGGCTCGGCGTTCCTCATTTCGACGCTGATGAGCCGGAACCATCTATCGTTTTCGGAGGGAAAGCTCAGGTTCTGCTTGTTGCCAATGACCCTGAACACCTGGCGAGCATCCCAGGGCGGTAGCCCGACACTACCTGCGTCCTTCTCGGCCAGAGGCTCAACACCAAGGGCGATCCGGGACAGGTTTACGAAGGACGCTGCCCCCATCGCGCTTTCCGCAGAGATCGGGTCTCGTCCCTTGGACGCGTGATGGGCCACCATCACCGCGATCCGCCGGTTGGCCGCTACGCTGACCAGTTGTCCCATGAACAGCGCCGCGGCGGCGTTGTCGTTTTGCGAAGCGCCGCCCATCCGCCGCTATGTGGGCAGATCGGCCGCCACAAAAGCGGCCATCGCGCAACTCAACAAGGCCGAAAGGAGAACGTAAGTTGCAAAACCAACTGCAAAACCGCCCGCCCGAAACTCGCTTAAGTATTGGAGTAGGCGAAGGAAATCGAACACTAGACACCGAGCTCCAGAAGCTCGTAGTCGGGCAGGGCGTCGGGGCCGCCGTCACGAAAGCGCTTTCTGAGCCGCTCGCGGTGGCCGAGATAATGCGGCTTGGCGTCGTCGTCGAAACCCATGGGGCTTTCGCTTAGGCTCAGGCGCTTACGGGCGGACGATCGAGGCCCTTGGGCGACAGGGTGAACACCGCGCATCCTGTCTCGGTGACGCCGACCGTGTGCTCGAACTGCGCCGACAAGGAGCGGTCGCGCGTCACGGCGGTCCAGCCGTCGGACAGGATCTTCACGTGCGGCTTGCCGAGATTGATCATCGGCTCGATGGTGAACAGCATGCCGGGCTTTAGCGGCAGGCCTTCGCCGGGCTCTCCGTAATGGAGGATGTTCGGCCGGTCGTGGAACACGCGGCCCAAGCCATGGCCGCAGAAATCGCGCACCACGCTGCAGCGCTCGCCTTCCGCATAGACCTGGATCGCGTGGCCGATATCGCCGGTGGTGGCGCTGGGCTTCACCGCCGCCACGCCGCGCATCAGCGCGTTGTGCGTCACCTCAAGCAGCCGCTCGGCGGCACGCGAGATCTTGCCCACCGGATACATGCGGCTCGAATCGCCGTGCCAGCCGTCGACGATGAAGGTCACGTCGATATTGAGGACGTCGCCCTCGCGCAGGGCCCGCGGACCCGGAATGCCGTGGCACACCACATGGTTCAACGACGTGCAGATCGCCTTGGTGAAACCGCGATAGTTCAGCGGCGCCGGGATGGCGTCATGAGCCATGGCGAAGTCGAACACGATGGTGTTGAGCTCCTCGGTGGTGACGCCGGGCTTCACATACTCGGTGAGAAGGTCGAGCGCCTCGGCCACGAGCCGGCCCGCCTTGGCCATGCCGGCAAAGGCGTCTGCGCCGTGGAGCTTGATCTTGGTGTCGCGCGCCTGGGCGCGGGCAAATTCGAGATTGGACATGGGCTCGGAGTATAGGGGAGTTCCCCTCAGAGTTAGGATGAAATCGGCGCGGGTTCAATGCCGGCCGGTCATTCGGGCGCAGGCGGCGATTGAAGCGGGATGGCGCGGGGCAGGGCGATGCCCTCGAGGCTGACATCCGCCGCCACGGCGAAGGCCTCCACGCCGCTCGCCGTCGCCTTATGGAAGGCCCGCGCATAGGCCGGGTCGATATCGTGAGCGAGGGTGAAGGCTTGCGCGTCGCCCCTTTGGACGAAATAGACCATCACCGCCCGCGCGCCCGACGCCACCATCTCAGTGAGCGCCTTGAGGTGCTTGGCGCCGCGCGCGGTGACCGAATCGGGGAACTCCGCGAGACCTTCTTGGCGCATCAGATGCACGTTCTTGATCTCAACGTAGCAAGGGGACCGCGTCTCGTCCTCCAGCAGAATGTCGATACGGCTGTTGCCGCCATAGCGGACCTCGCGGCGCAAAGACGCATAGCCGGTGAGCTGCGGGATGAGGCTGCGCTCGATAGCGGCGGCGACGGCGCCGTTGGGGCTCGACGTGTTGATGCCGACCAGCGCCGGCCCACGCCCGAGATCGACCTCGATCAGCTCCCAGGAAAAAGCGAGCTTGCGCTTCGGATTGGGCGAGCGGGAGAGCCAGACGCGCGCGCCTGGCGCATTCAGGCCCAGCATGGCGCCGGGATTGGCGCAGTGCGCCGTGATGATCTCGCCACCCGCGAGCTCCACGTCGGCGAGGAAGCGCTTGTAGCGCCGGACCAGCCGGCCTTCGACCAGGCCTGAGGAGAACCGCATCAGCATCGGACAAGCCTAGGAAGATGGTCACGAGGCCGCAAGGCGGGCCCCGTGGTTGCGCACGGATTCCCCGCAGACCGAGCGAGTTCGGGTAGAACAGGGTATGACCCACGAGAGCCCGAACCTTAAGACCGTGACCGCCGCGCTGCTTGTGATCGGCGAGGAGATCCTGTCCGGGCGCACCAAGGATGCGAACACGGCCTATATCGCCGCCTATCTGACCCACGTAGGCATCGGCTTGCGCGAGGTGCGGGTGGTGGCGGACGTAGAGGATGAGATCGTCGCCGCGGTGAACGCGCTCCGGGGGCGCTATACCTATGTGTTCATCACTGGCGGGATCGGCCCCACCCATGACGACGTGACCACCGACGCCATCGCCAAGGCCTTCGGGGTGGGTGTGGACGTCCGCGATGACGCGGTGGAAGCCATGCGCCTGCAATATGTCGAGGAGGATCTCACCCCGGCGCGGCTCAGGATGGCCCGCATCCCCGACGGCGCCGCGCTGATCCACAACGCCGTCTCGCGCGCTCCAGGCTACATGCTGGAGAACGTCGTCGTCATGGCCGGCGTTCCGCGGATCATGCAGGTGATGATGGACGAGGTCATGCCGCGCCTCGCCAAGGGGCGCCCCATGCAGGCGCGCACGGTCCGGATCGACGCGGCCGAGGGCGATGTGGCGCCGCCGCTCGCCGCCCTGCAAGCCGCCCATCCGGACGTGCAAATAGGCTCCTATCCTTTCTTCGAGCACCGGGCATTCGGGACCTATGTGGTCTTGCGGGGAACCGACGACGCGCGCCTCGATTCGGCCCTAGCCGACCTTTGGGAGGTGATCGCCAAAGAGGGTTTCAGCTCCAGTGCCGGCGATGGCTCTTGAGGCCAAGCGCACCCAACCGGCCGAAGAGGCGGTGGCGCGACAGGCTCCTTTAACAAAAGCACTATGTCCACGTGGCACCGGTCGCGGGTGATTCGCGCGTAGGTCTCCTCCACCGTCTCCTGCTCGCCTTCCAGCACCTGCGCGAAGCGGTCGTCGGTGGCCAGCAGCGCACCGGTGATGCCGGCCGTCTCGTTGTTCCGGCGCGACGACATCAGAATGTCGGCGATGGACTCGCGCTCGCGCGGGTCGCCCGCGATTGCCGACGTGCTGACATAGGCGAGACGAAGCAGAGCCATGGGTGTTGTCTCCGCAAAGGAGGAAGGCGGGCGCACCTCGCGCGTAATCGAGTCTAGCGTTCCGCAAACGCAAGGCGCCAAGCAACAAGAAGCCCTGGAAAGAACTCTCCAGGGCGTGTCTGGTAAGCTATTGTATCAGAATACAAAAAAAGCGCGGGGTCTGTCGACGCCCGCGCCTCTTTTAGAGCTGTTGTGGAAGCTAGCGCTTCTTCGCGACGCGCTTCTTCGCGACGCGCTTCTTCGCGACCTTCTTCTTCGCGGTCTTTTTCTTCGCCGCGCCGGTCTTCTTCACCGTCCGCTTCTTGGTGGCGACGGTCTTGCGCACGGTCTTCTTCGCGACGCGCTTCTTCGCGACCTTCTTCTTCGCGGCCTTCTTGGCCGGGGCCTTCTTCGCTTTCTTCTTCGCTACTGCCATTTTCATCCCCTCCTATCGGGTGGCTGGCTGATCAGATCACTCTAACTACACCCGCTCGTCGATCCGCACGTGTCGCACTTGAGACAGGTGCCGTTTCGTACGAGGGTAAAGTTACCGCATTCTTCACATGCTTCCCCTTCATAACCCTTAACGCGCGCTTCGGCGACAAGAACTGACGCACCGCGTTGGGCGAGCGCTTCGACGGCGAGAGCAACATGCTCGACCGTGTCCGATGGAGGGGATTGAGGTGATGCGGCGGCAAGGCCGGTCGCGTCCTTGAGTGCATCGTTATCGGCCTCTGCCTGTAACGCACGCGCTGGAGCGCTTCTGCCTTGCGCTTTGCTCGGCCCGAAGAACGGGCGCTCACCGAGGCGACCACGTGTGAAGCCGGGTGAGACAAGAGCTTCGGGGAGACGGTTGCCTTCGCTAGCGTCGCCGGAGCCGAGGGTTGTGCTGCCGATCTCACTTGGATCAACATGAGCAAGCTCGTACCGCCCAAGATAAGAAACTGCAAGCTCTCTGAACAGGTAGTCGAGGATCGAGGTGGCGTTCTTGATGACCTCGTTCCCGCGCACGGGGCCTGCCGGCTCGAAGCGCGTGAAGGTGAAGGCATCGACGAACTCTTCCAGCGGCACGCCGTACTGCAAGCCGACGGACACCGCGATCGCAAAGTTGTTCATGAGCGAGCGGAAGGCGGCGCCTTCCTTGTGCATGTCGATAAAGATCTCGCCCAACCGACCGTCCTCATACTCGCCGGTTCTTAAGTAGACCTTATGACCGCCGACGACCGCCTTCTGGGTGTAGCCCTTGCGCCGGTCGGGCAATCGCAAGCGTTCGGCCCGGGCCCGCACCCGTTCGACGATCCGTTCCACCACGCGCTCGGCAATGACGGTGGCGCGCTGCACGCCCGGCTGATCGGAAGCGATCGCCGCCAGCACGTCGTCCTGATCCTCTTCCTCCTCGGCGAGAAGCTGCGCGTTGAGCGGCTGGGACAGCTTGGAGCCGTCGCGGTAGAGCGCGTTGGCCTTCAGCGCCAGGCGCCAGGACAGGAGATAGGCCTCCTTACAGTCCTCGACCGTGGCGTCGTTTTGCATATTGATGGTCTTGGAGATCGCGCCGGATATGAAGGGCTGCGCCGCCGCCATCATGCGGATATGGCTCTCTACCGAGAGGGAGCGCTTGCCCTTGCGGCCGCACGGAGAGGCGCAGTCGAACACCGGCAGATGGGCGGGGTCGAGCCCCGGCGCCTCTTCGAGGGTCATGGCCCCACAGGCATAAACGTTGGCCGCCTCGATATCGGCCTTGGAGAAGCCGACCTCCGCCAGAAGGTCGAAATCGGGCTGGTCGAGCCGCTCGGCGGCAAGGCCCAGGGTCTCCGTGCAGAAGGCTTCGCCAAGCGTCCACTTGTTGAAGACGAACTTGATGTCGAAAGCCGACAACACGGTCTTCTCCAACGCTTCGATCTTCTCCGGGGTGAAGCCCTTGGCGGCCAGGGTCTCGTGATTGACCCCCGGCGCTCCCGCGAGCGTGCCGCGGCCCACCGCATAGTCGATGATGCGCTTGATTTCATCCGCGCCGTAGCCGAGCGCCTCGAGCGCCTGCGGCACCATGCGGTTGATGATCTTGAAGTAGCCGCCGCCGGCGAGCTTTTTGAACTTCACGAGCGCGAAGTCGGGCTCGATGCCGGTGGTGTCGCAATCCATCACCAGCCCGATCGTTCCGGTTGGCGCGATCACCGTGGCTTGCGCGTTGCGGTAACCGAAGTCCCGGCCAAGCTCGAGGGCCTGGTCCCAGGCCCGCATGGCATGGGCCAGAAGGCGCGGGTCGGGGCAGGCGGCATGGTCGAGCGGCACCGGCGGCGTGGCCAGCTCCTCGTAGCCGTCGGCTTCGCCGCGCGCGGCACGGGCGTGATTGCGGATGACCTTGAGCATGGCCTCGCGGTTCGCCTCGTAGCCGGGGAAGGCCCCGAGCTCGCGCGCCATCTCCGCGCTCGTCGCATAGGCGACGCCGGTCATGATGGCGGTGAGCGCGCCACCGAGTGCCCGGCCTTCATCGGAGTCGTATGGAATGCCCGAGGCCATCAACAGGCCGCCGATATTGGCGTAGCCCAGCCCAAGCGTGCGGTACTCGTAAGAGAGCTGCGCGATCTGCCGCGAGGGGAACTGCGCCATGGTCACGGCGATCTCGAGCACGATGGTCCACAGCCGGATAGCGTGCTCATAGCCCTCGACGTCGAAGCCCCCATCCGCGGCGCGGAACGCCATCAGATTGAGCGAGGCCAGATTGCAGGCCGTGTCGTCGAGGAACATGTACTCCGAGCACGGGTTCGAGGCCCGGATATCGCCGGCCGCCGGACAGGTGTGCCAGTCGTTGATCGTGGTGTGGAACTGAATGCCGGGATCGGCGCAGGCCCAGGCGGCGTAGCCGACCTGCTCCCACAGGTCACGCGCCTTCACCGTCTGCGCCACGCCGCCGGTCTTGCGCAGGATCAGGTCCCAATCGCCGTCGGCTTCGACGGCTTCAAGGAACTCGTCGGTGACCCGCACCGAGTTGTTGGAGTTCTGGCCGGAGACCGTCCGGTAGGCTTCGGAGTCCCAGTCCGTGTCGTACGTGGGAAAGTCGATGGACGAATAGCCCTGGCGCGCGAACTGGATCATGCGCCGGACCATGTTGTCGGGCACCTTGGCCTTCCGCGCGTTCTTGACCTCGCGCTTCAGCGCCGGGTTCCGCTTGGGATCGAAGCAGTCGTCGCCGTCGCCCTCGCAGTTCACGCAGGCCCTGAGGATGGCGTTGAGCCGCTCGGACAGGATCTTCGAGCCGGTGACGAGCGCCGCCACCTTCTGCTCCTCGACCACCTTCCAGTTGATGTAGGACTCGATGGCCGGGTGATCGATATCGACCACCACCATCTTGGCCGCGCGGCGCGTGGTGCCGCCCGACTTGATGGCGCCGGCCGCCCGGTCGCCGATCCGAAGGAAGCTCATCAGGCCCGACGACTTGCCGCCGCCCGACAGGGGCTCCTTCTCGCCGCGCAGCCGCGAGAAATTGGTACCGGTGCCCGAGCCATACTTAAAGAGGCGCGCCTCGCGCACCCACAGATCCATGATGCCGTTCTCGTTGACGAGATCGTCCTCGATCGACTGGATGAAGCAGGCATGAGGCTGGGGATGCTCGTAGGCGGACTCGGACGCCTTCAGCTCGCCCGTGCGGAAATCGACGTAATAGTGGCCCTGGCTCGGCCCATCGATGCCATAGGCCCAGTGGAGGCCCGTGTTGAACCATTGCGGGCTGTTCGGTGCGCCCATCTGCTTGGCGAGCATGTGGCGCATCTCGTCGTAGAAGGCCGACGCATCCTCCTCGGTCGAAAAATAGCCGCCCTTCCAGCCCCAATAGGTCCAGGTCCCGGCCAGCCGGTCGAACACCTGCCGGGCGTCGACCTCGCTGCCGAAGCGCTCGGCTTCCGGCAAGGCCTCGAGCGCCTCGGTGTCCGGCACCGACCGCCACAGCCAAGACGGCACTGAATTCTCCTCGACGCGCTTCAGCTTCGCGGGCACGCCGGCTTTGCGGAAATACTTCTGGGCAAGGATGTCCGCCGCGACCTGACTCCAATGGTCCGGCACGGAGAACCGCTCCAGAGCGAAGACGACCGAGCCGTCCGGGTTCTTGATCTCGCTGCCGCTCTCGCGGAAGGCGATCCCCGCATAAGGTGACTGTCCTGGCTCGGTAAAGCGTCTTTGAATCCGCATCTTGCTTGCATCCCCCTCAGAAAATCATGCGTTCGGTAGCGCCATTGCGCGAACCTTCGAAACTGAGGCGATTCTCTCACGGCATCAATCGCCGTATCAATATCTAGCGCTCAGAGGTTACTTTACCACTAAACCCTGTGGGCGAGGGCAGGAATAGTATGTGGAAAGCTGGTGGACGACTTGCAACCGGCGACCAGGAAAAGCCGCTGAAAACCGCGATTTCAGCCTGTCGCGGAAGCGGGGCCTGCGCCGGGGGCTTGGGCGGCGCCCCCGTGTAAAACCTGTTGAAGTCGGGGGTGGGCAGCCCGGCCGGCGGGTGCCTGCGCGCGAACGGTGCCCCTTCACCCTCCATTTACCAGCTTACGCGTAATTTCCCTGTAATAGGCGGACGCCCCGTCCGGCGGGAATCGAGTTGGTTTCAATGTTGCATCATCGCGCGCTCGGACGCGACCTCGACCAGCTCCTCGTCTCCGTTATCGACAACCGCCTGCCCATGCTCGCCATGATGCGGGCGATGCTGGCGGCCATCGGCGCTGGGCGTATCGAGACCCATGAAAATCCCGAGGAAGCATTATTGGCCATACGGCGGAGCGCGCCGGACGTGGTCATCGCCGCAGCCTCCATGCAGCCGTTCGGCGGCGCGGCGCTGGTTAGGTCCATGCGCCAAAAGGATGCCGGTCCTCTTTGCGTCGTGCCCGCCATGATCATGAGCGCTCACGCCAAGGCCGGACTAGTCGCCGAAGCGCTCAGGGCAGGGGCCCATCAGGTCCTGGTGCTTCCTACGTCCGCCAGCACGCTCTATCGCCGGCTCGACTGGCTGGTGAACGACGACCGTCCGTTCGAGCTGATCGATGGCCATTACGTGGTCGCAGGCCTCGAAGAGCGCCTGGCGCTAAGCGTCCCGCGTCCCGCCTACCAGCCCATGCCCGCCAAGGCGCCGCTTGCGGTGGGCGACACCGAGACGCTTGCGGGCGCGGAAGCCTACGCGGTCAGGCTGCGGACGGCGCAGAACTAGGGGTCCTTTGGGCCGCTGGACAGGAGCCCGCGCCAAGGGCCATAGTCCCGGGCAAGACGCTCTCACAAAGACGCTGAACCAATCCATGGGACTTCTCAGTGAAATGTTTGCCTGGTGGAAGGGCAACACCATCGGCACGCGCCTCTTCACCTGGCGGAAGGGAGAGCGAGTCGGCGAGGACGGGCTCGGCAATATCTATTACCGGGAGCGCAACGGAACGCGCCGCTGGGTCACCTATGCGACCCTGTCGGAGCCCACGCAAATTCCGCCCGGATGGCATGCCTGGCTGCATTTCACCGTCGACGAACTTCCCACCGAGGAAGACTACCGCCCGCGGCCCTGGGAAAAGGCCCATCGTCCGAACATGACGGGGACCTACGAGGCCTATCGGCCGCCGGGCTCGGTGTTGCGCCCGAAGGTCAAGGACCAGCCCCTCGATTACGAGCCGTGGCGACCAGAGTGATGCACGGATCCACGACGGGCGCCGCGCCGCCCATTGCCGTCCAGCGTTGGTCGGCCTCCGACTATGCGAAGAACGGGCGCTTCGTGCAGGACCTGGCGGGTCCCGTCTTCGCCATGCTGGCGCCGAAGCCCGGCGAGCGCATCCTCGACCTTGGCTGCGGCGACGGCACACTGACGGCGGAGATCAAGGCCGCGGGCGCCGACGTGCTCGGCGTCGACCTCAGCGACGAGCTTCTTGCCGTGGCGCGCATGAAGGGGCTCACGGTACAGAAGGCCGACGGCCATGCACTCGACTTCGTGCAGGAGTTCGACGCGGTGTTCTCTAACGCGGCGCTGCATTGGATGCGCGCCCCCGCTCTCGTGATCGCCGGCGTGGCGCGCGCGCTCAAACCCCGCGGTCGCTTCGTAGGCGAGCTCGGCGGCCAAGGCAATGTCGCGGCCATTGCCACGGCAATGCGGGCGGTGGGCGCATCGCGCGGCGGCGACCCGGCTCATGTGGCGCCGTGGTTCTTCCCTACCGTGGAGGAATACGGCGGCCTTCTCGCCAAGCACGGTTTCAGCGTGCGCGAGATCGCCCTCGTGCCGCGTCCAACCCTACTCAAGACGGGCATGGAAGGCTGGCTCAGGACGTTTGGCCGTTCCTTTTTCGACCAATTCGAGGAGCCCGAGCGCACCGCGGCTTTGAACGAGGCTTTGGAGCTCTTGCGGCCGTCCCTGTGCGACGTCCAAGGGCGCTGGACTGCCGATCATGTCCGGCTCCGTTTCAGCGCCGAGCGCAATGGCGAGGACTAGGGGCGGCGAGGCGTGAGGCGCCCGTGCCACACCGTTGCCCCAATGATCGACGAGGCGTTTGATGCTAAGGGAGCACACCCGGGGGAACCGGCGAGGGGCGTGGGCGGCATGAGGTGTGCGGCATGATGCGAGGCGAAGGGATCTCCATGGATCGGCGGAGAATCGTCGGCTGGGCGCTTTTGGCGGCTGTTGTGGCATGCACCATGGCGCTGCCGGGTGAAGCTCTCCACGCCGAGGCCATCAAGAACGAGGTCGCCGTCTTCGCCGCCCTCGATAAAGTGACGGGCCGCATCTCCCATCTGGAAGTCCCCATCGATCAGACGGTCGAATTCGGCGCGCTGAAGGTCACGCCGCGTATTTGCGACACGCGCCCGGCGACCGAGACGCCGAATACCACCTCATTCGTGGAGGTCGACGAGGTCAAGCTCACGGGCGAGGAGCACCGCATCTTCACCGGCTGGATGTTTGCCGAGAGCCCCGGCCTTCACGCCGTGGAGCACCCGGTGTTCGATGTCTGGCTGACCAACTGCAAGACCCCGATCGGCGGGACGCCTTCCGAAAGCGCGGCGAATGCGCCCTCCGACGAAGTGCCGGAAGCTGCCGAGGCTGAGCCAGCGCCTGCGCCCGCGCCGCCGCCTGCTGATGCAGCGCCCGCACCGCCTCCGGCCGCGGAAGCTGAGCCCGACGACGGCGTGCTGCCCTGGCTCGTGCCCAACGACTCTTCGAGAAGGCGCTGAAAGCTCTGACGGCTGACCTCGATCGCGCCGAAGCGGGCGAGGTGTCCGGTGACGAACTGGGTGTCGAGCAGCGTGAAGCCGCCATATTTCAGACGGGCGACGAGATAGACCAGCGCGATCTTGCTGGCGTCCCGCGCTGTGGAGAACATGCTTTCGCCGAAGAAGGCGCGGCCCAGATGGACGCCGTAAAGGCCGCCGATCATCTCGCCCTCCTGCCAGACCTCGACCGTGTGGCAATGACCGAGTGCGAATAGCTCCCGATAGAGCCCGCGGATGCGCCCGTTGATCCAGGTCGAGCGGCGTCCCGCCCTGGGCGCGGCGCAGCCCTCGATCACGCCTTCGAAGTCGTTGTCGATTTTAACTTCGAAGCCCCCGCGGCGGATGGTGCGCGCAAGGCTCTTCGGCACGTGCACGTCATCGAGCGGCAAGATGCCCCGTCGCTCAGGCTCGATCCAATAAAGGGCGTTGTCGTCCGCGCTCTCCGCCATCGGGAAGATGCCGCAGGCATACGCCTTGAGCAGCACCTGCGGCGTGATCTCTATCATCACGTCGTCGATGGAGGTCATGACGCGCTATCCCGAGCGCTCCGTGTTGGGCGCCAGGTGATCCTCAAGCCAGTGAATGTCGTAGTTGCCGTCGACGATGTCCGGCTCCGAAATAAGCGAAGAGAACAGCGGGATCGTAGTCTCGATGCCATCGACGACGAATTCTCCAAGTGCCCGCTTGAGCCGCATCAAGCATTCGTTGCGCGTGCGGGCATGTACGATGAGCTTGCCGATCAGACTGTCATAATACGGCGGAATGGTGTAGCCCGCGTAAGCGCCTGAATCGACCCGGACGCCAAGCCCGCCCGGCGGATGGAAATGGGTGATCGTCCCCGGCGACGGACGGAAGGTGTGCGGATTCTCGGCATTCACGCGGCACTCGATGGCGTGGCCGTTGAAGTGCACGTCCTCTTGCTTGAGCGAAAGCGGCGCGCCGGCGGCGATGCGGATCTGCTCGATCACCAGGTCGAGCCCGGTGATCATCTCGGTGACCGTGTGCTCCACTTGAAGCCGCGTGTTCATCTCGATGAAGAAGAACTCACCGTTCTCGTAGAGGAACTCCACGGTGCCCACGCCGCGGTATTTCAGTTTGCGCATGGCTTCGGCCACGATTTCGCCGATGCGCACACGCTCGCTGTCGTTCAGCGCGGGCGAGGGGGCCTCTTCCCAAAGCTTCTGGTGGCGGCGTTGCAGCGAGCAGTCCCGCTCGCCGAGATGAATGGCGTTGCCGTTGCCGTCGGCCAGCACCTGCACCTCGATGTGGCGCGGGTTGGTGACGAAGCGCTCGATGAAGAGCGTGTCGTCGCCGAAAGCGGCGCGCGCCTCGTTGCGTGCCGTGGACAGGGCGGCCTCGAGCTCGTTCTCGAAATGGGCGAGCTTCATGCCGCGTCCGCCGCCGCCGGCCGAGGCCTTGACCATGATCGGATAGCCGATCTCGCTAGCGATAGCCTTGGCGTCCTCGAAATTCGTGACCGGCCCGTCCGAGCCCGGCACCACGGGAATGCCCAGCGCCTTCGCCGTCTCCTTGGCCTTGATCTTGTCGCCCATCAGCCGGACATGCTCGGCGGTCGGACCGATAAAGGCGATCTTGTGCTCGTCCAGGATCTCGGCGAAGCGGGCGTTCTCGGCGAGGAAGCCGTAGCCGGGATGCACCGCGTCCGCGCCGGTGATCTCGCAAGCCGCGACGATGGCCGGAATGTTGAGATAGCTGTCCTTGGCCGGCGGGGCGCCGATGCACACGCTTTCGTCGGCAAGCCTGACATGCATGGCGTGCGCGTCCGCCGTGGAGTGGACGGCGACCGTGGCGACGCCAAGCTCCTTGCACGCCCGCTCGATGCGAAGGGCGATCTCTCCCCGGTTGGCGATCAGGATCTTATCGAACATCGAGTGGCTATTGCTGCTCAATCACCACAAGCGGCTCGCCGTATTCGACCGGCTGGCCGTCCTCGATCAAGATGGCGATGACTTTGCCGGCCTTGGGCGAGGGGATATGGTTCATGGTCTTCATGGCTTCGATGATGAGCAGCGTTTGGCCCGCGACCACGCGTGAGCCGGCCTCGACGAACGGCGGCGAGCCCGGCTCCGGCGAACGGTAGGCGGTGCCCACCATCGGCGAGGAGACGGTCCCCGGATGCACGGCGGCCTCCTCGGACTGGGAGGCGCGCTTCGGCTCGCGATGCTCATGATGCTCGACCGGCACGGCCCCGCCATTGCCGGTCGTGGTCAGCGTCGTGGTGAGATTGACGCCACGGGCCACCCTGACGCGGCGCCCCTCGAGTTCGAGTTCGATCTCGGTCAGACCGGTCTCCTCGAGAAGCTCCGCGAGCTCTCTGATGAGGTCTTTGTCGAGGGTCGGCCCGTCTTTGGTCATCGGTGTCCTTTCTTGTCCATCAACCTGCTTTGGCCCGAGAGATCGCGGCGGCCAGCGCCTCGATGGCAAGCTCGTAGCCCAAGCCTCCGAAGCCGCAGATCACCCCCTTGGCGGCCTGTGAAATATAGGACCGGTGGCGGAACGGCTCGCGGGTGAAAATATTCGACAGATGCACCTCGACAATGGGTACCGGACAAGCGAGCAGCGCGTCCAGCATGGCGATCGAGGTGTGGGTGAAAGCGCCGGCATTGACGATCAGGCCGGATGCGTCCGTGCGCGCCTCCTGAATCCAGTTCACCAGCTCGCCCTCGGCGTTGCTTTGCCGGAAGTCCACGACGAAGCCCAGCTCGTGCGCCTTCCGGTCGCAGCGCGCGTGTAGGTCTTCCAGCGTCTCGGTGCCGTAGACCTCCGGCTCGCGCGTGCCGAGCAGGTTCAGATTTGGGCCGTTTAGGACGAAAATGGCGTTGGCCATGGCGGGTCGCAGGGCGCCTCTCTTGGACCCGCGCGCTCACTTAACGAAACTGCGAGCCGCGGTGCGGGAAACGGGCCCCTTTACCAGCTTTTCCGGCATTCGGCAAAAGCCGCACCGCGCCCAAAGGCGCCTTTTATCCCTTACGGTTAGGCGAGCGTCAGCAAGTGGCCTTGCAACCCTGCTCCCGGATCACCGTCACATTCTCCACCAGCTGGTCGTACAGGTCGTCCGGTGCGCCGGGGATGGTGCGATCGCCGATCAGGTAGAGGGGCGTGCCTTGGAGGCCTAGCGCTTGGGCGAGATCCCGCGCCTCGTCGAGCGCTGCCTGCACCTCCTCGCTCTCCATGTCCGCTTCCAATTGCGGCACGTCGAGCCCGATCTCATTGGCGATGCGCAGCACCTTCTCCTTATTGGCCTTGCCGGGGTCGGCGAGCAGCTTCTGATGCATCTCGAAATACTTGCCCTGCTTCTTTGCGGCGAGCGCGCCCTTGGCCGCCTCCTCGGATTCCCCGCCGAAGATCGGCAGTTCCTTGAACACGAGCTTCACCTTGTCGTCGTTGTCGATGAGCTTCACCACGTCGGGCATCGCCCGGCGGCAGAAGCCGCAATTGTAATCGAAGAACTCGACCACCGTAACGTCGCCGTCCGGGTTGCCCGCGGTGAATGACTTGTCCGAGCGGAAGAGGGCGTCGGCGTTGCTGCTGATGGCCTTCTCTTGCTGCGCGCTCTGCTCTTCCTGCTGGCGCTTGTCGAGCTCGGTGGTCATCTCGACGAGAATCTCGGGATTCTCAGTGAGATGTTTGCGCACGATCTCCACGACCTGCTTCTCCGCCATGGCGGCGCCAGCACTAGGACCGGCACCCGGAGCGTCGACGACACCGGGGGCGGCGCGCCAAACGATGAGAACGGTCGCGGCGCTCACGATGGCGGCAACGACGGCGGCCACCAGGGCGGTGGCGAGGCCAGTCTTAGGGGTCATGCTCA
>NZ_JBPPND010000125.1:0-2257 GCF_051306395.1 Methyloceanibacter sp.
GCTACAGCATTGAAAGAGCTCGATCTTATCACCTCGCAAGGTCAGGGCCTGGTGCTGTTTTTCCAGATGACCATGCTCAGCCTGCCGAGCCTGATGACGCTTATCGCGCCCAACGCGGTGCTCATGGCGGCCCTCTACACCCTCGACCGCATGAACGGCGATAGCGAGATCATCGTCATGACGGCCGCCGGCGCCACGGTGTGGCGACTCTGCAGCTCCCTGATCGCGCTCGCCGCCATCGTCAGCATCGTGATTCTGCTGGTGAACGTATTCCTCAACCCCGCCTGCATGCGCGCGCTGCGTGATTTCATCACCCAAGTCCGGGCCGACCTGATCTCGCAAGTCCTTCAACCAGGCCGATTTTCCAGCCCCGAGAACGGTCTCACCTTCCATATCCGCGGTCGCAGCCAAACCGGCGAGCTCCTCGGGCTCCTGGTCCAAGACGAGCGCGACAGCAAGCAAGTCATGAGCTATCTCGCCGAGCGCGGCCGAATCGTCAGCAATGATGACGGCAATTACCTGATCATGCTGGATGGCTATGTGCACCGTTATAATGCCGAAGACAAAGATAAAGCCGTGCAGATCATCGCTTTCGACCAGAACATGCTCGATCTCTCGGAGTTCGCCCCCAAAGACAGTTCTGGTAAAGAACTTCGCCCCAAAGAGCGCTCCATGGATGGGCTCGTAAATCCTCCCGCCGACGACAAGATCGCTGAGACGAACTACGGTCTATTACGGGCAGAATTACATGAACGTCTGTCGACACCTTTATATCCACTTGTTTTCATCTTCGTCGCCATTGCGCTGATGGGCCAGGCGCGGACCACTAGGGAGAATAGATGGGGCCAGATTCTAGCGGCTTTCGGGCTCGCGATTGGCCTCAGAGTCGCAGGTCTGGCAGCCGGCAATCTCGTCGTTCTCAATGCGTGGGCCGTGGTCCTCGTATATGCTATTCCGGTGGGGGCGATTCTGATTGCGGCATGGGTGGCGCAGGTTAGAATGTCGCCAGAATTGCGGTCCAAGCTGAACTTTGAGCTCAAGCTTCAGCTAAAAAACATAAGGTTTTGGGCCGGTAGAGGGATGCAGACAGGGTGAGAGCGCAGATGCGGGGCATCAGTGCCGGGGGAACGCTTGCGCGCTACTTTTCAGCGCGGTTTCTCGTCGCCATGGTGGCGATGTTCCTAATCTGCTGCGTGCTGATCTTCTTCGTCGATTTCATCGAGATGCTACGTCGCTCCGGTAAGTACTCCGGCGACGTCCCCGGAATTCTTCTCGCGTGGATCACGCTTCTGCGCTTGCCCTCATTCTCCGAACTCACCCTGCCCTTCGCGGTACTCATCGGCACGATCGCGATCTTCCTGATGTTGAGCCGCTCATCGGAACTCGTCGTGTTGCGTGCCGCCGGCATTTCGGTTTGGCAGTTCACCTTGCCCGCAATGGCCGTCGCTTTCCTGCTCGGTGTGCTCTTCGTGCTGCTCTACAACCCCGTGGCGGCGACGGCACGCTCCGAAGCCGAACGCATCTACGCGGCCGCCTTTGGCAAGGGCGACTCGTTCCTGCAAACGAGCAAGCGTTCGGGCGCATGGTTGCGCGAAGACGGCGCCGACGGCCCCTCCGTCGTTCACGCGCTGCAAGTTCTCAATCAAGGTCTCGAGCTGAACGGCGTCAGCGTCTTCCAGTACGACGCCGAGCACGCGCTCACGGAACGCATCGAGGCGAAGCGCGCCGTGCTCAAGCATGGCCGCTGGGAGCTTCAGGAGGTCTGGGTCAGCGCCGTCGGCCAAGAGCCGGCGTTTTACAAAACCTACCTGCTCAGCACCTATCTCACGCCGACACAGGTGAAAGACAGCCTCGGCACCGTGTTCTCGATCTCATTCTGGGAATTGCCGAACTTCATCCAGATCGCCGAGCGCGCCGGCCTGCCGGCCACCCAATACCGCGTGCAGTATCACTTGCTCCTGTCGCGACCATTCCTCCTGGTCACGATGGTGCTGATCGCGGCGACGTGCTCTCTCAAAGGCTTCCGCTTCGGCAATGTCCAGATCAACGCGATCATCGGATTGGCGGCAGGGTTCGGGTTCTTTGTGTTCTCCGAGATCTCGCGAAACTTCGCCATGTCGGGGCTTACCTCGGCGGCGGCTGCCGCATGGATCCCGGTGATCGTCGCGGCATCGCTCGCACTCACCGTGCTCTTGTACAAAGAGGACGGATGATGATTAGCGCGGCGACAATTCGGCAGGTGATGCGCCGGGCTCTG
>NZ_JBPPND010000126.1:0-3989 GCF_051306395.1 Methyloceanibacter sp.
GGGTTAAGCCCACCTTTACCCTAGTCCGCCAGCATCAGCCGGTCCCGCCGCAGAGCGGGCAGTATTGCGTAACAAGAGTGGTGGATATGGGTGTGGGGGACACCGGGGGAGCATCGCTTCCCCGCAACAAGATCATTGTCGGCGATTGCATCGAGGAACTGGCGCGGCTCCCGGAAGGATGGGTGGATCTCGTCTTCGCCGACCCGCCGTACAATCTTCAGCTCGCGGGCGAACTTTACCGGCCGAACAACAGCCGTGTCGATGGCGTCGACGACGACTGGGACAAGTTCTCCAGCTTCGGCGCCTACGATGCCTTCACCCGCGATTGGCTCGCCGCCTGCCGCCGGGTGCTGAAGCCGAATGGCAGCCTTTGGGTGATCGGCAGCTATCACAACATCTTCCGCGTCGGCACCGCTCTCCAGGATCTGGACTTCTGGGTGCTGAACGACGTGATCTGGCGGAAGACAAACCCGATGCCCAATTTTCGCGGCCGCCGCTTCACCAATGCGCATGAGACGATGATCGGGGCGTCGATGGGCCAAAAGGCGCGCTATACCTTCAACTACGAGTCCATGAAGGCGCTGAACGAGGACCTGCAAATGCGGTCCGATTGGCTGTTGCCGATCTGCTCCGGCGGCGAGCGGCTGAAGCAGGACGGGCGCAAGACGCATCCCACGCAAAAGCCCGAAGCGCTGCTCCAGCGCGTGATCCTCGCCGCAAGCCATGTGGGCGATGTGGTGCTCGACCCGTTCATGGGCTCCGGCACAACCGCGGTCGCGGCCAAACGGCTGGGACGCGCCTTTGTCGGCATCGAGCGCGAGGCGGCTTACGCGGAGGCCGCGCGCGCACGGCTGAAAGACGTCAAGCCGATGGACCCTGCCTCGCTGCAAGTCTCCAAGGGCAAGCGCGCCGAGACGCGCGTGCCTTTCGGCGCGCTGGTCGAGCTCGGGCTGCTCTCGCCGGGGACGGCTCTGTTCGACCCGGCCGCACGCCACGAGGCGAAGGTCCGCGCCGACGGCTCGATTGCTTGCGCCGGAGCACAAGGCTCGATCCACAAGATCGGCGCCTATGTGCAAGGGGCCATGGCCTGCAACGGCTGGACCTTCTGGCATTACGAGGCGGACGGCGCGCTCAAGCCGATCGACGATCTGCGCGCCGAAGCCCGGGCGAAGCTCGCTTCTTAAGGTCCTTGGAGCGCGGCCCCGTCTCGAACGCGTGGGCCAGAACTTTGCGCATCACGCTCGGCAGCGCGGCCTCCGGCAGATCGCGCCATTGCACCCAACGGCAACGCGTAGGCTCGGCGGCGTCCGTGACCGCCGCGTCCACGTCCACCGCGGCGCGATAGACGAGCAACTCCAAATGAAAATGGGTGAAGGTGTGCTCGACGAGACCAGGCACCGCCTCCCAAGCTGCTTCCAGCGGCGCGTGTTCGCCGACCGCCGATCCGTTGGGCGCCGTCTCCTCCCAGGGTGTGGACGGCGTCTCCAGCATCCCGCCGAGCAGGCCTTTGAGGGGCCGCTCGCGCAGCAAGACCGCCCCGTCGTCCCGTAACGCCACGAACGCCGCGCCCCTTCTGGTCGGCCGCGCGGCCTTCTCTTCTTTATAGGGGAGTTGCTCGGCGATACCGGCCGCAAAACCTCTGCAATCCGGCCGCACCGGGCAGAGCCCGCAGGCTGGCCGGCGCGGCGTGCAGATGGTGGCGCCGAGATCCATGAGACTTTGCGCGAAGTCGCCGGCGCAGGTCTGCGGCGTGAGACTTTCGGCGAGCGCCTTGATCTCGGGCTTGGCGGCGGGGAGCGGCGTCTCAAGCGCGAACAGCCGCGCGATCACGCGCTCGATATTGCCATCAACCGGCGTCGCCTTCTCGCCGAAGGCAATGGCGGCAATGGCGGCCGCCGTGTAGGCGCCGACGCCCGGCAGCTTACGAAGATCGCTTTCCGTTTCCGGAAACTTGCCGCCGTGCTCCTCGGCCACGGCGCGGGCGCAAGCGTGGAGATTGCGCGCACGCGCGTAGTAGCCGAGCCCGGCCCAGGCGGCGAGCACCTCGCCGAGCTCTGCTTGGGCGAGCGCTTTCACATCGGGCCAGCGGCGCAGGAAGCCGATATAGCGGGGCGTGACCGCCTTGACCGTGGTCTGCTGGAGCATGATCTCGCTGAGCCAGACTTTGTAGGGGTCTTGGCGCTTGCCTGGAGGTGCGCGCCAGGGAAGCGCCCGCGCCTCGCGGCCGTACCAAGCGAGCAAGGTGCCGGCGATCGTGCCGCCTGTCCTCGCCTTGTGACTTGCCTGCATAACTGCCATTCGGCGCTCCGCCTCCTCGGACCATGGTGTAGGCTCGGGCCACGCCATGGCAAGGGGCGCGGACGGGCTCTCCACCGGCAAGAGGCTTCATGAGCGGGTTCAAACGAAAACCGAAAGGCGGTGCGTGCGCCATCGGCAACTATGTGGCGAAAGCGCTCGATCCCGCGGCGCGGGTCCGCGGCTTCGCCACCACGGCGCTCTTAAGCGACTGGCCGGCCATTGCCGGGCGGGAGTTGGCCCGGTTCACCATGCCCGACCGGGTGATCTGGCCCCGGCGGCGCGACGAGGGCGTCGAAGCCCCGCCACCGGGCCACCGAGCCGAAGGGGCGACGCTCGTGCTCAGAATAGAAGGCCCCCGGGCCATCGAGGTGCAGCACCGGGCCGGGCAGATCTTGGAGCGGGTGAATGCCTATTTCGGCTATCGGGCGGTCACCGAGATGCGCTTCCTCCAAGCGCCTATCGGCCGGGCGGCAAAGGCCAAGCCATCGCCGAAACCGCCGCTTCCGGGCTATTCCCTGCCCAAATCGGCCGGGATAAAGGACGACGGCCTGGCCCAGGCGCTGTCGCGACTCGGCGCATCCACCAAGGCCCGCCTCACGAGAGGTTGAGGCGCGGGACATTTCTCGCACTTGCCGGATCGGGGTCGATCAACGATTGTAGGCCCGCGATGCGGCCATTCGGGCCGCCAAGACCCAAGCTTTAGCCGGAGTAGTGACCGTGGCGAAAACAGATAAGAAGCCGACCGACCCTTCAACCGACACCTCGGGCGCAAAAAGCCATACCCGGCTGTATGTCATCGGCGCCGTGGTCGTCGCGGTCATCATCGGCGGCGTCTTCTTCATGAGAGACGGCGACGCCCGCGATCCGAACGCACCAAAGAAAGACCCGGCGGTCGCCGTGCTGATGGAGGAAGGTCCGCTCGAGGATATCGTGATGGGCGATCACGACGCGCCCAACGTGATCGTCGAATATGCCTCGATGACCTGCCCGCACTGCGCGAATTTCTACACGAACGTCTTTCCGGAAGTGAAAGAGAAGTACATCGACACGGGCAAGGCTCGCTTCGTGTTCCGCGAATTCCCGCTCGACGGGCTGGCGATCGCCGCTTCGATGCTGGCGCGCTGCGCCGAAGACGACCGGTTCTATCCGTTGATCGACGGGCTGTTCGAGACGCAAGAGACCTGGGCGGTGCCCGGCGAAGACGGCAAGCAGAAGCTGCTCCTCATCGCCAAGCAGGCCGGCTTCTCGCAAGAGGCGTTCGACAAGTGCCTGGCCGACAAGGAGCTGTTCGATAAGCTCGTGGCGGTGCGCAAGAAGGCGCACGAGGAATACGGCGTCGACGCCACGCCGGCCTTCTTCGTCAACGGCAAGCGCTTGGAGGGTATCGCGTTCGAGAACTTCGAGAACGCGATCGAGGGTCCGGCCGACACGCCGCCGAGCGGCTAGGCACGCGGGCATTTCATGAGACTGAGCCGGGTAGCCGCAGTTGTTCTCATTAGCGCCGCGCTCGGCCTTTCGGCGTGCGGGGGCGCGGCCGGCCCGGCCGCCGAGACGGCGATGCCGCTCAAGGATCAGATCCTGGAGCCGGGGCCGCTCGGGGAGCGCGAATACGGCAACCCCAACGCGCCGGTGACGATCATTGAATATGTCTCGCTCACCTGCCCGCACTGCCGCAATTACCACGCCAAGGT
>NZ_JBPPND010000127.1:0-9012 GCF_051306395.1 Methyloceanibacter sp.
CCAATACGGGCTCGTCAGTTTCGGGATCGTGACGCCGATTATCGCCCCAAGGACGGCAGCGCCCCAAGAGACGCCGTTAAGCAGAATCCACACCAGGACGATGAGGAGTGTCAGGAGGGGATGAGGCACGAAGCGTTTCAGCATGGTCAGTGTCCCGCCGAGGGTATGACGTTATGGGTGGAGCTTAGCACGGCGTCGATATAGCCCGCCGGGGCGAGCGCCTGCTTGGCGGTTGCATGGAACGCGTCGACGGCGGGACCGGCAAAGATGGACAGCAGCGCGCTGGCGCAGACGAGCAAGGCCACGACGATGATAGGAGAGATGGGCGCATTTGCCCATGTGGGCCCTGTGGCCCGGCCTTCGGTGTTCCAGAAAACGGTGCTGCCGGCGCGGGCGAAGGCAATCGTCATCATGAGCGACGCACCGAGCACGAAAAGCCAGATCAGGTTGGCTTGCGGGCTCTCATAAGCCGCATCGAGCACCATGAGCTTGCCGATGAAGCCCGAGAGCGGCGGGAGGCCCACGGCAGCGAGCGCCGTGAGAAAAAAGAGAGCACCGAGGATAGGAGCTTGGCTGATCGGATGGCCGGGCACGAGCGCATCGCCTTTCTCCGCGCGCCGTGCTGCCACGAGATCCGCAATCAAGAAGAGAGCGGCGCCGGTAAGCGTGCTGTGGACAAGATAGTAGAGTGCCGTTGTCAAACCATCGACGTCGAAAAGTCCTATCGCGATCAGCAGCGTGCCCATGGATGCGATGATGCTGAAGGAAGCGAGGTCGAGCAGGGTGCGGCTCGCGAGAAGGCCGATGGCGCCAATAAGGAGCGTCGCCAGCGCCGCTGGCAAAATCCACGGGACTGCCACGCCTGCGAGCGGGCCGGCATCAAGGCCAAAGATCGTGCCGTACACGCGAATGATCGCATAGGCCCCGACTTTGGTCATGATGGCGAAGAGAGCGGCTACCGGTGCCGAAGCGGCGGAATAGGTTGCGGGCAGCCACCAGTGCAGGGGCACGAAAGCCGCCTTGATGGCAAAGACCAGAAACAAGAGCAGGGCGCCTGTGCGCAGCAGCGCCTCGTTTCCGGCGGCGACCTGCGGCACCTTGACGGCAAGATCCGCCATGTTGAGCGTACCCGTGACGCCATAGATGAGGCCGATGGCGATCAGGAACAGCGTCGAGGCCACGAGGTTGATCGCGACGTACTGGAAGCCTGCGCCCAAGCGGCGGGCGCCGCCGCCATGCAGCATGAGCCCATAGGACGCGATCAGCATTACTTCGAAGAACACGAACAGGTTGAAGATGTCGCCGGTGAGGAACGCCCCGTTCAGGCCAAGCAGCTGGAACTGAAACAGCGCGTGGAAGTGGTGCCCCCGGGCGTCCCATCCCGCCGAGGCGTAGACGATGACGGCGAGAGCAAGCGCTGCGGCAAGCAGCAGCATGGTTGCCGAGAGGCGGTCGAGCACGAGCACGATGCCGAACGGCGCGGGCCAGGCACCGACGCGGTAGACGCGCGGCTCGCCATCGCTCGCGAGGTGATAGAGAAAGATCGCAATTCCGACGAGCGCCAGAGTGGCGGTGACGGAGACAATCCGCTGCATGCGGATGTCTCGCCGCCACCCCAGGATCAGGAGGGCAGCCGTCAGCGCGGGCAAGATTGCCGGAGCGATGATCCAGTTCGTCATGGGGTGAACGCCGCCGTCATTTGTCCGCCTCGACTTCGGGCGCGAGGTGCTCTCCCGGCACGTCCGCGGTATCGTTCTTAGTCTCGAGGAAGCTGCGCAGGGCGAGAACGACGATCAGGGCCGTCATGCCGAACGAGATCACGATGGCGGTTAAGACGAGCGCCTGGGGAAGTGGATCGGTGTAGGCATCGGCGTCGGAAATAATCGGGGGCTGATTCACGACGAGCCGTCCCGTCGAGAACAGGAACACGTTCACCGCATAGGACAGCAAGGTCAGTCCGACGATGATCGGGAAGGTCCGCTGCTGCAGGATCAGATAGACTCCGACCGCTGTCATCAAGCCGACGGCGCTGGCGACCAGAAGCTCCACGTCAGCGGCTCCCGTTGTTCGGACTGACGATGCGTCCCTGCCGCAGCAAGACATCCATCGGACCTTTCGGCACCGGCTCGCGCTCGGCGCGTTCCTCGACGCGCGAGATCTGGGCGAGCGACAGCATCACGACGCCGACGACGGTCAGGAAGACGCCGAAATCGAAGGCAACGGCCGAGGCGATCTCGATTTCGCCGATCAGCGGCAGGTTTACATGCGTGTAGGTGCTCGTGAGGAAGGGCCAACCGAAGAACAGAGACGCCAGGCCGGCAAGGCCGGCGATGGCGACTCCGGCGCCGATCATGGCCTGGCTATCGATGCGGGCGCGCTGCGCGGCCCAGGCAAACCCGCTCGCCAAATACTGCATGATGAGTGCAACGGCGACGATCAGTCCGGCGATGAAGCCGCCGCCGGGTTCATTGTGGCCGCGCAGAAAGATGAACACCGCCACGGTGAGCGCGAGCGGAAGAAGGATGCGCGTGGCCACGACGAGGATCAGCGGGTGGGCGTCCTTGCTCTGTAGAGGATGGCGAATGGACTCGAGGGTCTTTGCCGCGGCGCCTCTCAGCGCGTTGTCGAGAAGCGCGAAGATGGTGATCGCGGCGATGCCGAGGACGATGATCTCGCCGAACGTATCAAAGCCGCGGAAGTCGACCAGGATAACGTTGACCACGTTGGTACCGCCGCCGCCGGGCTTCGCTTCGGCAAGGTGGTAATCGGAGATCGTTTGGAAGTCGCGCGTCAGGATGGCGTAGGCGAGGGCGCCGACCCCGAGGCCAACCGCGGCCGCAAGTCCGCCGCGTCCCAACCGTCCGGCCATATCCGTCTCTGCAGGCGTCGTCTTCGGCAGCAGATTGAGCGCGAGCAGCAGAAGGATCGTCGTGACGACGTCGACCGAGATTTGGGTGAGCGCAAGGTCGGGCGCGGAGAACTGCACGAAGAGGAGAGAGACGATGAGGCCGACCCCGCTCGTCAGGATGAGGGCGAACAGCCGCTCTCGATGCCAGAACAGCAGCGCGACGCAGATCGCGGCCAGCACGATCCAGGCGACGACCGCGGGTAACGACATGGGAATGGTCGCCCTGGCCCCTGCCTCGTGAGGCGCATCCATGAAGCCGACGAGACCGACTGCGACGATCGTGCCGATGATGACGCCGGCATAGCGCGGCAAAGAGCCGTTATGCGTCACCTCGATGATTGAGCGGGAGCCGTTCACCAAGGCGGAGATCACCGAATCATAGATGCGCTTCGCCTCGGGCCTCGGGAAGGCGAGACGGATTTGGTCGGCAGTGCGGTAAAAAGCGAAGAGGATTGCGCCGCCCACGAGAGCGATGAGGCTCATGAACAGGGCGGGCGTGAGGCCGTGCCAGATCGCAAGCTTGTAGTCGGGCAGCGGACCGCCCACCACGGCGAGCGCCGTGCGTTCGACGATCGGGCCTGCCGTGAGGGCCGGGAGAATGCCGATGGCCGCGACCGGGACGATGAGAATTGCGACGGGGAGCCACATTCCGAGCGGTGGGTCGTGCGGCCGATGAGGGTAGTCGTCGCGCGGCGGTCCGAAGAATGTACTGATCGCAAAGCGGAATGAGTAGGCGGCGGAAAGCAGGGCGGCGATCGTCGCGACCACGGGGAAGAGCCAGACGATTCCGGCATAGACGGTGTGCGCCGTCTCCTCGAGCATCATCTCCTTGGACAGGAATCCGTTGAAGAAGGGGATGCCGGCCATTGAGGCTGCTGCGATCAAGGACAACGTAGCGGTGATGGGCATCAGCGTGAGCAGGCCGCCAAGCCGGCGGATGTCGCGTGTGCCCGCTTCATGGTCGATGATGCCAGCGCTCATAAACAGCGCCGCCTTGAAGGTCGCGTGGTTGAGGATGTGAAACACCGCAGCGACGGCTGCCAGCGGTGTGCCGATGCCAAACAGCATGGTGGTAAGCCCAAGGTGACTCACGGTCGAGAATGCAAGAAGCGCCTTGAGATCATCCTTGAACAGCGCGATCCACGCGCCAATGAGCATGGTGACGAGCCCGACCGGCGCGACGATGAGGAACCACACCTCCGTCGGAGCGAAGACCGGCCACAGCCGCGCCATGAGGAAGAGGCCAGCCTTCACCATGGTCGCCGAATGCAGGTAGGCCGAGACGGGCGTCGGTGCGGCCATGGCGTGTGGCAGCCAGAAGTGAAAGGGGAACTGCGCCGACTTGGTGAAGGCGCCGCCCAGTATCAGCAGAAGCGTCGGCACGAGCAGTGGAGAGGATCTGATGACGTCGCCGCGTTGTAGAATATCCGTGATTTCGTAGGAGCCGGCGATGTGGCCGAGCATCAACATGCCGGCGATGAGCGCCAATCCGCCGCCGCCGGTGACGATGAGGGCCATTCGCGCGCCTTGGCGCGACGCCGGAAGCTCGCGCCAATAGCCGATGAGCAGGAACGACGTGAGGCTCGTGAGCTCCCAGAAAACGAGCAGCAGTAGAATGTTATTGCTGAGGACGATGCCGACCATCGCCCCCTGGAACAGCAGCAAGTAGAAGTAAAAGAGCCCAAGCGGATCCTTCGAGCTCAGGTAGTAGCGCGCATAGAGGATGATCAGCAGTCCCATGCCGAGAATGAGCGCGGCGAAGAACAGCCCCAAGCCATCGAGGAAGAACGAGAGGGACAAGCCGATCATCGGCAGCCAGGGCACGCTCCAGGCCAAGACCTCGCCCCGGTAGACGGCCGGTGCCCCGGAAAGAAGAAGCACGAGCGCGATGAGGGTTACGGCCCCTGTCGCGATCGCGCAGAAGTTGCGTCCATGGCGGATAGCCAGCAGCGGGATGGCGGCACCGAGAAATGGGGTCAGCGCAACAACGGCGAGCAGCATCTTGGAGGCTACCGAGCTTGTGGGAAATCAGCCGCTTGCGGGGCCGGGCGGGGACTGGTGATCAGAATCTGCACGTCATCGAAGCATAGTTGGGGGGCGCTCGAAAGTCGCCGGAAACCGGCAAGGGGCCTGAGGATTTTTGCCGCACGGAGCTCCGCAGCTACTCTTGGACAGGCCGCTGCTAGTCCACGCCGTAAAGCCAATCGAACTGACGAAGTGCCGCGGTCTCGCTGCGAAGACCGAGCGCCGTGTTGCGTGCAAGCCGCGCCGGTCCCCGTAAGTGATAGATCCGGCCGAAGCGCCGCGCGGTGTTTTGGAGGCGCGTGGTGCGCGGGCGGCGCGCGTTCTCATAGGTGCGGAACGCCGCGGCGGGATCGTTGCGGCTGGCGGCAAAGTATTTCGCGAGCGTGGCGCCGTCCTCGATGGCGAGCGCGGCCCCTTGGGCGAGATAGGGCAGCACGGGATGGGCCGCGTCTCCCAGCAGCGTTACGGCCCCACGGCTCCATTGGGGCAACGCGGGCAACGAGAACAGCGACCAGGCGCGCCAGCCTTCCGACCGTTCCAGCAATGATTTCGACTCCTTGCACCAACGGGTGAATCCGGAAAGCAAACCCGCGCCGTCCGCCGTCTGGTCCCAGCCTTGCGCCTCCCGACCCCCTGCGGTCACGGCGACGACGTTCAACGCCCCCCCAGCGCACACCGGATAATGCACGAGATGGGCTTTGGGCCCCAGCCACAGGCCGATTATGGGGGCCGAGAAGGGGGCCGGCAGACCCTCGCGTGGCAGGAGCGTGCGAAACGCTGTGGCGCCCGCGTAGGACAGCGCGGCCTCCGGCGCGACCGATTTCCGTACTGTGGACCACAGCCCGTCGGCGCCGATCAGGCTCGAACCTTCGAGCTTGGTACCGTCGAGATTGGCGATCGTGATCCCGTCACCCGCCTGGATGCCGCTGACGTCGAAGCCGGAGGTCAGCGAGACGGGTGCCGTGGCGTCGGCGGCCGCCCGCAACCCCGCATGCAGGTCGGCGCGGTGAAGCGTCAGATAGGGCGCGCCGTAGCGCTGCTCTGCGTGATCGCCCAAAGGAACGGTGGCAAGGCGGCGCCCGCTCAACCCGTCGAACAGCCAAACCGCTTCGGGCCGGAAGGTCTGTGGCAACATCACATCGAGCACGCCGAGGCCGCGCAAAATGCGTGTGGCGTTGGGTCCAAGCTGGATGCCGGCGCCGCTCTCCTCGGCGAAGGCGGAACGTTCGAGGACTGTGGCGTCAATTCCAGCGCGGCCAAGCGCGATCGCCGTGGACAGCCCGCCAATGCCTCCGCCGGCGATGAGGACAGGCAGGTCTTGCGCCATCAGATGCGTCAGGCGGCCGGGGGGCCGGGGGGCGTGGTGGCGACGTACACGCAGCCTTCGGGCCGGCTGTCGGTCGCCTTGATGCCGTCATCGTATTCGTAAAGCGTGGAGCAATAGGGGCAGATGATCTGCTTGTCGTCGCCCATATCTAGATAGACGTGCGGATGATCCTGCGGGGGCGCGGCCCCCATGCATTGGAACTCCTTGACGCCGATCTTGATCCGGTCGACGCCTATGTCATTCACGAAATGGGGCACGAGCGTTTGGGACATCACGATCCGTTCGCTGGTCTCGTTGTAAGAAGGCGCGGGCAGCATAGTGACCCTGAAGGCAAAGCGGTAGGTCAAGAATGCAAAGCTTCGATTCCGACGGCGTGCGGATCGCGTACCTGGATGAAGGGGAAGGAGAACCGATCCTGCTCATCCACGGCTTCGCCTCCAACGTCGCCGCCAATTGGATCGACCCGCAATGGGTACGGACGCTAACGCAAGCCGGGCGCCGCGTCATCGCCCTCGACAATCGGGGGCACGGCGAAAGCGATAAGCTCTACGAGCCAGAGCGCTACGGCGCGCCGGAGATGGCGGAGGACGCGCGGCGCCTGCTCGACCATCTGGGCATCGAACGCGCGGACGTGCTCGGCTACTCCATGGGCGCGCGCATCGCCGCCTTTCTCGTTTTCGCCCATCCGGAGCGCGTGCGCAGCGTGATCTTCGGCGGCCTTGGCATCCACATGGTGCGGGGTATGGTCGGCTCGGGGCCGCTCGCCAAGGCGCTCGAAGCGCCGCGGCTTGAGGATGTGACCAACGACACGGCGCGAAGCTTCCGAATCTTCGCCGAGCAGACCAAGAGCGACCTCAAGGCGCTGGCGGCCTGCATGCGCGGACCTCGGGAGAAAGTGCCGCGCGGGAAGCTCGGCGAGATCGCCGTGCCGGTGTTGGTGGCGGTGGGCAGCGAGGATGTGATCGGCGGGTCGGGCGCGGCGCTTGCGGAGTTGATCCCGAGTGCCCAATTCCTAGAGATCACCGGACGCGATCACATGAAGGCGGTAGGCGATTCCAAGTTCAAGCAGGGCGTGCTCGACTTTTTAACCTCGCGTCCTTAGTCGTTGATTTTTCAGAATAGGCTCTCGTGGTAGACGAAGCGGGATGATCCTGCTACGGGGGCTCAAGTGAGGTGAGCCATGCATAAGTCGGCAATGGCGGCACAGCCGCAGATCAAGAGCTACGATCCCGTCTGGAGCCAAGTGCGGCGCGAGGCCGAGGAGATCAGCGCGGCCGAACCGGCGCTCGGAGGCTTTCTCTACGCGTCGGTCCTGAGCCATGCGCGTCTCGAGGATGCGGTGTGCCACCGTCTGGCGCGGCGCCTCCAGCACGCTGTGCTCGATCCCGGCTTGATTCACAACACCTTCCACGAGGTGCTCCAGGCCGACCCTTCGCTTGGTGAAGCCTTCCGCGCCGATCTAATGGCGTGGATGCAGCGCGATCCGGCTTCCGACCGCCTGATCGAGCCGTTGCTCTATTTCAAGGGCTTCCACGCGCTTCAGACCTACCGCATCGGTCACCGGCTGTGGAACGCGGGCCGTAAGGACTTCGCGCTCTATCTCCAGAGCCTCGTGTCGCGCTTCCTCCAGGTGGACATCCACCCAGCGGCCAAGATCGGCCGAGGCATCATGATCGATCACGCCACGGGTATCGTCATCGGCGAAACCGCGGTGGTGGGCGACAATTGCTCGCTCTTGCACGACGTCACGCTTGGCGGCTCCGGCAACGAGCAGGGCGACCGCCATCCCAAGATCGGCTGCGGCGTGATGATCGGCGCCGGCGCCAAGATCCTGGGCAATATCAAGGTCGGCGATTGCGCCCGCATCGCTGCCGGCAGCGTCGTGCTCAAGGACGTACCGCCGCAGCGGACGATGGCCGGCGTTCCGGCGCGGGACATCGGCGCCAATACGTGCGCCGAGCCTGCGTTGACCATGGACCAGTTCTTCACTGGCAGCGAAGAAACAAGCCGCCGTTAGGGCTGGCAGCAGCTCAAGGGGGTAAGTGCGTGACACGCGACGAGATTCTGAAGCTCGAAACCTATCTACAGAAGACGTTTCAACTGCCGTCGATCCAAGTCCGGCAGCGGCCGCAGAAGGACGATTCCGCCGAGGTTTATATCGGCGAGGAGTTTATCGGCGTGCTGTTCCGCGACGATGATGACGAGGACGAGACCGCCTATCAATTCCAGATGGCGATCCTCGATTTCGACCTGCAATAGTCGGGTCCGTGCCGGGCTGGCACGGGTGTTAACCAGTCCTTAAGAATCCGCTGCGGATGGGGCCCGGCCTCTCGCTACAGTGCTTCTTGCAAAAAGCACGGCGAGGGGCGCCATGGAATTGATCATATATGCGTACCTGATGGCTGTCGGCTTCGTGTTGGCCGGGGTGCTGTCCAGCTTCGTCCAGCTCGTTTCGGGCCAGCCGATGCGATTTGGGGTGGAGCCGAACTCCGTCCTGACCTCGATCCTGGGCGTGACTCTGAGGGTCTTCGCAGGCCCCGCGATCCTCATGCGCAATGCCTGGCGGGGCATGCTGGTCGAGGCGCGGCCGAAATTCTGGTTCGGGCTCTCCGCGGCGATCGCGGCGTTTTGGAGCCTGCTCATCGGCGCGCTGATGATCGATATCGTTTTGAAGCTTTAGGGTCGGCCGCATTCCAAAAAAAGGGAGCCGGTCTCTGGGGAGTGACCGGCTCTAGGAAAAGGCCCGGTTGGG
>NZ_JBPPND010000128.1:0-5200 GCF_051306395.1 Methyloceanibacter sp.
ACGCTCGGCGTCGCCGGCGGCCCGCTCGACAAGAGCTGGCTGCTGATCGTGGCCTATGCGCTGCGCACCGCGAATATCGACCTGCGCACCGACACGACCCAAGAGTACGGCGCACCGCCTCTCCTTGCCGAAAGGGCGAAGCAAGGGAAGATCGATGCGGTGCTCAACTTCTGGCCCTATGCCGCGCGTCTCGAGGCCTTAGGCTTTACGCAATTGATCGGCCTTGAGGAGGTCGTTCGCGAGCTCGGCGCCAAGGGCGAGGTAGCCATGGTGGGCTATGTCTTCAATGAAGCCTGGGCAAACAAGAACCCTAAGGCGGTCCAAGGTTTTCTCGACGCCGCCGCCAAAGCCAACGAGTTGCTGGCGACATCCGACGCGGAGTGGGACCGGCTGAGGCCGCTCATGGGCACCAACGACCCGACCTTCGACGATGCCACGTTCGAGGCGCTGAGGCGCCGCTACCGCGAAGGCATCCCGGAACGGCCCATCCCCGCTGAAGAAGCCGACGCCAAGGTCCTCTACCAGTTCCTGCGGGAATTCGGCGGAACCAAGCTGGTGGGCTCCGGCACGGAACTGGCGCCGGGGACCTTCTGGCACGAGACCGACAAGTGAGCGTGACCTTTGCCCGACCGGAGGCCCGGCGGGGCGCGTGGCTCACGCGCGGCCCATGGTCCTCGATTCTGTCCGTGGCGGGCTTTCTACTCATCTGGTTCGTGGGGGCCGAGATCGCCCAGAGCCGCATGTTGCCGGGGCCAGCCGCCGTCCTGGACTACATCTACGAAGAGACAGTGCACGGCGACCTGCTGTTCCAACTCGGCATCACGCTCTGGCGCGTCATTGCCTCCTTCGTGGTCGCCATGGTCATCGGCAGCGCCATTGGCCTGATCATGGGCCAGATGCCGGCGGTGAACCGCGTGCTCGATCCTTGGCTGATCGTGCTTCTCAATCTGCCGGCGCTCGTGATCATCATTCTCGCCTATGTGTGGTTTGGGCTGAACGAGACGGCGGCCATCGGCGCCGTTGCCCTTAACAAGATTCCCAACGTGGTGGTGACCTTGCGCGAGGGCGCCCGCGCCCTCGACCCCGGCCTCGACGAGATGGCCCGCGCTTACCGCATGAGCCCGTGGAACAAGTTCCGCAACGTTACCCTGCCGCAGCTTCAGCCTTATTTTGCCGCCGCCTCGCGCTCCGGACTCTCACTCATCTGGAAGATCGTGCTTGTGGTCGAGCTCCTCGGCCGGCCGAACGGCGTGGGTTTCGAACTCCACCTCAACTTCCAGCTCTTCAATGTGACCGCCATCCTCGGCTATACGCTGTCCTTCGTGGCGGTCATGCTCGTGATCGAATACCTATTGGTGCAGCCCCTTGAACGATATTCAACACGCTGGCGTAACAAGCCAGTTTGAGATCCGCATCGAGGAGAAGACCCATATCGGGGCTGACGGCACGCGGCTGACAGCCATCCGGGACCTTTCCCTCGACCTCAAGCCTGAGAGCATGACCGTTCTCATGGGCCCGTCGGGCTGCGGCAAGACCACCCTACTCAGGATTGTCGCCCAGCTGGACGACCAGTTCTCCGGCGAGATCGAAATGCCGGCCGACGCGAGGCTCGGCTTCATGTTCCAGGAGCCGCGCCTTCTGCCCTGGCGCACCGTGCGCCAGAATATCGATCTGGTCGCGGCGCCCGACTTCTCCGAAAAGGACCTCGAGCGGTTGGCCGACGCGGTCGGAATTGCGGACATGCTATCGCGCTACCCGCTAGAGCTGTCTCTGGGCCTAGCGCGGCGCGTGGCGTTGGCCCGGGCTTTCGCCACCGAGCCGGACCTGCTTCTGCTCGATGAGCCGTTCGTCTCGCTCGACGAGAAGACCGCAGATCGCCTGAGACGGCTTCTGCTCGATGTCTGGTCGGCTCGCCCGACCACGGCGCTGTTGGTCACCCATAACGCCCGTGAGGCGATACTCCTCGCCGATCAGCTCGTGCTGCTGGCGCCGCGGCCAACCCATGTCGTGGCTATCGAGACCATCGACGTTCCGCAAAGGGAGCGGGATCCCAAAATGATCGAGGCCCTTCACACCGATCTTCTGGAACGCTTCCCCGCCAACTTCTCGGGCCTCTCTAGATAGAGGCCTCTCGGAAGCGCCTTCAGCCGGCCGCGGCAGGCGCCGCCGCCTTGCGTTGCTGGATGCCTCGCGAGGGATCGTAGGCCCACACCGACAACGCCAGGAAGACCGCGGTGCAGCCGGCCACCACCCCCAACGCCTCCCAGTTCATCTTCATGTAGAAAGAGAAGCGGATGAGCTCCACCGCCCAGGTGAAGGGGTTGTAGAAGCAGATGTAGTAGAGGGTGAGGCTGCCCTCGCGCATCTTCCACAGCGGGTAGAGCGCCGAGGAGGCGAAGAACATCGGGAAGATCACGAAATTCATGATGCCTGCGAAGTTCTCGAGCTGCTTGATGGTCGAGGAGAGCAGCATGCCAAGCGCACCGAACATCATGCCCGTGAGGATGAGCGCCGGAAGGGCCACGAGATAGCCCCAGGGCGGCAGTTCGACGCCACAGAGCCAGGCCACCGCCAAGAATGTATAGACCTGGAACAGGGACACCAGGACGCCGGCGAACAGCCGCGCCACGAGGAGGAACCAGCGCGGCAGCGGCGTTGTCAGCAACACACGCATCGAGCCCATCTCGCGGTCGTAGACCATGGAGAGCGAGCTCTGCATGCCGTTGAAGAGCTGGATCATGGCGAGCAGACCCGGCGTGATATAGACGTCGTAAGTGATGTAGGTCTCGTATGGCGGGATGATCGAGATGCCGAGCGCCGCGCGGAACCCTGCCGCGAAGATGATGAGCCAGATGAGCGGCCGTACCAGCGCCGCGAAGAACCGCTCTCGTTGTTGCAGGAAGCGCAAGAGTTCCCGCCAGACGATGCCGCGAAAGGCCCGGACATAATGTAGGAAGCTCATACGGCGACGTCCTCCTCGGCATCGCTGCCGATCAAGCGCCTGAAAGCCTCGCCCAAATCCTCGGCGCCGGTCTCCGCCACCACCGCCTTCGCCTCGCCGCGCGCCACGATGCGCCCCTTGCTCAGGACGACGAGATCGTCGTCCGGCTCGATCTCATCGAACAGATGAGTCGCCCACAACACGCCGATATTGTCCGTGCGCGCCAACTCGTGGATATGCCGCACGATGGCCGCGCGCGTCGGGTCGTCCAGGCCGATTGTCGGCTCGTCCAGCAGAAGAAGCTTCGGGCTATGCAGCAAGGCGCGAGCGATCTCTACGCGGCGTCTATGGCCGCCATTGAGCGAACGCACTCTCTCCCCAATCCGCTCCTTCATGTCCAGCGCCGTGAGCGCACGGTCCATGCGCTCATCCGCCTCTTTCCGCTTCAGACCCCTGAGCGAGGCGAAATAGCGCAAGTTCTGCTTCACTGTCAGATCGAGATCGAGGGTCGGCTGCTGAAACACCACGCCGAGCGGCCCCAGCGCCTTGAAGCCCCAATCGGCCGCGGCGCGTCCGTCGATCTCGATACGTCCCGTGGGCGCATCGAACAGCCGGGTAACGAGGGAAAAAAGCGTCGTCTTCCCGGCGCCGTTCGGGCCCAGAAGCGCCGTCACCTTGCCGGAGTAGACGTCGAAGCTCACGTCGTCGAGCGCCTGTTTGGCACCATACCAATATGACACGTTTTTGACCGACAGGACCGGCGTGCGTGCAGCCCCGTCCTTGGTAGCTTCCTTTTGCATGGCGGCTTATGGCCTTTGAGGCTCTGTCGGCCCCACTCTTGGACTTCGGTTCCTCAAGGGAGAGATAGCCTCGGACCGGCTGTTTCACAAGCCTTCCCCGGGTGCCGCTGATTTGGGTGGGGCGTGAGACAAAAAAGAAGCCGCCCCGAAGGGCGGCTTCCGTAATCTTGGTCGTCCGGGTTGTGGCTTAGAAGAAGATGATGCCACCGACCTGGAACAGATCATTATCCTCGAAGCCCTGGCTGAAGTTGGTTCCGGTGGTCGTGTCGACGATTGTCACGTCAGGACCATCCAGATGCTGCCACCGAGCGAAGAGGTGCATTGCAGCGGAGTCGATCTCCTGCACGGCGCCAAGACCCCAGCGCTCGACCTCAGACCCCACCACATTGCACAACCCAGATGGGCAGTTCGGCAAGGCGCTTGCCACATTCCCGCCGGGTCCGGCAACATTCGCGAGGCCGTACATGTCGTTGTACTGGTAGTACTCGCCGTACAGGATCGTAGCGCCAAGCGGGTTCCAGGTCCGCTTGATGAAAGGCTTCACGCCCCAGCTGTCCGTGTTGGGCAGATTGGCACCGCCAACCAGGGGAGCTCCGCCAGGAAAGAGGTTGCCATTGGGACCGCTGGTGAATTCCCAGTTGCCCAATGCGTAGATACCCAGTCCAGAGGGCACATGCATGACAGTACCGCCGACCTGATGGTAGTCCTGCTCGCCGCCGTTGAGGGGATTCGCCTCAAGCCATGTGTAGGCGTAAGCGGCCGAGATTTTGAAGTTGCCCCAATCGCCATTGTAGAACGCGGCGATATCCGCGAAGTTCGAGTCCGACGTATTCGGATGAGGAATAAGTCCGGTTCCGCTGTTCGAAAGGTAGGAGTCGTTGTCCAGAATTGCAGGGACAACGTTCGCAGTACCGTAAGAGGCCTCGATGCGGAAACCACCGAACGTCGGCGAATCGTAGCGAACCGCCTCCTCTGCCGCACCAAAGCAGTCGGCGCCCGGCGCTACGGCCGAAGAGCAGAGCAGGAAGTGGTTAAACGCGCCGACCGCACCCGCCGCCCCACTGGGCCGCAGTTGAAGCCCGCCGCCCTCGAAGAGCACCGCGTTCGACTCGATGACCGTGCCGGAGATGTCGGCCAGAACAGCAGGATTGTCCGACGCAGGGCTCAAATGGCCCCAGTTCAACGTACCATACGTGTCGCTCTTCACGTACATATACGAGTAGAGCGTGTTGATTGTACCGTAGGTGGTTCCGCCGAGCCGCGAGTTTACGCCGGCATACTCGTTAACGGAGTTGCTATTGACACCGAACGTGCTGCCCGGCGCCGTGATCGTCATGTTGTAACCCGCCGACCAGCCAGGCGCGATCGTCGCTGAACCCGTGATGGCGAAACGAGACGCAAGGTCGTAGTCCTTGTCACCAACGGCAAAGCCATTTCCGAAGCCGCTATCGTACCAGTT
>NZ_JBPPND010000129.1:0-18475 GCF_051306395.1 Methyloceanibacter sp.
GCGCCATCGCTGGGCGTATGGCGGCACGCAGCTCATCAAGAAGCACTGGCGTGCCTTCCTGCCGGCCGGAAGCCAGCTTACCCCGCAACAGCGCACCCAGTTCTTATCAGGCTGGGTGACTTGGCTCGGGGCCGAAGCCGTCGGCGTGCTGATCGCGATCCTTAACTTGATATGGATGCCGCTCGTAGCCTTTCTCGGCATTGCTGTGCCGGAGTCGGTGCTGTTGCTGCCGGTGCTGGCCACCTTCGGTGTGATGCTTTGCCATTTCATGGTGCTGTACAAGACCTGCGTGCGAGCGCCGATCTTCACCTCGTTTGGCGCTGCTCTCTCGGCCATGGCATTGCAGCTGACAGTGGGGCGGGCCGTGGTGGAAGGCTTGATCAAGGATGGGATACCCTTCGCACGCACGGCTAAAGGCGTGGGCAGCTGGTCCGCGAGCTTCCCGGCATTTTGGGAGGCGATACTTGGATCGCTCCTCCTGATCGGCTCGCTCACGCTTCATCTCACCAACGAGCAGCACGTTTTCGAGATCTCGGTATTCAGTGTTGTACTGCTGGTGCAGAGCCTGCCTTTTGTGGCGGCGGTGGCAATCGCGCTGCTTGAGCGCTCGTCGCTGAACCGATTTGCTACCTGGCGCCGGTTGGCGTCGCGGTCCACCTATGTCATGCGCTTCCCGCGCGGCCCGCGTCCCCGGCTTGTTCACCGTTGATCTGTGATCTCCTTCGCCGAGGGGGCTCCTCGGCGATATGCATGCCGTCACTCTACGCGCGGGCTTTGTCCACCGCGTAGGATCGTGTTGCCCTGATAGAGCGTGCGTTGGTCGATGGCAGCGGGCTCAAGCCAGTCTGCCTCACGCATCTGGCCGCTCTGGCCGTAAACGGCGAGCGCGTTGCCATAGGTGACTTTGCGGATGTCGCCGCGGAGAAGGACGTATAACGATAAAAGGGGAATCATCAAGGCAGCGATGGCATATACGCTGCGCCCAGCTTGGGCTTGCGCCGGATTTCCTAAAGAGGGAAAACCGCGTCCCTGAATGTCGGAGGCGATACCTCAAGCCTGTATCGTCTGCCTGAAGATGGAATCACGTATCCCATGAAGCGAAAGGTTCTCATCATCGGGATCGGCGCGGGCAACCCGGAGCACATCACGGTTCAGGCCGTGAATGCGCTCAATAAAGCAAGCGTGTTCTTCGTTCCCAGCAAGGGCGCCGAGAAGAGCGACCTAGCGGCGTTGCGGCGCAAGATCATCGAACGCTTCGTTGAGGGCGCGGACTACCGGGTCGTTGGCTTCGATAACCCGGTCCGTGACAGTTCCAACGAGAGTTATCGCAGCGGCGTTGCGGATTGGCACGACGCAGTAGAGAGCGTCTACGAGCAACTGATCGTAGGTGAGCTGGGTGAGGAGGAGTGCGGCGCCTTCCTCGCTTGGGGTGATCCCAGCCTCTATGACAGCATCCTTCGCATCTTGGATAAAATTCGCGCGAAGGGACGTCTCGATCTCGAATATGAGGTCGTTCCCGGCATCAGCAGTGTCCAAGCGCTGGCGGCGGCGCACAAGATTCCCATAAACCGCATCGGCGAGTCCATCGTGATCACAACCGGGCGCAAACTCGCTGAGGGCTTCCCAGACAATGCCGACAGCGTGGTCGTCATGCTCGACGGGCAAACAGCATTCAAGACCGTGGAGGAGGATGTCGAGATCTACTGGGGGGCCTATATCGGAACGGAGGACGAGATCCTCGTCTCGGGCAGATTGCGGGACGTTATCGAGGAGATCGAACGCGTAAGGCAGGAAGCGCGCGCGAGAAAAGGCTGGATCATGGACACCTATCTCTTGAGGAAGCCCGAGAGGCGCTAGAGCGAAATGGCCGTCGGTCTCGATGCGTCAAAGCAGCGGCCAAGGCGTATCGGCGACGATATACTGCGGATGAGTGAGACTGAGAAAAGGCTAGGGCATCGTTTGCGGAAATCTGATCACAGGACCTTTGAGCTCGGCGACGTTTTGCTTCAGAGCGGTCAAGTGCTGCGCGATGCCCGGCTTGCCTATGCGGCCTACGGCACGCTGAACAGCGCGACCGACAATGTGGTGCTTTTGCCGACATTTTATACCGGCACGCATATCCGCAACGAAGCTCTGTTCGGCACAGGCCGGGCCGTCGATCCGGCCCGTCACTTCATCGTGTCGGTGAACCTGTTCGGCAATGGGTATTCTTCCTCGCCAAGCAACACGGCGCCTCCGCAGGACGGCCCCTCCTTCCCGAACGTTACGCTGTTCGACAACGTCGCGTGCCAGTACCGGCTCCTGACCGAGCTTCTCGGCGTTCACCGCATCGCGCTGGTGCTCGGCTGGTCGATGGCGGCCATGCAAGCCTACCAATGGGCGGCGCAGTATCCCGAAATGGTCGGTGCCATCCTCCCCTATTGCGGCGCCGCACGATGCTCCGCATTAAACCACGCGTTTCTCGACGGACCTAAAGTCGCGCTGCAAGCCGACTGCGCCTGGAACGGCGGCGACTACGCCGCCCCGCCGGAAAAGGGGCTCCGGGCCTTTGGCCGCGTCTACGCCTCTTGGGCCTACTCCCACGACTTTTTCGCCGATGCGCTCTACCGCGAGATGGGTTTCGAGACCCTCGAGGCCCTCGTGCGCGATTGGGAAGAAGACCATCTACGCTGGGACGCCAACGATCTGATCGCCAAGATCTGGACTTGGCAGCACGGTGACATCAGCCGCAACGACATCTATGGCGGCGAGTTCCGCCAGGCCCTGCAAGCGATCACCGCGCGGGCCATCGTCATGCCGTGCCGGACCGATCTCTATTTCGTGCCGGAGGATAACGCGGCGGAGGTCGCGATGATGCGGCACGCCGAGTTGCGAGTGTTCGACTCGCCCTGGGGTCATTGCGCAGCGTCGCCCGGAAGATTGCCTGAGTTCGAAAAGGCCCTCGACGAGGCCGCGGCGGAACTGTTGAGGGCCTAGGTATGAAAGCACGCGGGCTATCCTCCTGCCCGCGCCGCGCCGGCAACTGTGCCATTCTCTTTCAAACGTCGGACGATGGGCGCAAAAAACGCTGCACGACAAAGCCCGGCAGCGCCGGCATCAGGAAAAGGCCGGGCCTTAAGTCATTCTTGGCGCTTTGCGGCCAAGCTGTTCCGCTCCTCACAGTGGAACGGGGCCTGCCATGATCAGATCCTATACGGAGCACGCGGCCAATGAGCGGACCTTCCTCGCCTGGCTTCGCACCGGCGTCGCGGTGATCGCCTTCGGCTTCCTGGTCGCGCGGTTCGATCTCTTCATTCTCACCATGGCCAACGCGGTATCCGTCCGCGGCGCCGGCCGGGACCGGCTCGAAGCCTTGTCCCACTCGTTCGGGAGAGGGGCCGGGGAGGCGCTCATCGTGGTCGGAATCGCCTTTATCCTGGTCGCGACCATCCGCTTCGCGCGGACGGGCGTCCTGCTCGACGACGCGAAGATCCACGCGCCCGGCATCGTCTTGGAGCTCAGCCTGTCGGTGATCCTCGCCGTTCTGCTGATCGCGGCGAGCATCCCGCTGATCCTGCCGCTGTTCTAGAAAAAGGGTATGAGCGCCGCTGGGCGATGCTTGCCGCGATCCACCTCTTTGGCGCAGAGGCGATGGCGGAAGTAGCAATCGCCATTGGAGAGGCCGGTGCTTTCCTGGGTCATCTCCGCCTTGGCGCCGAGACTGAAGCGGTATTCCATGGCCGCGTCCGGCGCCCACTTCGAGCAGGAGACGCGGACGACGCCTTTGTAGGCCTCGTCGCAGCGATTGCGGATGCGCAGCGTGTGGCCGTCCGGCGTGAGCAGAATGCGCAAGCATTGCGGGCGCGACTGGTCGCAAGCCGACCCGTCTTCTTGCGGCGTCTCGGCCAGAGCCGTGGCCCATTGCTCGGAGACTCTATCCGCGGTCTTGAGATGCGCGAGCACCTCCTCGGTTACGATCTCCGGCACCTCGAGCATCAGATCGTGTCCCGCCTCCACGGTGTGCAGGCGATAGGCGCCATCCATGTAGTTCACCGTCTCTGTCGCGGCGACACGGCCGAAGGCGCCGTCCTCGTGTCCCCATATAAATAAAGTCGGCGGCCGGACCTTGCCGACAGGGTCCAGCGAGCGGAACTCGAAGGCCCGGTACCAATTCAGCGCCGCATGCAGCGCGCCCGGCTCACCGAGTACACGCTCATATTCCTCGATCTGCCCGGGCGGATGGTCTTGCCACTTCAAATATCCGAGGAACTTTGCCTTGTTGAAGCCGAGCACGAGCTCCGGCAGCAATGGCAGCTGGTAGAACAGCATGTAGCTGCTGAGGCGCAGCTGCGAGTCGGGCTCGGCAAGCGCGTCGGCCAAGGCAGACGGATGCGGCATCGACAGCGACGTCAGGCTTAGGACCCGCTCCGGAAAGCGGTCCGCCACGGTCCAGGCGATGGCGCCGCCGAAGTCATGGCCGATGACGTGGAATCGCTCGAAGCCGGCGGCGTCGGCGATGGCCAGTACGTCCGTGGCGATCTTGGTCTTGGTGTAGTCGTTCTGCGCGGGCGGCCGCGCGCCGGGGCTATAGCCGCGCTGATCGTAGGCGATCGCGCGGTAGCCGGCCTTGCCGAGCTTATCGAGCAGCTCCTCCCACATGATCGAGGTCTCGGGGAAGCCATGCAGCAGGATCACGCCTTCGCCCTGCGGATTGCCGAAGCCGGCCACGCGGGCGCGGAACTCCATGCTGTTGGCCCTGATGCGCACCAGGCCGTCTTGCGTGCCGTCGAACAGGGGAAGCTGTTCCGTCATCTCGGCGTGGCAGTCCGGGCAGGCCGGCGCCAGCAGCAGCCGGTCGATGGCATAGGCCGCCGTCACGGGTAGCATGAAAACCGCCAGGACGAGCCAGAGCTGCTTGATACGTTTCATGGTGGGCTCTTCCCCCCGGAAGCCTTCTCGTCCCGCCCCTTCGGCTCCGAGCCCAGGGCATTCCGGCGAGTCATTATGGCTGCTGAGCCATACCAGAAAGTATACCGCCCCGCCATCTCGGGGGATGACCCTTGCGGATCGGCAGGTCGCCGAGCCATCTGAATAATCTCGAAAAAACCGGAATTGCGGGCAGGATCGCGGAAATTCGGCCACTAGGCCGGCACGAGCTCGCCTTCGATGGCGACCTCGAAGTTCTGGCCTTCCCAGGTGCCGCTCTCCGGCCAGAAAAAGGTGAAGGCGATGCTGTCGCCGGGCTTCAGGGTCTCGGTCGGCAGCTTGGCGACATGCAGCCCGAGCCCCGTATCCTCGGTCTCGATGTCGGCCACGTCCTGCCAGCCATTGGTGCCGTAATGCACGCGGGCCGGGGCCTTCATCGTCACATAAAGAGCGCGCCCTGGCGCGATGCGCTTCGGCCGGTAGCTCGGCCCCCAAATATCGTAGTCGATCTTGGGCCGGACCCCGCGATAGCGCGCCCAGGTGGCTTGCGGCCGGTCGACGGGGCGCCCGGCCGCTAGGCTGTGGCAGAGCTTGGCGAACTCCGCGTGGGCCCAGACAAGAGGCATGGCGGAGCCGCTCGGCTTGCCGGGCACGAGACCGTAAGCCGGGATAGGGTCCGTATCCCAGATCTGTTCGGGGATCAGGCCAAGCGGGCTCGACATCGCCATCATGGCCTCCACATAGGGCGTCACGTCTTCGCCGGCGCAGAGCGCATAGTGCCCGCGCTCTCCGGTCAGCAGCGGCCAGCCGCGCCCGCGGCCCGTGCCGTTGAAGCCGGTACCGTCGTCGTGCTCGCCGTATCCGTCATTATTATAGCGGTGCCACACCGGGCCCGACGGCGTCTCGGTCTTCAACAGGTGATCGATGACCTTGATGCTGTCGGCGATAGAGGGATCGTCGGCCGCGCGCAAGCCATAGCGCACGAGCTGCAGGCAGTCGGTCGAAACCTGGCCGCTCGCCGGCAGGTTGGGATTGTGGTCGAGGTTCTTGATCATCACTTGATCGGCGAAGGATTGTCTCTCGCCGGACGCATCGAGGGGCACGGTGCGAATGAAGTAACCGCTCACCTTCAATTCTTCTGCGAGCGGCGTCGCCTGCACGAAGGCCCAATCCTCGAGCTTCGCGTTCCAATAGTCGGCCACGCGCAGCGCATGCGCCTTCGCCGCGGCGTCGAGATATTCGGCGCCCTCCACCAGCGCGGCGATTGCGACGGCAAGCGTGAACATGTTGATGCCGGCGTCCTCTTCCCAACGGTCCTGGCACGTGGAGGGGCCGGAACTGGCGACAAAGCCAACGGCGCGCGTGATCATGTCCTTCACGGGAATGTTGTCGAGCGCTTCGTGCTCCTTCAAGAGCGATGCGAGCAGAATGGGAAACGCGGCTTCGTCGAGTTGAAGGCCCTGCCAAAACGGACGGCCGCCAAGCCATTGGTTCTGGAACCAGTGGCCGTCCTCGTGCTGGGTGGCGATGAGGTAGCGCAGCACGTCGCGGGCGTCGCGATAGGATTCCATGGCGATGAGCGCGCCCGCGGTCTCGACCAGGTCGCGCGGCCAGACGAGGTGATAGCCGCCGCGGCTCGTGCTCGCCTCGCCCCACGGCACCGAAAGGCTGGCGACGGCGGCGCCGCGATAGGTGCGGTCCTGGTGCACCTTCAGGACCGAGGCGGACAGAGCGAGCCGGTCGTCGATCTCACCGCCGAAAGCGGCACGGCGGCATTGGCCGAGCCATTCCTGCCAAGCCTGAGAATGGGCGGACCATTCCTCGTCGAAGTCGTCCAGCAGCGCGGATACGGAAAGCGTCGCGGCCGCTTCCTTTGTGGAGGAAAGCCCAAGCGCCAGCACGCCCAGCCTCGAGAGTTCGCCCATCAAGGACACGGCGCCGGGCCCCGCCTCGTCATACTCCCAGGTCATTCGGCCGTTGCGGTTGAAGTCCTGCCAGCCGTCGCTCACCGCGAGGCAGCCTACGGAGCGGCGGCCGAAGGCATCGGCGCCATCGTCGTCGACGGCCGAAAGCGCGAGCGCAAACGGTCCTTGCTCGGCCCACAAGACGCCGCGGCCGTCATGGGTCGCGACGGCGCCGATATTGTTCTCGGCATCCTCACCGAGCCGCGCGGCGAGCAGCACGTACGGCTTGAGGTCCGCGTCGCCCTCCAACGAATAGCGCACCAGCAGTGTGTCGCGGCGTTCGGACGGGCAGACCTCGAGCGTGAAGGTGAAACGGGGATGGCGGTGGATAATCTCGGCGGCCGGCACGCCCGGCGCGGGCAAGCTCACGGTGTAATTGTTCAGCCGCCGTAGCTCCACCCAGAAGCCTTTGTCGTCGGCGACGATGAAGCCGAGATCCTTGATCTGGGGAATGTCGATGCGCGGGTAGTAGACCTCGGTGACGATGCCCTGGGCGATGGTGAACCATAGCCGCGATGAGCCGAGGCTCGCGCCGACAACGTCCTTGCGGGCAGGGGCCCAGGTTGGCGTGCTGGGGCCGGAGGGTGCTTTCATGGGAGGTGCGGTCTCAACTCTGTGGCGATCTAACGCCCTTGGATCGTGATCGAACCGCCGGGGCCTGGCAACTGAGTTCTTCGTTAGCGTGATAAATCTGTGTACCGCTTGACTGACGGGTCAAGCGCGGATGTTGACCGACCGGTCACGAATCCATCACACTACGGCCGGGAGGAGACAAGTGGCTCGGCCGAGAGAATTCGATACGGATAAGGCGCTCGACCGCGCCATGGGCGTGTTCTGGTTGAAGGGCTACGAAGGCGCTTCTCTCCAGGACCTGCTCAAGGCGATGAAAATTGCGCGCGGTAGCCTTTACAAGGCCTTCGACGACAAACGCAGCATCTATCTCGCCGCTCTCGACCGTTACGACAGGACCGAAGTCGAGGAGGGGATTGCGTTCCTCTGCGACCCGGAGGCCGGCGACGGGCTCGCGCGCATACGCGACATGCTTGAGGACTCGAAGAACGATGCCACGCGTCGCGGTTGCTTCATGTGCAATGCCGCGATCGATCGGGCGCGCTTCGACCCAAAGGTCGAAGCCAAGGTCAAGGCCATGCTCCGGCGGCTTGAGGACGCCATCGGCGTGGCGCTCAAGCAGAGCAAAAGGGGCGCCCGGTGGTCGGCGAAACGCCGCGTGGCCACGGCCTCCTTCATCCTGAACACTTATATGGGCTTGCGCGTCCTGGCGCGCTCCGGCTATCCGCCGGATGACCTTCAAGCCATTATCGACGCCGCTTTGCGCGATCTCTAGAGCGTCGCGCGTGATGACGCGCGGCTCACGGTGTCGTGAGAAAATGTTAGGGACCGTTCAGTCTACAACTCACGCAGTCGTGAGAGTTTGTTAATTGAACGAGCGGTCCCAAACACGATATCTGGATGGTGTAAGGCGAAACCAACCCTCCCAAGGAGAATAGCTATGCTGAAGACCATTCTTATCACTGTTGCCCTCGTCACCGCTGGCGTTGCCCCCGTCGCTGCGGAAGGCTTCCCGAATCCCTACACGACGCATATGGATCGCTAGGTCGAAACAGAGGGTGGCCGTCTTATCCCCGCGGCCACCCTCACTCATTATGGACAATTGACTGGAGGGATCCTCTCATGACCAGGACCGATGCCGTTCTCTAAACACACTACGCATTACCGCACAGTCGAGATCGATGGCGTCGAGATTTTCTACCGCGAGGCCGGCCATCTGGACGCTCCTGCCGTCGTGCTACTGTACGTAGGCTGACGAGATCGTAAGCCTCATGCGCGACTTTCTTGGGCACCTGCCGGTCGGAAGCCCATCGATGGCCGCCTAACGGAGTGGCCGATAGAGTGGGGCGCTTCGTAGCCATCGACCGGGAGCTCCCTCATGCCACTCAATGCCCAGCAAGAAAGACTCTGCGCGGAGAACAAGACCGATTTCTCCGACCTCAAGGCCGTTACGTTCAACTGTTCGCTCAAGCGCAATCCGGAGGAGTCGCATACCCGCCTCCTGTTGTCGGTCGCCGAGGAGATCATGCGCAAGAACGGCGTGACCGTGGAGCACATCCACGGCCTGTCGCACCAAATCCCCTCAGGAGTCTATCCCGACATGACCGAGCACGGCGCCGACCGGGACGACTGGCCGAAGCTTTGGAAGACCATCGAGGCCGCGGACATCCTCATCGTCGCCACGCCCATCTGGCTCGGCGAGGAAAGCTCCGTCTGCCGGATTCTCATCGAGCGACTCTACGGCATGTCGGGCATGCTCAACGACAAGGGGCAAAGTCTCTATTACGGCAAGGTGGGCGGGGCGGTCATCACCGGCAACGAGGACGGCATTAAGCATTGCGCCATGAGCATCCTCTACGCGCTCCAGCATCTCGGCTACACGATTCCGCCCCAGGCCGATTGCGGCTGGATCGGCGAGGCGGGCCCCGGGGCGTCCTATGGCGACGCCTCGGAGGATGGGCCTGTCGGCGTCGACAACGACTTTACCCAGCGCAACACCACGATCATGACGTGGAACCTGATGCACCTGGCGCGCATCCTCAAAGACGCGGGCGGCTATTCCAGTCACGGGAATAATCGCAAGGCGTGGAAGGCCGGCTGCCGGTTCGACTACGAGAACCCGGAGCACCGCGCCTGAGCGCCTTGGAGCTCAATAAACCGAGTCGAACAGGTCGTAATAGGAGAGGTCGAGATAGCCGGCCTCGATGCCCCGATTCTGCGCATTCCACTGGGCGAACCAGTCATAGGTGGCCCAGAGGCGCGCGTCGTTGCGCAAGATGCCGTAGCGGTCACGCAAGGCGTTCCAGTCGGCGAGCGATCGGACGTCGCGCAAGCCGCGCAGGAAGTCGTTCGCCTGGCTCAGGTCCATCTCCATGAAGTAGTTGGGGAAGCCGCCGATCACGGTGGGATAGATGCTCATGGTGTAGAGGTGCGGCAGCGCCTGGCCGTCCTGGAACAGGATCGTGTCCTGGGAGGCATAGACCCGGTTGGCGATGAGCGAATAGACACGTGCCTTGTCGCCGTCGGTCAGCTTCAGCAGGATCACGCTCGGCAGGTAGCGCGGGAATTTGTAGGCGCGAGTCTGGGTCAGGAGCGAAGCCGCTTCAACCCAGCCGTCGAAGCTCTCGATCGGTGCGCTTAAGGATACGACCGGCTTCACGTGCGGGTTCAGGCGATCGGGCGGGCCGCTGACCGCTTCCCCCAAATGCGCCTGAATGTCGTCGACGAGGCTCAGCAAGGGTTCGCGCTTGTCGGTCTTAACTTGCGTGGGCTGTTCCTCGCCGGCGAAGGGCTCCAGGTCGAGCGCGATCTGGCCGATGCCTCGGGTCCAGTCCTCGCGGATCTTCTGGCGTTCGTCCTCGGGCAGGAGCAGCAGGAAGTTGTCCTCGAACTCCTGGCGCAGATAGTTGAAGAACACCAAGGTTTCGAGCTTCGGGATGTCGCCGGACCAATACTCGAAGCTGGCGACAGTGTCGTAGTAGATGCGCTCAAAGCCGCTATAGTTCATCAGCCATTGGGTGCGCGGGATGCCGCCCTGCCGGCCCTTCATCACCGAAACATTGCTTTCGTGGCGCAGCACCGTCAGCCAAGCGTTTGGATTTTTACGCTCGCCGTTCCAGATCGCATCGATCGTGTAGCCCTTCGGCCGGAGCTTCTGCAGCGCGGCGCCGTAGGCCGCCTCGTAGGCATCGTTGCCGAAGATTGACCGGTCCATGAAGGTGTTCCACGTCTCCAGCCCAAGTTTCGGATCGAGAACCGACACGTCGTCTTTGGGATCGACGAAGTACACCCAGAACTGGTCCTTGACCGCGAAGGTCGCCGTCTGGCCCAGGCACACCGGGCCATAGGTGATGCCGGAGACGATCAGTTCGGAATTCTCCAGAAGAAAGCGGTAGCGCGCTTCCGCCGGGATGGCCTGAAACACCAGGAAGGGATTGCCGATCCCCCAGGGAGCATCGAGCTTCGCCCGATCGTCCCACGTGGAGTCGAGGAACAGCTTTTTGAGGTGGTCGATGTCGGCGTGGCCGAGACGCCAGACGAAATGGTTCTTCTGCACGATGGGCGCGGTGATCTTCTTCAAGCGGTAATAGAAGCGGTCGACGCCGGCATAGGCGTAGGGGTCGGAGTAGGGCAGTGGCGCATCGATGATTTCGACCGGGGCCGGCGGGTTCGCGGCCGCATCGCCGGGCGGCGTTTTGGAACGCACCAGTTTGAAATAATCCCCCGGGCTCTCGTCCAGCACGATGGTCGCCAGGAATACATGGTCGAAGATGTAGCGCGCGACGAGCTGCGACCGCTTGTCGTCGGCGTTGAAGGAATCCTCCCACGCGAGAACCGCCGCCGGGTCGGTCACGGTATCCGCGGCCTGTTGCTCGACCTCCGTCGGGCCGGGCGACCCCGAAGCGACCCAGTCGCGCAGCGTCTGGAAGTCCTTGTCGTTCAGCGACGGCAGGCCGAACGGCATGCCCGCGGCGGGGTTCTGCTTCAGTTGGTTTCCGAGCGCTTCAGGTGTCGCAGGACATTGGTGGGCGTAGCGCTTGGCATAAAGCGGCATCAGCGCCTGGCGCGAGAAGCCCGGCTTGTTGTGCCGGGTGCCGGCCTCGATCATTTGGTAGAGCAGCGAGCGCTGGAGGTTCTGAAGCTCCGAGCCGCCGCGCGACAGCACGGGATAGAATCCGCGCTTGCGCCACTCGGCCGTGGTCTGCACCAGGTCCATGCCAGTGCGCGGGGAGGCCTCAAGGTGGCTCGCGTAAGGATTTTCGCCGAAGGCGCCGCGTTCGGCCGCGCGATAAGACGTGAGCTTGAGGTTGCAGGGTGAGCCCAGGCAGCCGTGACAGGCGACGCAACGCTTGTTGAAGATGGGTTGGATGTCGGCCGTATAGCTTGGAGCCGCCGTAGTCGCGTCCGGTCCGTCGCCTTTGACCGGCGGCTGCGCCGGGCCGGACGTGGCGAATGCAACAAGCAAGAGGATCACTGCGAGGCCTGCGCCGGCCGCCACCCCGGCCCAAGCCCGCGCTCGACCGGCCGGTTCGGGTCCAGAGCTTGGGTCGGACATCGGCGGCGCCGGCTAGTGCGCCGCCGGCGACGGAGCCGCGGGCTTTGCCGATTTCGCGGCGTCTTCCGCGTCGCAGCGCTGCTCGATCGGCTTTCCGTCACGGCCGAGATTGGAGGCGCTGTTGACGAGCGCCAGGTGCGAGAAAGCTTGTGGGAAGTTACCGCATAAGCGCTTGGCGGATGTGTCGTACTCCTCGCTGAGGAGGCCGACATCGTTCCGCAACGACAGCAGCTTCTCGAACAGCTTCACCGCATCATCCTTGCGGCCGAGCATCAGATAGGCATCGACCAGCCAGAAGCTACAGGCCAGGAACATGCCTTCGCCGGGGGGCAGGCCGTCGCTTGCCTTCGAGGTGTCGTAGCGCTGCACGAGGCCGTCCTTCATCAGCGTCTTCTCGATCTGCGCCACGGTGCCGGCCACGCGCGGATCATCGCCCGGCAAGAAACCGACGGCGGGGATCAGAAGCAGGCTCGCATCGACCTGCTTCGAGCCGTAGGAACGAACGAAACTGTTGAGCTCCTTGTCGAAGCCCTTCTCGCAGACTTCCTTATGGATGGTCTCCCTGATCTCTCGCCAGCCCTTGAGGGGACAGTCGAGCTTGAAGCGCTCCGCGCTCTTGATGGAGCGGTCGAAGGCGACCCAGGCCATGACCTTGGAATAGACGAAGTTCTCCGGCCCGCTGCGCACTTCCCAGATGCCTTCGTCGGGCTTCTGCCAGACCTCCTCGAGATGCTTGACCATCGCGAGCTGGAGCTCCCAGCCGGACTCTTCCGGCGCAAGACCGCCCTTGCGCGCCTGGTGTAGCGCGTCGAGCAACTCGCCGTAGACGTCGAGCTGCGTCTGCTGATGCGCGGCGTTCCCGACGCGCACGGGCGCGGACTTCTCGTAGCCGGGAAGCCATGGAAGCTCGACCTCGTAGAGCCTGCGCTCACCGGCGATGCCGTACATGATTTGCATCTGCTCGGGGCTGCCGGCGACCGCGCGCAATAGCCATTCGCGCCAGGCGCGCGCTTCGCCGAAATAGCCCGTGTTCATGAGTGCGAGCAGGGTGAGCGTCGCGTCACGCACCCAGCAATAGCGGTAGTCCCAGTTGCGCGGGCCGCCGAACTGCTCGGGGAGGGAGGTGGTCACCGCGGCGACCACGCCGCCGGTCGGCGCGTAGGTCATGGCCTTCAACGTGATCAGCGAGCGCTTGACGATCTCGGCATAGGGACCGGTCATATTGCAATCGGAGGCCCAATCCTTCCAAAACTTCTCGGTGTCATCGAGCAGACTTTCGACGTTGACCAGGGGAGGGTCAGGGACAAACGATTCCGCATATGACAGCGCGAAGGATTTGGTCTCGCCCGCCTTCACGGTGAACTCACCCTTGGTCCTGAAATTCTCGCCGCGCAGTTCGATGGTCGATTGGAGGACGAGCTTGTTGGGGCCGGCCACGGCGCGCAAACGCCCGTCCGGCAGCATGATGACCCAAGGCACTTGTTCGCCGTAGCCGAAGCGCACCACAAACTCGGTCTCGAACTCGACCGAGCCTTTCTCGCCGACCACGAGCCGGACGAGGTGCGGGTGCTTATCGCAGGGATACATAAAGTCTATGAGCGTGGCGGCGCCGGTCTCCGTCTCGAAGCGCGTCTCGAGAATGAGCGTGTCGGGGCGGTAGCGGCGCGTGACCTTGGCTTTTTCATCCACCGGCGCGATCAGCCAGCGGCCATTGTCGTGATCGCCGAGAATCGCCGCGAAGCAAGCCTCGGAATCGAAACGCGGGAGGCACATCCAGTTGATGGAGCCGTTTCGTCCGACGAGCGCCGCGGTCTCGCAGTCGCCGATCAGGGCATAGTCTTCGATGGGGAGCGTCATGACGGACCGGCTTAAAGACCGGGGCTGCTCTGCATGAGCCCGCCGTCGGCGATAATGGTCGTGGCCGTGAGGTAGCTCGCGCCGTCGCCGGCGAGGAACGCCACCACGCTGGCAATCTCGCCGGGCTGCGCCATGCGCCCGAGCGGAATGGCATCATCGAGCTTCTTGAGCTTGGCCGGATCGTCCATGGTGCTGGTGTTGATCGGCGTGGCGACGGCGCCCGGACCGACGCCCACGATCAATATGTTGTGCGGTGCAAGCTCGACGCCCGCGGTGCGTGTCAGCATCCGCATGCCGCCTTTGGACAGGCAGTAGGCCGTGTTGCCGGGCATCGGCCAGTCTTCGTGGACGGAGGTCACGTTGATGATGCGCCCGCCTTTGCCCTGCTTGATCATTTGCTGCGCCGCGAGCTGAGTGCCGAAGAAGGCGCTCTTGAGGTTGATGTTCATCACGGCGTCGTACTGATCCTCCGTGGTGTCGAGAACCGAGGTGCGCGTTTCGATGCCGGCATTGTTCACCATCACGTCCAGATGGCCGAACTTGCTGACCGCCGCGTCGACCAGCTGCTGGAGGTCGGCGATCTTGCTGACATCGGCGTCGACGCCGATGCACTTGTCGCCGAGACCCGCGACTTCGCGCTCCAGAGCTTCCGTCGCCTCGGGATGGGCCACGTAGTCGATGACGATATTGGCGCCTTGCTTGGCCAGCTCAAGGACGATCGCCTGGCCAATGCCGGTATTGCCGCCGGTCACGATGGCGACCTTGTTCTTCAAAGACATAAGCTGATCTCCATCGCGTGGACGATTTTCATATTCCACTAACGCTGCGAGCGTAACGACTCATGCTGACGGCCAAGAACGCCGGATAAGCCTAGACATAGGCGATAGCATCGGCAACCTTGCTATCGCCCTAACTTCGGCGATCCAATAAGCCTCAACAACGACACCAGGTCGTCACTTCCAGGGAGTTCATCATGGCGGCGCAGCATGACGTGATCGTTATCGGCAGCGGCGCGGGCGGCGGCAGCGTCGCTTACAAGCTGGCCAATGCCGGCAAGCGAGTTCTCCTGATCGAAAAGGGACCGTTCCTGCCGCGGGACCGTTCCACTCTCGAAGTTCGAGAGGTGTTCGTCGACGGTGTCTTCAAGAACCACCTAGTCTGGCTCGACAGCAAGGGGCACGATTTCGTGCCCGGCGAATTCTACAATGTGGGCGGCAAGACCAAATGGTACGGCGCGGCGCTGTTCCGCTTCCGGCCTGTCGAGTTCGAGGCGGACCCGGACTACGGTCTGCTCGGCTGGCCTTTCGGCTACGAGGAGCTGAAGCCGTATTACGACGAGGCCACGGACCTTCTGAGGATCACCACCTTCCAGAACGAGCCCCAGCTTCAAGCGCTGCTCGACAAGATCACCACCGCCGAGCCGAGCTGGAAGCTGCATCCGCTGCCGCTCGGCCTGTCGCACGACATCGTCAATCATCCCGAGGAGGCGAAACATTTCGACGGCTTCGCTTCGCCGTCGGGATTGAAGTCGGATTCCGAGCGCAACCTGATCGACCACATCCGCGACAAGCCGAATTTCACGCTTCTTGCCGGCACTCCCGTGGCCGAGCTCGTCGCGGCGCCGGGCGATCCGCGCACGATCATCGGCGTCGAATGCGACGACGGCTCGACCTACGAGGCGGATACGGTCGTGCTCGCCGCGGGCGCCATGACGTCGCCGCGCATTCTCGAAGATCATCTCGATGCGAGCGGGCTCACATTGCCGTGCGGCGATCTGGTCGGCGCAAATTTCAAGATGCACATCAATTCCGCGGTGCTCGGCTTCTCGCCCTTTACCGATCACGACGTGCTGCGCAAGACGGCGGTGCTCTACAACGACAAGTTCCCGCATTCCTCGATGCAGTGCCTGGGGTGGATCGACGGAGAGGTGCTTGCGACCCAAGCGCCGCCGGAGTTGCCGAACTTCATGGACAAGCTGCTGGGCAAACGGGCGATCGGCTTCTGGGCGACGACGGAGGATGCCTCCAGCCCGCAGAACCGCATCATCTCGGGCGGGCCGGGCGGCAAGCCCATCATGGATTACAGTCTCGACCGTATTCCGCACGCGGTGAAAGAGCACAAAGCCCTGATCGACGATTGGCTCGAGCGCCTGCTAGGCGCGGGGCTGGTCGGCTTCGACAAATATATGGGCATGGGCGGCACGGCCCACGCGCTCGGCAGCATGGTGACCGGCGACGACCCGAAGACCTCGGTGGTCGACCCCCACGGCAAGGTGCATGGCATGGAGAATCTCTATGTGGGCGACGGCAGCCCGCTGCCGCGCGCGAGCCGGGTCAACCCGTCGCTCACCATCTATGCCTGGGGCTTGCGCCTCGGCGATCACCTCGCGCTCAAGTAGGCCCAGTGCTCAAGTAGCGCGAAGCGCGGTAGCACAAACAAGGAGTGCTCAAGTAGCGCGAAGCGCGGTAGCACAAACAAAGAGCGCTCAAGTAGGGCGAAGCCCGGTAGCGCACATATAGAGCCCACATGCGCGTCAACTGGTAGCAGGCGAGCCCCTTTCCCTCTCGACGGCCAATCCGCAAGGATGCTAAAGCACGCCCCGGCTTGGGGGAGCGCGTAGGGGGAGTTCATGCAGGAATCTGCCGTCAACGAGCACGATGCGGAACGCGTCGGCCCCAGCTGGTATCTGAGCCGGGATGGCGAGCAGATCGGCCCCCTGACGGATCGCGAACTCTCCTTGTTCGCCGAAGGCGGCAATTTCAGGCCCGAAGACCTCCTATGGACCGCGGGGCTCGATGCCTGGAAGCCCGCCGGCGCCGTGTTCGGCCTCAAGCAAAAGAGCAACGGCGAGAGCGGCTCTGACCCGGCCCCCGCCGCCGATGCGCGCGAAGACGAGGGTGGCGAGACGGCGGACGAGTCCCCTGTCTTTTTGGCGCCCACAGCCGACGCCGATATGCCCGAGCCTGTCGAGGCAAACGGCCAGCCGGCCGACGCGATGTTCGATTTCGTGTCTTCGGAGGCGGAGACGCCCGAGGGGATCGAGCCAGACGTCATCGAGCCCGAGGGGATCGATCCAGAGATCATCGAGCCGGAGCGCGGAGACCTTCATGCGCTCGTCCAGGCGCTCAAGGGCGAGACGGCCCGGCCCAAGCCGGCCTTGAAGGAGCGGGCGGTCGCGGAGCTCAAGAAGTTCGCCGGCGCCTTTGTCTATCTCTGGGTGGTGTTCACGGTTCTCCTCCTGCACGAGTGGATCGTGCTGTCGGAGCACCATGTGGGCTTCGCCTTTTACGGGCTCGCCACGCTCAACGCGATCGCCTTGGGCAAGATCATGATCGTGGCCGAGCAGTTCCGCTTCGCCGAACGGCTCAAGGAAAAGCCGCTCGTCTATCCCATCGTCTACAAGACGGTGGCTTTCACCACGCTTCTGTTGGTCGCCTACGTTCTCGAGATGATGCTGTTCGGCTTGATCGGCGGGCATGGCTTCCTCGCCAGCGCGCCGGCGCTCGGCGGCAGCCTTCTCGGCACGGCGGCGCTGTGGCTGATCTTCTGCGTGGCGCTCATGCCATACTTCGCGTTCAAGGAATTCGAGCGTGCGGTGGGCCCCGATATGCTCCGCAAGCTGCTGCTCGGGCGGCGCTAGACCCAGCCGGACTAGCGGGAGAGCACGTCCTCCAGAGACTTGCCGTGCTTGGCGCCAAGAGGTCCGTCGCCGTCAAGCGCTGCGCGCCTCGACAACGAGCGCTCATCCCGGCTTGCGCTCAAGCAGCGCAGCGGTAGCGCATGCAAATTTGACCAGCCGGGATCCAGCCCTTTCCAATTAGATGCGTCATGCCCGGACTTGATCCGGGCATCCACGCCGCTATGGCTCAGCAAGCGGTGACGCCAGTGGAATGGATTGCCGGGTCAAGCCCGGCAATGACGAAAGAGGCAAGAGATGCGGATGGAAAAGAGTCGCCTGGGGCCGACAGAAGTCGACGCGCGTGTCTTCCGGCCGCCGGCATATTCTGCGACCATGGCCTTAGCTGATTCACATGCTCTGCTGCCGGCGGGCCTTATCTCAGGTCCGCGCGGGGCGCCGAACCGGACGAAGGGATGTCTTGATGCCGATCATCATTATCTTGCTGCTCGCCGCCATGGTGGCCACGTTCGGATTCTGGGCCACGCTCAAGGGCATTCTCGGCGCCATCGGCGTGATCATCTTGCTGTGCCTGCTCGGGGTGCTGACCCTGTCGTTCCTGGCCGCCTGGATCCTCAGGCGCTAGCGCCGCAAGCGCTAGGTTACACGTTCGGCCGCGCTCTAGTCGGCGCCGCGCGCGCCGGTGATCGTGAAATCCGCCTCTTGAAACTGATATTTCTGGACGACGCTGCCCGTGGCCGCGAGCGCCCTGAGGCACGCTTCATGCGCTGCTTGGCGCTCGGCGCCGCTGAGCGTCTCGCCCGCATCGACGCGCTCCGCCGTGACGAGGCACAGCGAGGCATCATCCTGAGCGAAGAGCGTTTGGGGCAGGCTTGCCAGCCCGAGTGCGATGACGGCGGAGCGGCCAAGAGTGCGGATCAGTCCGGTGCGGATCAGCATGGCGCGGGGCGGCATGGTCTACTCCGCCGCGAGCCTCACATATTGGCC
>NZ_JBPPND010000130.1:0-7561 GCF_051306395.1 Methyloceanibacter sp.
GCCGAACAGCCCGTAGGCCACGAACATGAAGGCCACCACGAGCAGCATGCCGACAATTGCCGCCTTCTTGCCGCTCTCGACGGAGTCAGCGCCAAGGCTCGCGCCGACGGTGCGCTCCTCGATGACCGTCAACTTGGCCGGCAGCGCGCCCGACCGCAGCAGGACGGAGAGATCGTTGGCTTCCTGCACGGTGAAGTTTCCGCTGATCTGGCCCGTGCCGCCGAGAATCGGCTCGCGGATAACCGGCGCAGAGATCACGGTGTTGTCGAGGACGATGGCGAAAGGCAGACCGACATTGTCCTGCGTGACCCGGCCGAAACGCTTGGCGCCGGCGGCATCGAAGCGGAACGTGACGATCGGCTCGCCGGTGCGGGAATCAAAGCCGGGCTGAGCGTCGACGAGGTTCTCGCCGCTGACCATCACCTGATCCTTGAGCACGTAGGGAACCGGCGGATCGTCGCCCGAATAGACCAGCTCGTCGCCTGGCGGAACCTGCTTGCTGACGGCGACCTCGCCGGCGTTGGCGGCGGGGTCCACGAGCTTGAACTCGAGCTTGCCGGTCTCACCAATGAGACCTTTGAGGCGCTGCACGTCCGACACACCGGGCACCTGAACGAGGATACGATTGCGGCCCTCGCGCTGAATGCTGGGCTCGGTGGTACCGAACGCATCGATGCGTCGCCGAATGGTCTCGATGGAGGCCTGAATTGCCGCGCCGATACGGTCGTTCAGACCCATCTCGGTGACGGCGAGGGTGATCTTGTCACCTTCCCGCGTCACCTCGAGATCATTGCCCGAGAACCCGCCGAACACATCGTTGCCGACCGGGACCGCGAGCTTCTTCAGCTCGGTGAACGCCTTGTCCACGTCCTCGGGATTGCGGATGCGGAGCGACACGCTCTTGGCGGAGACGTTCTGCGAAAGGTCGATATAGCCGATGCGGTTGCTGCGCAGCGACTCGCGCGCGTCGCCGCGAATAGTGCCGAGCCAGTCGTCGACCAGATCCTTCTCGTCAATCCGATAGAGAAGATGCGCGCCGCCTTGCAGATCGAGGCCCAGATTGACCTGCTTGTGGGGAATCCAGCTTGGGAGTCCTTGCAAAGCCGACGACGGAATCAGATTGGGAATTGCGAAGATGATGCCGGCAAGAACCACGGCAAAAACCAGAATCACCTTCCATCTTTGGAAATGCAGCATTGCCGGGTTTGACTCTCTAGATCGGTCGGTTGATTTCGCGCGTCGCTACTCGGCGGTCTTGGATTCGGCCTTGGACGGGGGGGCGCCGCCCTCCCCCTTGCCGCGCACCTCCGAAACGGTCGAGCGCAGCACCCTGATGCGCACGCCCTCGGCGACCTCGACCTGAACCTCGTTCTCCTCGACCTTAGTCACTTTGCCGAGGATGCCGCCAGAGGTCACCACGCTATCGCCGCGGCGAAGACCGGCGACCATCTCGCGATGCTCCTTCATGCGCTTCTGCTGCGGCCGGATCATCAGGAAATACATGATGCCGATGATCAGAATCGTCGGGACGAGCAGGCTGTTTAGCATCTCGAAGCCGCTACCGCCTGCTTGAGCGTATGCGAAACCGTTCATTGCTCGTGTCCCCTGCTTGGCTTAAGGATGGCCGCTTTCGGCCGGCTTGGCGTCTCTCGCGGCCTTGTGGGCAGGCTCTTATCGCGCGATTGGGCGCGACTATACTGAGCCTGAACGCCTTTGCAACGGGGCCTTGCATGAACTTTCAGGAGCCAGTCTCGGGACTTATGGAGCGGATCGCCCAGGCGCTGGAGCGACTTGGCCCGGCCCGGCCCCAGACGCCCGATTTCAGGGCTGCCGACGCCTTCGTGTTTCAGGCCGAAACCGACCGTTTTTCACCGGTCCAGGCGGTCAACCGCCTGCCCTTGCCGCTTCTAAAGGGCATCGACCGAAACCGCGACACCCTGCTCGCGAATACGCAACGTTTCGCCCAGGGCCTTCCTGCCAACAACGCCCTTTTGTGGGGCGCGCGGGGCATGGGCAAGAGTTCGCTGATCAAGGCGGTGCACGGGGCGATTCCCGGCCTGAAGCTGGTCGAGATCCACCGGGAGGACATCGCGGCCCTGCCCCGGGTCCTAACCCACTTGCGCGCGGCGCCCCAGCACCGCTTCATTCTCTTCTGCGACGACCTCTCCTTCGAGACGATCGACACCTCCTACAAGTCTCTAAAGGCGGTGCTGGAAGGCGGGATCGAGGGGCGTCCGGCCAATGTACTGCTTTATGCCACCTCCAACCGCCGGCACCTGATGCCGCGGGAGATGGTCGAGAACGAACGCTCGACGGCCATCAACCCCTCCGAAGCGGTGGAGGAGAAGCTCTCCCTGTCGGACCGGTTCGGGCTGTGGATCGGGTTCCACAATTGCAGCCAGGACGACTACCTCGCCATGGTGCGCGGCTACGCCGAGCATTACCGGCTCGACGTTCCGCCAGAGACACTCGACAGAGAGGCCCTCGAATGGGCACGCGGCCGCGGCGGCCGCTCGGGCCGCGTGGCTTGGCAATTCATCCAAGATTTGGCGGGGCGTCTCGGGACGGCGCTTTAGTCGGCCTGCGCCGACATGCTGCTCATGTACTTCGTCGGATCGACGGGACGCGAACCTTTGCGCAATTCGAAATGCACTTGCGGCTGGGAGACCGAGCCGGTGGTGCCCGCCTTGGCGATCACCTGGCCGCGGCTCACCTTGTCGCCGCGATTGACGAGCAGTTCGTCGTTGTTGGCGTAGGCCGACACCCAGTTGTTGGCGTGGCGGACCAGCACGAGATTGCCGTAGCCCTTCAGCTCGCTGCCGGAATAGGCGACGACGCCGTTCTCCGCCGCTTTTACTGGGGTGCCTTGCGGCACGGAGATGTTGATGCCGTCGTTATGTCCGCCGTCGGGCTTGGTGCCGAACCCGGAGATCACGCGTCCCTTCACCGGCCAGCGGAAGCTCGCACCCGACATGGGATCGGGATTGGGAAGCTGCGCGGTGCTCGACACTTTCTGTTGCGTGGCTGTGGGCGCCGATGTCTTGGCCGTGCTTTGGGTGGTATCGCCCGCACCCGGCGGGCTGATCGTGGTGGTCTTGACTTTGCGCACGCCCCCCGACGACGCGGGCGCTTCCGCGACAGTGGGCGCAGCCGCGCCTGCCGCCGGAATGACCAGCGTCTGGCCGATCTGAAGCGCGTCGGCGCGGACGTCGTTCCGCGCCATGATGGCCTTCTCGCTGGTGCCAAGCTTCTCGGCGATGCTGTGGGGCGTGTCGCCCGCCTGCACCTTATAAGTCGTCTCGCCCGCCCTTGGGGTCAGCGAGGATGGGCTCGGCGAGGATGCGGGCGAAGCGGCGGCCACGCGCGGCGCGGGCGCAGGACTCCGCGCGGCGGCGACATTGGCGCCCGGCATGATCAGTGTCTGGCCCTCGCGCAGCCGCGCGTCAGGCAGGTTGTTGGCGGTCTGAATGGTGTCGATGGAGACGCCGTAGCGCTGGGACAGGCTCGACAGCGTGTCCCCGCTTTGCACCTTGATCCGCGGGCCTGAGGCCTGTGTCACAGGCGGCGGCGCGGGCGGTTTCGCTGTCTGCGGCGAGCCGTAATAGCGCGCCTGACCCGGCGAATAATTCGCGGTCGCTTGCGGCGGCACGGCCGAGCGATCGCCGTAAAACTGGTAGCGGCTGCCGTTGTAGACGGACTCCGACGGAACCGGCAGCGACGCCGTGGTGGACATGTCCGCGCCGCTCGACTCGTTGTCTGCAAGATTGAAAGATGGGAAGTCGAAGCGCGAGACGCCCGAGCTACAGCCCGCTATCGTCAACGCAAAACTCAAACCCGCGATCACACAGCATGCGCCGCGGGCATACTCCGACCAGAACGCCACGCGCATCCCCCAATGGTCCACTCGCAATACCCGTTGCGATGAGTAAAGCGCGCTGGCGGTAAACAACGCATTAAGCCTCTTCCCCAGCTGCCTAAAAAAGAATCAGCAAGCAACGCGTTAGGGCCTCTCCTCAGGCTCAGTCGCGCTTCACCCGCCCATGCACCAGCGGCACGAAACGCACCGGCAGAAGCGGCGTCTCCACCAGCCCTTCCTCGGTCTTGTCGATCTGCACCAGCGATTGGGAGTCCCGGGTCTCGCCCAGCGGAATGATCATGCGGCCGCCGTCCTTCAACTGGTCGAGCAGGGCCGCCGGCGCATCGAGCGCGGCGGCGGTGACGATGATGCGGTCGAACGGCGCTTGCGGCGGCCAGCCCAGCCAGCCGTCGCCGATGATCGTGGTCACGTTGTTGATCTTGAGCTCCGCCAGGCGCTGCTCGGCCGCCTTCTGGAGCTCCCGCCAACGCTCCACGGTGTAGACCCGGCGGCAGAGATGCGACAGGACGGCGGCCTGATAGCCAGAGCCGGTGCCGATCTCGAGCACCTTATAGCTCGGCTCCAGCGCGAGCTTCTCGGTCATGAAGGCGACCACGAAAGGCTGCGAGATGGTCTGCCCGCATTCGATGGGCAGCGCGATGTCCTGATAGGCGTGGTCGGAGAACGCCTCGTCGACGAACAGCTCGCGCGGAACGGTCTCGATGGCGCGCAGCACCTTAGGGTCGCGGATGCCGCGACGCCTAAGCTGCATGATAAGATTGACTTGGTCCTGTGCGCTCGCCATCCCGTCCACCTCCCTTCGAGGCGGCTTTTCGCGTGAGTATCAGCCGATTCGAGCGCGCGGGGGTAAGGACTATTTGGCTTTTTCGCCGAGAACCCCGGCAAGCGCCTCGAGCGAGCTACTGTCGGTAAAGTCGAGGCAGAGCGGCGACACGGAGATCAGGTTGGAGCGCACCGCCCACAGATCCGTGCCCTTGGGCGGCTTGGCGTTGCGCTTGGCGATACCAATCCAGTAGTAGGCCTTGCCGCGTGTATCCATGCGGTCGTCGATGTCGAGCAGCGCCGTATCACGCAAGCCTTGGCGCGTGGCGACCATGCCCTGAACCTCGTCCGGCTGGCAGTCGGGGAAGTTGACGTTGAGCACGGTGCCCTCGGGCCAGCCCGCGTCGAGCAGCTTGTGCATCAGCTCGGCGCCGTGCTCCATCGGCGTCTCCCAGATCGGCGTGCCGTGATCGTAATTGCCGATGGCGAGGCTGAGCGCGATGGACGGCACGCCGAGCAGCGTACCCTCGATGGCGCCGGCCACGGTGCCGGAATAGTTCACGTCATCGGCGAGGTTCTGGCCGCGATTGACGCCGGAGAGCACGAGATCGGGCGGCTCGTCCTTCAGGAGAAAGCGCACGCCCATGATGACGCAATCGGTCGGCGTGCCCTTGACCGCGTAGCGGCGCTTGCCGATCTCGCGCATGCGCAAGGGCTCGGCCAGGGTCAGCGAATGAGACGCGCCGGAATTATCGGTTTCGGGGGCCACGACCCAGACGTCGTCGGTGAGATCGGTGGCGATCTTCTCCAGCACGTCGAGACCCGGCGCTTCGATGCCGTCGTCGTTGGTGAGGAGAATGCGCATCTTTTTGCGAGTCCTTTTCGGCACTTTCGCCGGTTTGTTCTTCTTCTGATTCATTTCAACGCACACCTGTCATGGCCGGACTTGATCCAGGCATCCACACCGTAACGCCGCAGCAAGGCGACAGGCCAATGGGGATTGGATTGCCGGGTCAAGCCCGGCAATGAGCGGATAAAGAGCGGAGAAAGAGATAAATCAACAATCACTTCGGGGCCTCGATCCTGGTCAGGCCGCCCATATAGGGCTGGAGCACGTCGGGAATACGAACGCTGCCGTCCGCGCCCTGGTAGTTCTCAAGCACGGCGATCAGCGCGCGGCCCACGGCGACGCCGGAACCGTTCAGCGTATGCACGAACTGGGTGGCCTTGGAGTCCTTGGGCCGGTAGCGCGCGTTCATGCGGCGGGCCTGGAAGTCGCCGCAGTTCGAGCAGGAGGAAATCTCTCTATAGGTGTCCTGGCCCGGGAGCCAGACCTCGATGTCGTAGGTCTTGCGTGCGGCGAAGCCCATGTCGCCGGTGGACAGCACCACCACGCGGTACGGCAGGCCGAGCTTCTGGAGCACGGTCTCGGCGCATTTTGTCATGCGCTCATGCTCCTCCGCCGATTGCTCCGGCGTCGTCACCGACACCAGCTCGACCTTGGAGAATTGATGCTGGCGGATCATGCCTCGCGTGTCCTTGCCCGCGGCGCCCGCCTCCGCGCGGAAGCACGGCGTGCCCGCCGTCACGCGCATGGGCAGCTTCGCCTCGTCGGTGATGTCCTCGCGCACGAGATTGGTCAGCGGCACTTCGGCTGTCGGGATGAGCCAGTGCCGATTGAAACCTTCGGCAATCCGTCGCCCTTCCTCGTTAAGACGAACGTGGGTTTCCTTTCCCGGAACCGTCTCCCAATGGCTGTCGTTTAGTTGGCTATCTATGAACTCGTTCCATTCGGCTTCACCGAGCATCGGTTTGTGAGCAGCGAACTGGTCCTCTTCGAACTTCGGCAACTGAGCGGTGCCGAACATGGTGTCGTCGCGCACGAGCAGCGGCGGATTCACTTCCGTGTAGCCGTGCTCGTCGGTGTGCAGGTCGAGCATGAACTGGGCGAGCGCGCGCTCGAGCCGCGCCAACTTGCCCTTCAACACGACAAAGCGGGAACCCGAGAGTTTGGCCGCCGTCTCGAAATCCATCAGCCCGAGCGCCTCGCCGATCTCGAAATGCTCTTTGGGCGTGAAATCGAACCTCGGAAGCTCGCCGACCTTGCGCAGCTCCACATTGGCGCTCTCGTCGGGACCGACCGGCACGTCGTCCGCCGGCATGTTGGGAATGCCCGCAAGCAGATCGTGCAGTTCCTTGTCCTGCGCCCGCTCGTTGTCCTCGCCCTCTTGGATCGTCGCTTTCAGCCCGGCGACCTCGTCCATCAAGCGCTTCGCTTCGGTTTCGTCCTTGGCCTGCTTGGCCTTGCCGATCTCCTTGGAGGCGGCGTTGCGGCGCGCTTGCAGCTCCTGCAAACCCTGAATCGTTTCGCGGCGTTGCTCGTCCAGGGTGAGGATTTGAGTCAGCGTGGCTTGCGGATCGCCGAAAGCACGGTCGCTCAAGCCTTTGACGAAGGCTTCCTGGTTCTCACGGATCCATTTGACGTCAAGCACGGGGGGAACTTCTCTTTCTGCGACTCGGGAGCGTTGCGTGGCCCCCGTATAATGCCCGATCGGGCTGTTGTCATGACCCCGTCTTTCCTGTCGTCACCCCCGGGCTTGGTCCCATCGATGTCCCTCCCCCTAGAAGGGGGAGGGAGTAGGCGCGCGTGTCCGTTCCCGCGGCGCGCGAGCGCCCGGGTTTTGCTCTTTCGCCCCCTCATAAAGGGGGATGGCGCGCCGAAAAGCGCAGTCCGTAGTTGGTGTCGCGATCCGAAGATCGCGCGTGCGCCTTCCGGCGCGCCAATCGCGGCGGTTACGACGCCGGGCCCCGCTTCTCATTGATCTCTGCGCTACCGGCCTCCGGCCTGCTTGAGCGCTATGTGCGCTTCGGCCTTTGACCCGCTGTCGCGCGAGAGCAAATCCCAGCGAGCTTCTCGCAGGG
>NZ_JBPPND010000131.1:0-3767 GCF_051306395.1 Methyloceanibacter sp.
ACCTATTTGCTTCCAGGGCCAGATCCGCACCAAGCAGCCGAAACGAGAAACCCGCTAAGCCATTGACTTAGCGGGCGAATTTGGTTGCGGGGGCACGCAACCAGCGTTGTTTGCACCTTGACCACGCGATCCTATAACCCTGTTTCTGAGCCTTGATTACAAAGCTTTGGCTTGATCAAGACCGAACCGCTGTCAGAGCAATATCGTATAAATGTCCGATTCTCCGGATGAACCCGAAGCCGCCAATGCAGAGTTGATTGTCCGCCAATGACCCTGCCACCCGTGCCGATTTGATCTTTATCTCATTGCACATCAAGCCGCGAAGCATCAAAGCCTGTTAGACACGTGACCCACAGTTTGGGTGACTCCGCCCATGTGCTGGCAGTCTTTGGCGAAAGACTCTCTAAGTTCAAATTCCCTGATACACGGGAAAATACAGGGAAATTTCCCGGATCTAGCCGCGAAGGCGAGAAGACGGCTCGGTTTTCCGACTATAAGTCAGCTACTTACACCCAAATTCCCTACGCATCAGAACAGGGAATTTTGTCGAGCTAACAGGGAATTGTTTCCCGCAGAGCAGGGAAAATCGCTGGCTAAATCTCCAGCGGATGGAATTTTCGGTAAGGACAGGATATACATCATCACCACGAGGCGGATCACCTCGGGCGAGCTGTTGAAATAACGGAAGGGATTGCGCATCGCCGGAGGCTAAGAAGCCTCGCCAGGAGGCTCAAGCCAGTTTACTCTGACAAGGCTGGCGGAGGGAAAGGAACTGGGATCCAACGGTCTCTTGATTTGTAGGCCGCCAACTTGCCCGAGCGAGAGGGGCTGGAATCCAACCGCTTTATTGAAAATAAAGCAGAATACGGCTCGTCGCGAGTTCGCATCTCACTTGCCTGAGGAAAAGGAACAGAGACCAACGGTATCGGCCGCCCGCGCCACGGGCGTTCAGCCCATTCCCGCCACCTCTAGATCAGGTCGCGCCGATGCAATAATCTCTCTATCCCGCTGGTACAAAAAAGCCGTCAGGCCAGTCCTGTTCAGTCCCCCAGGGCGACAGAACTACAGCTTCGGCACCGTCTTATGCTGGTGACAGTTGGAAGCCTGTTGACAGTCGACAGCGTGTTGAAGGAAGGATTTATATGACAAAAGAATCAAAACACTCGCAAGACTATGACCGTAAGCACGGTGATGACCATAATGTAAAAGATAAAGCCGCTCTGAAAGAAAAATTCATCGACAATAAAAGAAAAGATGCGGGCAGGAAGGATACAAAACATTTTATCCGTACACCGGATAAAAGCAAATGATCCTTCTAAATATCTTTTGCAAGACTCTATAAATTCATCTCTACCAATCTAAGCCGCGTCGGTCTGGCTTGTGCCTTTCTGCTGGCAATCTTGTGGGTCTTTCACATTAATTGCTCGCGGTCGCGGTGGCCGCCGGCGCGGTCGCGGGCTGCGCTGCCACCGCGCTGTCGTTCTTTTTGAACTCGTCCATGAAGGCCGTCAGCGTATCGACGGACGCGATGGACTTGGCGAGGTCGCGGAAGGCGACGCCCTGCCGGTCGATGGGTTCGCTCACCACGCTGAAAGCCTGGGCGTCAGGGCTTGCGCTCATCTTCTCGCCATAGCGTTCGCGCAACCGGTCAAGGCTCGCCTGATCGCCGGAGAGCGAATAGGCCACGGCGGCGCGCATTACATCGCCGCGGTCCTCGGGCGAAAGCGGGCTAATAGCAATCACAAAGAAGTTCCGGGTGTTGACGCTTGCCATGAATGTGCGTTGCCGGAACAATCCGTCGCATTCTGCTATACTGTCCGGAACGGCCCGTCCCCCTCAGACTTTGGCACGATGCAAACAATATCCGAGTCCGACCATCGCCCGATCGTCTCAGCGCGTGAGTAGTAATTCCGCGATATTTGGGGTTGGGAACACAGGCAGATTCGGATTCGCTTTCAAAATTGCGGTCCGGATCTGGCATCGAACGTTTTCAGATCGATTGACGACCGCCGCGTCCAGCGTAGCATTTTATATTACGCTCGCCGCCATTCCCGGGATTGCCGCCGTGGTGTCGGTCTATGGTCTGATTGCCAATCCAAGCGACGTCAACGGCGCCTCGACTGTGTTGGAGGCGCTGCTGCCGCCCGGCGCGGCGCAAATGCTTAACGGCCAACTGTCGAGAATCGTCCAGTCTCAGGAACATGGATCGGCGTCGATGCTCGGTTCCGGTGCTTGGTTCATCGTCTTGCTGTGGAGCGCCAACCTCGGAATGAAGAGTTTCGTCGATGCCCTCAACATCATTTATGATCAGAGCGAAGAGCGTGGATTTTTCCGACGCATCGTCATTACGCTGATTCTAACGCTGGGCTCTGTTGTCGTTCTGGTGGCGATTTTATTTGGGATCATGCTTCTCCCGGCAGCGCTGACGTTGCTTGGGCTGGATGACAGGTCAGCATTAGCCTTGAAGCTGCTGCGCTGGCCAGCGTTTCTGATTTTGTCCGGCGCGGCCATCGCGGCGCTGTATCGCTTCGGCCCCAGTCGCAAGGCGGCGGATTGGCAATCGATCGTATTCGGAAGCTCCGTCGCGGCCGTGCTGTGGATCGGATCCTCGGCGATTTTTGCCTGGTATGTTCCTGCTTTCGGCAGTTTTACGGCGCTTTATGGTTCGCTGGGCGCCATTATCGCATTCATGCTCTGGCTCTGGCTTTCCGCGCTTGCCGTCTTGATTGGAGCCGAAGTCGATGCAGCCGCGACATCACGCGAAAAGAAATGCCGCTGATGCACGGGCTGGTTATCACCCCCTTCGACGCGGCGGCGATTCTTATCGTGCTGCCGGCTGTTCTGGTTTATCTTGATCAGCACAAAAACACCAACGTTGTGGTGCGTCGTCACCCCGCCACCGGAGGCGCCATCCGCGTTCTCGTCCACCGCTGTGCTGTCCAGGACTGAAACCAAAACGACGGACACTCGACATGCTGGCAGATGCTTGAGGCGTATGCGGGGAAACTCGCACATATGGTTCTGAGGAGGTCGGGAAGATCGCAAGATGTTCCCGGCTACCCGACACTGGGATCCAACGGTCTCTGAATTTGTGCAGATTGTCGCGCTCTACCAAGAGGTTCGCTCCAAACCCTATCGCGCAAGTACAAACGACCAAGAAATCATCAGAATTCTTGGCCGCGGCTCTCGGGCAAAGTTTGAATCACTTCGCGGTCGAAGGCGAGAGATACCTGGTTCTCGCTTTCCCGGCGGATCGCCTCGCGGAGTCCCATGATGGCCTCGCATGCCTCGCGCTGCGATAACCGGCCCAAATTGTCCATGGTGCTGAGAAGCCGCGTGATCACGTCCACGTCGGTGATTCCATACCGCGCAATGGCCGCGAAGGCGTGGCAAGCCAACTCGCCGAGGGTATTGACCTCGGTCACGACCCGCAGCTGCCGCTTCTCGTCGAGACGCATTGGAGACGGGATCTCACGGCCAGCCAATCGACCGAACACCTCGCCGAGCCGATCGATGCAGTAGAGCGCTGTGGTCGGGTCGTTGATGCCGGGCGACAAGGACCGTTGCGCTAACTCAACGATACGTCGGATTGAGAACTCGAGATCCTGCTCGGGCGAGCGATCCAGGCCCACGACAAGCGCGCCCCCCAGGTCATTGGCGATCTCGTCCGACACGCGGTCGCGCGGGTAAGCCGCGAGCATGGCGTCACCTTTGCTCACGAAACGACCGGGGCGCGCCTCGATTCGCACGACAAGATCATGCTCAGT
>NZ_JBPPND010000132.1:0-2034 GCF_051306395.1 Methyloceanibacter sp.
TAAGAGACAGGATAACAGCTTCATTCCAAAGCCGGTTCCCTGACCGTTCGGGTTACTCCCACTTGAACTCTCGACCCAAAGTAGGTGAATTTCCTTTGAGCCGTCGGGTGCGGATCCAAGTGACCACGAACCCTCAACACCTCCATCTTTGCGCGCGACCGCGCCATACTTCGCCGAATTCGGAGTAAGCTCGTGCCAAATTAGTCCGAGATCGAAGCAGAACTCAGCGGGCACCGCCAGATCACGACCTGATACATGCACTTTTTCAGAAAACGCTTCGAAAACGTCCTCAGCGAGCGCGGTGATACTCGTCTTGCATGCCTATCCGCTTAGTTCCGGCACGATTTGCGGGCTGGCGTCCCGGGAGTTGGTGTAGGAGACGGGGCGGCGGCGTTGTGCGGAAGGAGCCCGTAGGGCGTCTGGAGAGCAACGCCGCGTAACGTCCTTTTCCCCAAGGCGTCCACAGCGGCGCCCAGACGGGATCGGTCATGGGCCGACTCGCTGTTTGTTCGGGTTTGCAAGCTCGAACCAACGGAAGATCGAATCCCATGACCATCGACAGAATGGCCTTGAAGGCGTTGCTTGAGAAGGGCTCAGACAACGATCTCCTCAGGGAGATGATTGCCTTCGTGGCGTCGCGCATGATGGACGCCGAAGTCGAGGGCCTGACCGGAGCCGGCCACGGCGAACGCTCCGCCGACCGGACAAACCAGCGCAACGGCTACCGTACGCGAGACTGGCACACCGGCGTCGGCACGGTCCCGGTGCCCATCCCGAAGCTGCGCAAAGGCTCGTATTTCCCCTCGTTTCTGGAGCCTCGACGTGCCGCCGACAAGGCGTTGGTCGCGGTGATCCAGGAAGCCTACGTGCACGGCGTCTCGACGCGATCGGTGGACGATCTCGTCAAGGCGATGGGCATGACCGGCATCTCGAAGAGCCAGGTCTCGCGCCTGTGCGAGGATATCGACGGCCGCGTGAAGGAGTTCCTCAACCGTCCGATCGAGGGCCATTGGCCGTATGTGTGGATCGACGCCACCTACGTGAAGACCCGGGAGGGCGGTAGGATCGTCTCCGTTGCCACGATAGTGGCTGTGGGCGTCAATACGGACGGCCGCCGCGAGGTGCTCGGCACAGCCATCGGGCCATCGGAGGCCGAGCCGTTCTGGACCCAGTTTCTGCGCTCTCTGACGGGGCGTGGCCTGCGCGGCGTCAAGCTGGTCATCTCCGATGCGCACGAGGGTATCAAGGCGGCAACGAAGAAAGTGTTCCATGCCTCATGGCAGCGCTGCCGCGTGCACTTCATGCGCAACGCTATGGTCCACGCCGGCGTCAAGAGCCGCGCCATGGTCGCCGCCGCCATCCGCACTGCATTCGTGCAAGAGACCGAGGAGGGCGCGCGCGCAGAATGGCGGACCGTCGCCGACCGCCTGCGTGCAAAGTTCCGCAAGCTCTCCGAGTTGATGGACGGCGCCGAGAACGAGGTGCTCGCCTACATGGCCTTCCCGAAGAGCCACTGGAGCCAAATCCACTCGACCAATCCGATCGAACGCCTCAACCGTGAGATCAAGCGGCGCACCAACGTCGTTTCGATCTTCCCCAACGAGGCGGCGATCGTGCGCCTTGTCGGCGCGATCCTCCTGGAGCAGAACGACGAGTGGGCGGTGAGCCGGCGCTACATGAGCCTGGAAACTCTGGCCGGCCTGAGCGATGATCCGACCGTCACGGCCATTCCGGCCGATTGACCCCGAGCATCAGCGCTCGGAACATGCCGACACTCCTACACCACGACCCGGGGCACTACCTAATCGGATCCGAGCGCAAACTGCACATCCGCATTCAAGCTGACCAGCTTCGCCGACATGACCATGTTGGCACTCCACTCACCGAAAAACACGGTGACCTTGTCGTCCAATCCGAGACCGCCCCATTCGACGTCATGGAGCATGTTGCCCATTCGGCCCTTGGCCTTGGGCAGTTTGCCCTGGCGGTATTGCTCGAGCAGTTTGGCCTCGTCGCCCTCGTAGATAGTGACCA
>NZ_JBPPND010000133.1:0-2067 GCF_051306395.1 Methyloceanibacter sp.
CGCCAAGCCGAAGCAGTGGAAGAAGGGGGTCATCCAAAAAACCCAACGGCGGCCCTATGGAGGATAGACGGCGCGAGAAGCCTGCACGGCCTGCTTCCACTGGACCGCAGCTTCAAGACAAGTTGCTCATATCCGTTGGTTGCCTCACAACGCCGCTAGAGCGGATTCGCCTTATTCCGGCTCGTATCCTGCGGCGGCGAAGTAGTTGGCACATTCCTGCGGCGTGAAGAGGTCGATGAGGTGGCCGATGGTGTCCCAGAGGCCGCCGACGGTTGGTTCGGCCGCCTTACGCAGGAGAGCTTTGAGTTTGGCGAAGGCGTTCTCGATCGGATTGAAGTCGGGGCTGTAGGGCGGCAGGTAGAGCAGTTGTGCACCAGCCGCTTCGATGGCCAGGCGCACGTCCGGACCCTTGTGGCTCGACAGGTTGTCCATCACCACGATGTCGCCGGGGCGAAGCTCGGGCACCAGCACCTGCTCGACATAGGCTTGGAAGGCGATGCGGTTGATCGGTCCGTCGAGAACCATCGGCGCCACCATGCCGCTCCGCCTCAGCCCTGCTACGAAGGTGGTCGTCTTCCAGTGGCCATAAGGGATGCCGGCCCTCAGCCGCTCGCCCATTGGTGCACGGCCGCGCAGCCGCGCCATGTTGGTCGACGCCCAGGTCTCGTCGATGAAGACGAGCCGCTCCGGATCGAGATCGAGCTGCCCGTCGAACCACGCCTCACGCTGCTTCAGGATATCCGGGCGCTCCTGCTCGGCCGCGTGCGCAGTCTTTTTTTGAATGTCAGGCCGCAACGGTCGAGGAATGTCCACAACGTCGCGCGAGCCGCACGAACACCACGCTCCGAAGCCAGCTTGTCCAGCATCTCGCTGATGGTGATGTCCGGCTCCGCCTCGATCTGCCCGAGAATGTAGTCGCGATGCAGATCAAGCTTGGAGCGGCGCGGCTTACCCTGCCGGCCAGGCCTGCGATCGCCCGTCTCGCGTGCCTGCCGCACCCAGCGGATCGCCGTCGCCAGCCCGATCCGGAACTGCGCTGCCGCCTGGCGCGCCGGCAGCCCCCCAAGCGCCGCATCAATTACCCGATCACGCAGATCCTGGCTGTAGGCTCGTGCCATGCCCCGTCCCCCGATTCATCAATCATCGGAGGACTCGCACTGTTCGCCCGATTTGGGAATCCTCCAGAATCGGAAAATCACGAACTCGCTCTAGATGGGGTAATCGGCCGACGTACTTGTGGATAGCTGCAAATTTGGGGTGCTGGCCAGGCATTTGCACCTCTTGAGCGGAAGAAGCTCAAGCGGCCATCGCATGCGCCGCAAACTGGTCTACAGCCCCCAAGGTCTACTTTGCATGGGGTTGTTTGCCCCAAATGACATTTTGCCTGGGCTCAGCTCGCCGCATCCGTCACATCGCCGAGTGAAAGATCCGGTGAGCTTGGTCTTTCCTCTCCTGCTCGCGGGCTCCTCCGGGCTGGCCAAATCGAGTGCTTTTCCAGGCCGAAAGGGGAGCACAAATGAGGCGGGGCCGGGATGAACCCGCGATGAACACTCCGTTGCGACGCGGTTCAGGCGAGTAAGGCCACCTTCCCAACTGAACTTCGCGGACGCCCGAACGCATGAGGAATGAGAACGTTACCTCTTTGGCTGAAACCGGAAAACAATTCGAGACGATGAAAATGACACCCTCCTTGAAACCCCTCGCCAGAGGCCTTTTGCTTCTTGCCCTACTGGCCACACCGGCACTGGCTCAAGAGGAGCCTAATGGCTACCCAATCACCAATGTGAACCTGCGCGCCGGCCCGGGTACGGAATATCCCGTCCTTGTTACCGTGCCGACCGATGCACCGGTCACCATCCTTGGCTGCCTTGAGGACTACACATGGTGCGACACCATTTTTGAGGATCAACGCGGCTGGATGCGTTCGATCTATCTCGCGGGCTACTACGACGGTGAGTACTACCTGCTCAGCGACTACGCCCCTGATCTTGGGTACCAGACCGTCACTTTCGACGTCGCCGCCTATTGGGATGCCTACTATCAGGACGAGCCGTTCTACAATGACCA
>NZ_JBPPND010000134.1:0-2676 GCF_051306395.1 Methyloceanibacter sp.
TTGGATTATGACGAATTAGAGCCTGGCTATAGTGCCGAAGAGAGCATTCCTCATTGTCCCTGATGGGAAGCAAGCTCCAGACAGCATGGGTTCACGGAGGACACGCTATCGCGACCGTGCGGGACAAGTCGGCAAGCCCATCTGAAGGCTGTGCCGGAGGGGCAGGCGACCCTTTTCCAGGGTTCAAGCCCGACACAGGGGCCACTCGCCGATCGCGAGGGGCCGTTTGTGGCGTTCCCATTCCCATAGTTGTTCGTGACGTGACCGGCGTCGAAGCCGTGAGGACGTCCGTGCGCTTGGCTCCCTTGGCGGCGCGTCAGTCCGGCTCCCAGAGGTCCGGGCTGGCTTTTTGATTTCGATAGGCTTAACGAAGACTGCAACTAGGGTAAGGAAACGTAACGTGCGCAACATCATCACTGGAGTATTGGCCGTCGCGCTTGTCGGCGGCATGAGCGTATTTTCCTTGAACGCCATCGCGGCCGACGAGCCCGAGGGCGCCTCTGAGAGCGCCGCGGTGGCCGGCGATGCACCTTCGGCCGACGGCGAGTGCTGCCCGAAGGACGATCAGACCCCGCCGCTCGAGCTGATCGAGAAGACGCCGATCGGTGGTCTGCACAACCCGTATAACGACGATACCGCGGCCATGGAGGAAGTCGGTCACAAGAAGTACCTTTCCTTCAGCTGCAATGGCTGCCACGGCGGGGGCGGCGGCGGCGGCATGTGTCCGCCGCTGACCAACGACGCTTTTGTCTATGGCGCTGACGACGACACATTGTTTCGTCTGATCGCCCTTGGTTCGGATGAACTCCAAAAGCAGGGCTATACGCGCGTCAGGAAGGAGGTCGTGACCGGTCCGATGCCGCCTTTTGGCAACATCATCAAGACCTCCGACGATTTGTGGAAGGTCATCGCCTGGATGCGCGTCAAGAACCCGAGTTCTGTGGAGGACGTGGACAAGCCCGCGCAGACGCCGGGCCAATAGCGCTCGCGCCACCGCGATTTCGATTGAAAAGGCCGCTGCGCCCCTCGGGGCCAGCGGTCTTTTTGTTTGCGTGGTATGTCGGGGGCCGTGGCGAAGCACTTATTTATGACTTTCCTTCCGCTGCGGCGGCTGCCATGGTGCCCTTGAGGAGCGGGGAAAGTTTCCGCTCGCCGGCCACGCCGTAGGTCTAGGACGGTAACGCGTTGTTGGGGCTGGTCTGGGTCTAGCTAGAATCACCAACATCTTCGACGGTCCGGCAAGGCCAGCGCCTTTTCGGTCGACGACTGCGAACGTGCTGAAGCGCAGCGGGCGGTGCGCCTGGGCATCTCTATCGCCCCAAGATCATCCCTAGGTAAGGAAACCGAAATCGTGAGCAAGATTATCACTGGAGTACTGGCCGCCGTTCTCGTTGGCGGTATGAGCATGTTTGCAGGGACGGCGACGGCGGAGGAGTGCTGCCCGAAGGATGACCAGACGCCGCCGCTCGAGCTCATCGAGAAGACGCCGCTGGGCGGCCTGCACAACCCCTATAACGACGATGTCGATGCGATGGCAGAGATAGGGCACAAGAAATATCTGTCCTATAGCTGCAACGGCTGCCATGGCGGCGGCGGCGGCGGCGGCATGTGCCCGCCGCTCACCAACGACGCCTGGGTCTATGGCGCCGACGACGACACGGTTTTCAGGCTGATCGCCCTTGGCTCGGATGAACTCCAGAAGCAGGGCTACACGCGCGTCAGGAAGGAGATCGTGACCGGTCCGATGCCGCCTTTCGGTGACATCATCAAGACCTCCGATGAGTTGTGGCGGGTCATCGCCTTCATCCGCACGAAGAATCCCAGCTCCATGGAGAGGGTGGACACGCCGGTACAGACCCCGGGCCAATAGCTCTCGCGGATTTCGATTTCGGAGGCCGCCGCACCCCTCGGGCCGGCGGCCTTTCCGCTTCCTGAAACATTGGTAATGTTTTTACCACGGCCTGGAAGGGCGTGGGCGAAGTCCATATATTCATTCGAGAATTCCAACTCGGTCCGCTGGCGATTTGGTTGCCATATTGTGCGGTGCGCATTGCCAATCGGTAGCAGGTCTGAGACAGAAGAGCGCCCAGCTCCGGAACACCTCCCCACAGCCGGAAACGTTCAGAGAGACATGCAGCCTTTGCGTCAGATCTTTTCCCGTGACCCGCGCGCTCCTTGGTTGGGAGCGGTCCTCGCTGGCGTCTTTTTCATTTCGACGATTGCCGGAAGCGCCGTTGTGGCCGCGCAAGACGAGCCGCCGGCCAGCGACACGCCCCAAGCCAGCGACGCGCCTGAAGCCAGCGACACGCCTAAAGCCACCCAGGCGCCGGCCAAGTCCGACGAGGCCGCCGGGAAGGCGGCTGCGCCCGCCGAGGACAAGGCCGGCGACAAGAAGCTGATGCGCGTCTACTACCTCGGCAAGGAATACGACGAGCCGCTGCCGCTCTCCTATGCCGAAGAGATCGTCACCGACAAAGGCATCCAGGGCGCGCGCCTCATGCTCAAAGAGGCGAACCAGGCCGGCAATTTCATCGGCTACGAGTTCAAGCTCGAAGAGGGTATCGTGCCGAAGGACGGCGACGTCGTCGCCAAGGCCAAGGAAGCGCTCGCCGCCGGCCACCGCTTTATCCTCGCCGATCTGGAGCCCGACGATCTGCTTGCCGTGGCCGATCTGCC
>NZ_JBPPND010000135.1:0-3352 GCF_051306395.1 Methyloceanibacter sp.
CGCGCTCCGCCGGGGGCGCCCGAAGCCGAGCGAGGCGGCGACGGCTTCGTGTGCGATCTCGCCATTGCGGACATTGAGCCCCGCGGCAAGATGCGGATCATAGTCGAGCGCCGCCAATCCTTTGTCGGCGAGCTTCATGACGAAGGGCAGCGTCGCATTGTTGAGTGCCTGAGCGGACGTTGTCGGGACCGCACCGGGCATGTTGGCCACGCAGTAATGAATGATGCCGTCGACTTCGAAGGTCGGATTGGCATGGGTGGTGGGCCTGGAGGTCTCGAAACAGCCGCCCTGGTCGATGGAGACATCGACGAGCACGGCGCCGCGCTTCATGCGGCAGAGCATGTCCCTGCGGACCAGCTTCGGTGCGCTCGCGCCGGCGACCAAGACGGCTCCGACCACCACATCGGCGCCGAGCACTTCCGTTTCCACGGTGTCCAAGGTCGAGGCGAGCGTGCGCACGCGCCCCTCGAACAATTCGTCGAGCTGCCGCAGGCGCGGCAGGGACCGGTCGATGATCGACACGTCGGCGCCAAGGCCGACGGCCATGCGGGCCGCGTGCGTGCCGACGACACCGCCGCCGAGCACCGTGATCTTGGCTGGACGCACCCCGGGGACGCCGCCCATGAGGACGCCCCGGCCACCCGTAGGGCGGCGAAGTGCGATCGCGGCGGCTTCGATGGCCAGACGGCCGGCGACCTCGCTCATCGGGGCGAGGAGCGGAAGGCCTCCGGCGGCATCCGTGACGGTCTCATAGGCGATGGCCGTGGCGCCTGACTGCATGAGCCCACGGGCCTGCTCCGGATCCGGGGCGAGGTGCAGATAGGTGAAGAGGATCTGGTGCGGCTTCAGCCGGCTGTACTCGACCGCCTGCGGCTCCTTGACCTTGACGATCATGTCGGCCGCGGCAAACACGTCTTCGGCCGTCGGCACGATCCGTGCGCCGGCCTTCTCGTAGGCCGCGTCGTCGGCGAAGATTCCGGCGCCTGCGCCGGCTTGCACCACGACCTCGTGACCACGCGCCGTCAGCTCACGAACCGAGCCAGGCACGAGGCCAACTCGAAACTCGTCACTCTTGATCTCCGTGGGCACGCCGATGCGCATAATCCACTCCATAGGGATGCGGTTGTTCGCTGCGAAAGACTCGCATTTTATCCGCGCCGGTACTCAGCGATTTCTCAGTCCAGCCTGCCAATTTGTGCTATAAACACGCGCAAAGAGCCGTTGGAACGCAGATAAATGAAAGAAATCGAGCTAGATGCGCTGGATCGCGCGATCCTCGGCGCTCTGCTGGAGGATGGGCGGCAAAGCCAGGTCGACCTCGCCGAGCGTATCCCGCTGTCCGCCACCGCGATCGCCCGGCGCATCCGCGCGCTCGAAGAAAGACACGTCATCGAGGGCTACCAGGCGCGGCTCAGCCGCCAGGCGCTCGGTCTCGGCATGACCGTGGTCGTGCAGATCAGCCTCAAGAGCCAGAACGAGGAATTGCTCAAGGCTTTCGAGGAGGCCATCACGCTGGCGCCGTCGGTCGTCTCCTGTCACTTGATGTCGGGCGAGGACGATTATTTCGTCACGGTGCTGGCCCGCGACCTCGCCGATTTCGAGCGCATTCACAAAGAGGAACTGTCGCGGCTCCCGGGCGTGGCCCGGCTGAAGTCGAGCTTTGCCCTACGGGAGGTCGCCAACCGTCTTCTGCCGGCCTCCTGCCTGCTGCCGGCGCGAAAGTGACGCTGGCGGGACCGGCCAAACCCCTGCAGTCTGCGCTTCTGCAACGCCACGGCTTGTGACACACTCCGACACCACACTTGCCAATCCGCAGGTGCGGCGGACCGTCTTCGATCACAACCTGGTGGTGATTGCTATGTCGCGCACCGCACAAGGGATGACGCCAAGGCGGCTCAGCCGACTTCACCTATGTCTGGACCGCGGAAGGCGAAGCTTCGTCAACGAAGACCGCATCGCCCACAATCTCGTGTTACTTGGCGGCCAAATCGTCGCAAAGGGCCCGTTCTCGTTCGCGAGCCTCCCTTTCAAATGGGATATGGCGATAGGCAGCTTGGTGATCGCGCAAGCGCCAGAGGTTGGCTACGTAGTCGCGTAAATAAAATAAATAGAAACGCGCAATTCCATGTCGATCCATCTGCTCTAAGTGAACCAACTCATGCCGGACCAATGCCGGTGTGATTTCCGACTCAGCGTCCTTGAGGAGAATCGTTCGTGCGACGACCATTCCGCAGTAACGTCGCACAAAAGGTAACTTGAAAATCCAATGTTGGTATCGGATGCGAGGAGTCTGCCGCAATCGCATTAGCAATCCTGTCCAATTAGCTCGTTCTGCACAAAACCTCGGATCTCCGGTTGATCACATATAACTCCACCACCACCCTCTGCCGTTCTTTTTCAGCTCGGCGAACCACTTACACATTGAATAGAGCAGGACGAGAACCAGAAGCCAGACGAGATAAACGCCACCGAGGCTCAGGCTGATTTCAGGCGCTCGTGTTAGGTCGCCGGTCATGGCAAAGTCAGTGGCGACCGCGAGCAAATGAATCACGTAAATGTGGACGACATAGTAGAAGAACGGAACCTGTCCGAACACGGCAAGGATGCGCGTAAAAATACCGTGCGCATGTTCGAAGGCTGCGAGAAGTATCAACGCCGGGCCTAACGTCATCATCATATAAAGTAGAGATGGGGGATATTTCTCGCAGTTGAGGAAGGAAAGCACGGTCGCAAGCCATGTGTCCTGCGTCACCCATGGAGCGGGGTCGCCATAAAGATTCGTAGCGCGGAGGATTACGAAGCCAAGGGTGATAGCCGCCCCGAGGCTAAATAGGACGCGCTGCCTTGCCTGCGCTTCCAGCTGCATCACCGGGCCAAGGAGATAGCCAGCGGCCATCACACCGATCCAAGGGATCAGCGGATAGAGAACGTAGAGCTGCGCTCCATCACCGAGATATATGAGACCCGGCTCATGCAGGAGGTGCCAAGCCCATGCAGCGCCGCCGAGTTCGTCGGCTCGGATGTTGTCGACCAGATTATGCCCAAAGAGCATGGTAACGGTCACAACCGCAATGACCCAGCGCGGCAGCCAAACCAGTGCCGCCAGCGCGATCATCGAAGCGCCGATGGCGAAGATGATACCGCCGGTCATCCGGAACAGGTCGAATTCTAATCTCCAGCCGAACTTGATCAGGGTGAAATCGATCAAGATCAGCCACAGGCCGCGGATAAGAAGAAAGCGACTGAGACTTTCGGTGTCCGTCCCGCGGCCGTATAGGAACGCAGAGAGCCCTGCGAGAAGAATGAAGGTAGGGGCGCATATGTGCGTCACCCAGCGCGTGAGAAACAGCGC
>NZ_JBPPND010000136.1:0-2311 GCF_051306395.1 Methyloceanibacter sp.
CGAATTTCGGCTGCGGCGGTGGCGCACCGCGGCGCTGGCCAAGACGCTGGCCGTCGTTCTGAAAGTGGTCCTCCAGGTAAAAGTCGTGGCTCAAGAAGACCAGCGGTTCGCCGGGCTCGCCCTTGACGTTGCGCAGGGAGGCGAAGGTCTGGTTGTCGCGCGCGGACGAATGACAGTTGGTGCAATAAAGCCCGAAGCCGGTATTCGGGTAGCCGTGCGTCGAGGTCGCCGGCCAGGTCGGCGCCCAGTCGCCTTCGCCCCAGCCGAACCACCCCCAGAACCAGCCGTCACGGGACTCCTTGCTGGCGCGCACCATGATGGCGCCGCCGTTCTCGGGGAATAGGTGAATCAGGTCCGCGTCCTTGCAGTGGGACGTGGGCGGCGGGAACATCTCCTTCACCATGATGGCGCCGTCGGGCACCGGCGTCTCTGTCTTGGTCTCGTCGCCTTCCGCGCGGTTTGCCTTCATCCAGTCGATCATGTCGGGCGAGTACCAGACGACCGCCGGGGCATGGGTGCCTTGATACTGCCCGGTCCACTGGCCGTTGTGGAACATGCCGATGAACGGGCCTGTGTCGCGCATGTGCTTGTCGCTCTTCCAGCCGGACGCCTCGCGGCGGTGACAGAAGTTGCGAAGAAATTCGGAGAGCTTCGCCTCGTACTGATCGTGCGGCAGGGCGCCGGGCTTACGCACCGCGGCCTCGAGCTGGTCGCATAGGGCATCGTCCGCCGCCGCGAGAGGCTCGGCGCGCTCCACGGGACAGCTCGGCGCGGCCAAGGCGGTCCCCACAAGACAGGTGCTGCCGCCCACAAAAAGGGCCGCATAAGCGGCTCTGGACAGTCTGTTGAGCGTGGAACCGAGCACGGCGCACCAAGTCGTTCAAAGGTAACGGGAGCTTAGGTGGCCCGTGCGCGGGGGGTCAAATTAACATCCGCCAGGCTTCGAGGGTTGGTGAACGCCCGCGTTCATGGCACCAACGCGTTCAATGGCCGATCCGAACGAATTCCCGGCGCGCGACGAGGCGCGCGAGCTGACGCCCCGCGCACTCGCCACCGGCCTGATCCTCGGGGCGCTGCTGGCGCCGTGCAACGTCTATTCGGGCCTCAAGATCGGCTGGTCGTTCAACATGTCGATCACCGCGCTGCTGCTCGCCTTCGCGTTTTGGGTGCCGCTGTCGCGCCTCGCCGGTCTCGCCCCATGGGGCATGCTCGAAAGCAACATCAACCAGACGACCGCGTCGGCGGCCGCCGCCATCACCTCGAGCGGTTTGGTGGCGCCGATCCCCGCGCTCGCGCTCATGACCGGCGGCAATCTGCCATGGCCGACGCTGACGGCCTGGGTGTTCGCCGTGAGCTTTCTCGGCGTGTGGGTCGGCTGGTATTTGCGGCCGCGCCTCATCGTGCAATCGAATCTCGTGTTCCCCGCGGGCATGGCGACGGCGGAGACCATGCGCGACATGTTCAGCCACGGGCGCGAGGCGATGAAGCGGGTGGGCGTCTTGATGTCGAGTCTCACCGGCGCGGTGCTGTTCAACGTCATCGACGACTTTGTGTGGCAGATCCCGCGCTTTGCCCCGACGCTCACGGCGAAGAAGCTGACGCTTGCCTTCGACCCGTCGCTGCTGCTGCTCGGTTTCGGCAGCATTATCGGTCTGCGCGCCGGGCTCGGGCTGCTTGCCGGTGCGCTGATCGCCTGGGGGCTGATCGCGCCGGAGCTGATCGCGCGCGGCGTCGTCGAGGTGGCGCAAGCGGACGAGAGCTGGTTTCAGTCGCTCGTCGGCTGGCTGCTCTGGCCGGGCGTCACCATGATGGTAACGGCGAGCCTCACGAGCTTCGCGGCTGCCCTGGTCACGTCCGCCCGCCATAAGCGCGGCGAAGCGAAGGAAGTGCGGCCCAAGGAACAGGGCACCGCAATGCGCCTCGGCGGGTTTTTGCTGGCGGCGGCGATTACCGTCGCGCTGCAGATCACCCTGTTCGGCATTCACTGGACCATGGCGATCGTCGCCATTCCGCTCGCCTTCGTGCTGGCTACGGTGGCGGCGCGGGTCGTGGGCGAGACGTCCGTGGCGCCGATCGGGGCCATCGGCAAGGTCTCGCAGCTGTCCTTCGGCGCCATGGCACCGGGCCAGCCCATCACCAATCTGATGACCGCCAACGTGGCGGGCGGCGCGGCGGGCCAAAGCGCGGATCTGCTGAACGACTTCCGCGCCGGCCATGAGGTGGGTGCGAGCCCGGCGCGGCAGGTGGTGGCGCAATGCGCGGGCGTCGTTATCGGCAGCCTGGTGGGCAGTCTCGTCTATCTCGCGCTCAT
>NZ_JBPPND010000137.1:0-20219 GCF_051306395.1 Methyloceanibacter sp.
CCGCGCCAATAGATGAGATTGTGCCGCGACTCCGATCCCGGCCGCGCATGGTTCGAGATCTCGTAGGCGGGGAGGCCCGCTTTCTCGCACAGCTCCTGGGTCAGGAGATACATCTCGCTCGCACTGTCGCCGTCCGGCACGCGCAAACGTCCGGCCGCATGGCGCGCGGCGAACGGCGTGCCGTCCTCGATGGTGAGCTGGTAGAGCGAGAGGTGGTCAGCGGCGTGCGCGAGCGCGCGGCCAAGCTCGGCCTCCCACGCGGCGAGCGACTGTCCCTCGCGCGCATAGATCAGATCGAACGAGACGCGGCCGAATGTGTCCTTGGCGAGATCGAGCGCCGCAAGCGCTTCGTCCGCGGTGTGCTGGCGGCCGAGGGCTTTCAGGCTGTCGTCGTTCAACGCCTGCACGCCGAGCGACAGGCGGTTGACGCCGGCGGACGCGTAGCCCGCGAAGTTTTCCGCCTCCACGCTGGTCGGGTTCGCTTCGAGCGTGATCTCGGCGTCGTGCGCAATAGTCCAATGACCGGCGATGCCATCGAGGATCGCTTCGACGGTGTGCGGACCCATGAGAGATGGCGTGCCGCCGCCAAAGAAGATGCTGGTGACGGCGCGCGCGCGCGCGCGCGCGGCGAAATGCGCAAGTTCCTTCAGATAGCCGGCGAGGAACCGCGCCTCGTCGATGCCGCCGTGCCGAACGTGGGAGTTGAAGTCGCAATACGGGCATTTGGCCTTGCAGAACGGCCAATGCACATAGACTCCAAAAGGCTCGTCATGCGTCATTTGCATAGGTGGCTTCGATCATCTGCTCGAAGGCGCGTAAGCGATGCGACAGGGCATTCTTGAGCGCCGGGTCCATTTCGCCGAACGTCTCGGTGTGGCCGTCCGGCACGAAGATGGGATCATAGCCGAAACCGCGCGTCCCGCGGGGCGGCCAGTGGATCGATCCGAACACCCGGCCGGTGAAGGTGGCGTCCTCGCCGTTCGGCGCGGCAAGCGCCAGCGCGCAGATAAAGTTCGCGCGGGTATAGGCGCCGCCGGTGGCTTCCAATTCGTCATGGACGCGCTGCATGGCCTTCCCGAAATCCCGCTCCTCCCCGCCCCAGCGGGCGGATTGGATACCGGGTGCGCCGCCCAGCGCCTCCACCTCGATCCCTGAATCGTCCGCAAGCGCCATCAAGCTCGATCCGGCCGCGGCCGCCCGCGCTTTCAGCAGCGCATTGGCCTCGAACGTGTCGCCGGTCTCTTCGGGCTCGGGCAGGCCCAGGCTCCCCGCGGACACGCATTCGATGCCGTAGGGCGCGAACAGCTCGCCCAGCTCCCACACCTTGCCCTCGTTGTGGCTGGCGATGACGAGCTTCGAGCCGCGATGAAGGGTGCCGGTCTTAAGCAACGGTGAGCTTCTGGAGTTCGACAAGCTGGGCGATGCCCGTCCGCGCCAGCAACATGAGTTGGTCGAACTGCTCCTGGCTGAACGGCTCGGTCTCCGCCGTGCCCTGCACTTCCACGATGCCGCCGGCGCCCGTGATCACGAAGTTCGCGTCGGCGTCGGCTTCGGAGTCCTCGGCGTAGTCGAGATCGAGCACCGCCTCGCCGCCATAAAGGCCGCAAGAGACCGCCGCCACGTGATCGCGCAGGACCTTTCCCTTGATCATGCTGCGCGCTTCCATCCAGGCGAGCGCGTCGTGCAGCGCCACCCAGGCGCCGGTGATCGAGGCGGTGCGCGTGCCGCCGTCGGCCTGCAGCACGTCGCAATCGATGATGATCTGCTTCTCGCCGAGCGACGGCAGGTCGGCCACCGCGCGCAACGAGCGTCCGATCAGCCGCTGGATTTCTTGCGTCCGCCCCGATTGCTTGCCCGCGGCCGCCTCGCGGCGCATGCGGTCGTTGGTGGCGCGCGGCAGCATGCCGTATTCCGCCGTGACCCAGCCGCGGCCCGAGCCCTTGAGCCAGGGCGGCACCGGTTCCCCCGCCGTTGCCGTGCACAGCACATGGGTCTCGCCGAAGCGGACCAGGCACGAACCCTCCGCGTGGCGCGATACGGCGCGTTCGAGGGTCACGGGGCGCAGCGCGTCGGGCGCGCGTTTGGACGGACGGATGATGGAGGGAACTCCTGATAAATTCGCTTGAGGCCGCGCACCCTAGAGGAGGCCCCGCGCAGGGAAAAGCCCTTTCCCCAACTCTCGTTTGGCCGGGCCTTGTGCGCTTCCGGGCGAGAAGCTACCACCCTTCGATGGGCTGGTGTGACGAGGTGCTCGGGTTTTGCGACGCCTCCGGCGGCAAGGCCGAACCGCCTCCTGCCGCCGAGGAGATCGAAGCGCGTCTCGCAGGCCTCGCGATGGACGATCTGGTGCGCGCCTGGCGGGAGGTCTGCACCACGGGTCTCAAGGGCCAGACCGACGGGACCGACGCCTTCACCATGTATTTCGACCGGCTTTCTCATGAGGCGCCCGAGCGTGGGATCGCGTTGATCGAAGCCGAACTCGTGGGTGAGCTTGACGATGAGATCGTCATGCTTCTGGCGGAAGGAAAGGTGCTCGGCCAGTTGCTCGTCTTCCATGCACGCCGTGCCGCCCCCGCCCTGCAAGAGCTGGCGCTCCGCCAGCCCCGCTTGCGCTGGTTGATGGGGGCCAAGGCGGCATCGATCCGAAGCGGCATGGTGGAGAGCCCTCAACTCCAGCGGCGCCTGCTGGCCATCGCCGACGAGCCGGGCTATCGCGCATGGCGCCAGAAGACGCGCAACCACGCGGAGCCCACGGATTTCGCGGCGCTGCCGCTGCCGGAGCTTGCCGCGGCGTGGGTGGAGATCACGTCGCGGTCCGACCTCGAACGGGAGCGTGACGGGGACTGGGGGACGATGTTCGACTTGCAGCAGGAACTCGTCAGCAACGATCCGCTGGGCGCGCTTGAGCTGGTGAAGGCGATCCTCGAAATCGAGGATAACCCGCATGTGCTGGGCTTGCTTGCCGCAGGCCTGCTGGAAGACCTGATCCCCGAAGAAAACGGTCCCGTGATCGATGCGGTGGTGACCGAAGCAGAACGCAATCCGCGCTTCCGCCGTCTCCTTGGCGGCGTATGGTTCTATGGCATGAGCCCGGAAGTGTCCGCACGGCTTGAGAAGGCGCGAGGCGAGGTGACGTGGTGAGCATGACACAAGATGCGACATCGCCACGGACCGGCGGGTCCACGCCCGCGCCATCGCCGGACGCGACCCCCATGATGGCGCAATACCTCGAGATAAAGGCGAACAACGCCGACAGTCTGCTGTTCTACCGCATGGGTGATTTCTACGAGATGTTCTTCGACGACGCGGCGATCGCTTCCCGCGCGCTCGGGATCGCGCTCACCAAGCGCGGCAAGCATCTTGGGCAAGACATTCCCATGTGCGGCGTGCCGGTGCACGCGGCCGACGACTATCTCCAGCGCCTCATCGCCCAAGGGCATCGCGTGGCCGTGTGCGAGCAGACCGAGGACCCGGCCGAGGCCAAGAAGCGCGGCCCGAAATCGGTGGTGCGCCGCGACGTGGTGCGTCTTGTCACGCCTGGCACGCTCACCGAAGAGTCGTTGCTCGATGCGCGCACGCATAATTTCCTCACCGCTCTGTTTCGTGGGGGTAATAAGGAAGGCTCCGAGCCGAGCTTCGCGCTTGCCACCATCGACATCTCCACGGGCGAGTTGATCGCGGCGTCGGCGCGGCTCGTCGATCTCCCAGGCGAACTCGCGCGGATCAGGCCTGGCGAGGTGCTGGTGGGAGAGGATCTCGCGGGCGACGCCGATCTTCGCCGTCTGATCGGCGAAGCCGGCGCGGCGTTGACGCCCTGCCCGCGCGCGCATTTCGACTCCGTGCGTGGCCAGCGCGCTCTGAAGGAGCGTCTCGGCGTGGCGGCGCTCGATGCCTTTGGTGACTTCACGCGGGCGGAGCTGGCCGCGCTTGGCGGGTTGCTCACCTATGTGGAGATCACCCAGGTCGGCCGCGCACCGTTGCTGCGCCCGCCGCGAAAAGAAGCCGCGGGAAGTCTCCTTCTTATCGATGCGGCGACCCGCACAAATCTCGAGCTTGCCCGGTCCAACCAAGGCGCGCGGGCCGGCAGTCTGTTGGCGGCGGTCGACCGCACCGTCACCGCCGCCGGCGCCCGCGAGCTGGCGAGCCGCCTGGCCAGTCCTTTGACGGATGAAAGCGATGTAAACGCCAGGCTGGACGCCGTCTCCTATCTCGTCTCCGAACCGAAATTGCGTGGAGAGTTGCGCGCCGCCCTGAAATCCGCGCCCGATCTTGCGCGGGCCTTGGCGCGGCTCGCGCTCGGCCGCGGCGGTCCGCGTGACCTCGGCTCCGTGCGCCAAGCGATTGTCGCCGCGCACGATCTCGCCGCGCAGCTCTTGCGGACCGGCGAAGCCCTCGGCTTGCCGCGCGAGCTGATGGGCATCGTCGAGCGCCTGGCGGCGGCGCCGCCGGAGATAGAGCAATCGTTGAGCGCGGCCCTGGCGCAGGAGCTTCCCGTCAATGCCCGCGATGGCGGCTTTATCCGCAGCGGCTTCAGCGGCGATCTCGACGAGCATCGGAACTTGCGCGACGGCAGCCGCCAGGTCATCGCCGGTCTGCAGGCGACCTATGCCGACGCCACCGGCATCAAAGGCCTCAAGGTCCGCCACAACAACGTGCTCGGCTATTTCGTCGAGGTCACCGCGCTGCATGCACCGACGCTCACCAAGCCGCCGCATGTGGAGACCTTCATTCACCGTCAGACCATGGCCAACGCGGTGCGCTTCTCGACGCCGGAACTGGCCGAGATCGAAGCGCGTATCACCTCCGCCGCCGACCGTGCGCTGGCGCTCGAACTCGACATCTTCGCCAAGCTCGTGGACGAGGTGCTCGGCGAGGAGCAAGCGCTGTCGGCGGCAAGCGCCGCTTTGGCGGAGCTGGATCACTATGCGGGCCTCGCGGAACTCGCGGTCGAGCAGAACTATGTGCGCCCGCACGTCGACGGCAGCCTCGTGTTCGCCGTCGAGGAAGGCCGTCACCCGATGGTCGAGCAAAATCTGAAGCGCGGCGACGGTGCGACCTTCATCGGCAACGATTGCCGGCTCGGTGGCGACGACAGCGGCGACGGTACGCGCGTGCTCGTGGTCACCGGTCCCAACATGGCCGGGAAGTCCACCTTCCTGCGCCAGAACGCGCTCATCGTCGTGCTTGCGCAGTCGGGCTGCTTCGTCCCGGCGGAGGCCGCCCATATCGGCATCGTCGATCGCCTGTTTAGCCGCGTCGGCGCCGCGGACGATCTCGCCCGCGGCCGGTCCACCTTCATGGTCGAGATGGTCGAGACCGCCGCCATCCTCAACCAGGCGACCGCACGCTCTTTTGTGGTGCTGGACGAGATCGGACGCGGCACGGCGACCTTCGATGGGCTGTCCATCGCCTGGGCGGCGCTCGAATACCTCCACGAGGTGAACCGCTCCCGCGTCCTCTTCGCCACGCATTATCACGAGCTGACGGCGCTCGCCGAGAAGCTGGCCCATGCCGCCAATGCCACGGTCGAGGTGAAGGAGTGGCGCGACGAGATCGTGTTTCTCTATCGGGTCATCAAAGGCGCCGCCGACCGCTCCTACGGCATCCACGTGGCGAAGCTTGCGGGGCTTCCCGGTCCGGTTCTCGCCCGGGCCGGCGAAGTGCTGAGCGAGCTGGAGAAGGCCGATGGACGCCCGAAACCGGCCGATTTGGCCGACGATTTACCCCTGTTTCAGGCGGCAAGGACGCCGCCGGGATTCGACGAGCCATCGCCGCTGGAACAGGCGCTTCAAGGTCTCAATCCCGACGCCATGACCCCGAAAGAGGCGCTCGAAGCGCTCTATCGCCTTCGGACATTGCTTGAAGGCGAGGCGTAAAGCCTCAATGTGCTAGAAATTCCCGTGATGGACCAAGCCGCGCCAAGAACAGCTCCGTATTTCGATTTCGATCTCCTGCGCCGGGAGACCGCCGAGCTTGCGCAGGCCCATGTGGGCCAGGACACGCAGCTTCGCGCGGCCTTGGTCGATTATCTCAAGCCACTGGTCGCTGGAGCCCACGCCGCCGCCAAGCAGCAACTCGACCGGGATGGGGACGGACGGGCCTGCGCGGCGGGCCTCTCCGATTTTCAGGACGCGCTGATCCAGCTCGCCTACGACGTCACCACGAACCACATCTATCGCGCCCAGAACCCCTCGAGCGCCGAGCGCATGGCCGTGGTTGCGCAAGGCGGCTATGGGCGCGGGTTGCTGTCCCCGGGTTCCGACATCGATCTCTTGTTTCTGCTGCCCTACAAGCAGACCGCCTGGGGCGAGAGCGTCGCCGAGTACATGCTCTACCTGTTGTGGGATCTCGGCTTCAAAGTCGGCCATGCCACGCGCACGATCGCGCAATGTATTCGCTTGAGCCTCGCCGACATGACCATCCGCACGGCGCTGCTCGATGCCCGGCTCATTCTCGGCGACGAGAAGCTGTTCGCCGAGTTCCTGCATCGCTTCCGCCGCGAAGTGCTCGACGTCGATGCGCGCGCCTTCATCGAGGCCAAGCTTGCCGAACAGGACCAGCGGCACTCCCGCTCGGGCGCCTCGCGTTATCTCGTCGAACCGAACATCAAGGAAGGCACCGGCGGCTTGCGCGATCTGCACACGCTGCACTGGCTCGCCAAGCATCTCTATCCCGATCAGGCCGAGGAGGAGTTCGTCGAAGCCGGCGTCTTCACGCCAGGCGAGTATCGCAGCTTCCGCCGCTGCGAGTTCTTCCTGTGGACCGTGCGCTGTCACCTGCATTTTCTCACCGGTCGGCCCGAGGAACGGCTGAGCTTCGATCTCCAGCGCGCCATGGCGGAGCGGCTCGGCTATCGCGGCCATGCGGGCTTGAGCGGCGTCGAGCGTTTCATGAAGCACTACTTCCTTATCGCCAAGGAAGTGGGCCAGCTCACGCGCATCGTCTGCACCGCGCTCGAGCTAAAGCAGCTCAAGTCGGTGCCGGCGCTCGATGCGCTGCTGGCGCCGTTCAGCTGGCGCCGCCGGGCCAAGCTGCGCCGCACTTCCGACTTCCGCATCGAGAACGGCCGCATCTCCACCGTCGACAAGGACGCTTTCGCCAAGGACCCGGTGAATTTCATTCGGCTATTTGTCGTGGCCGACGAGCACCAGGTGGCGTTCTCTCCGGAGGTCTTGCGCCTGATCCGCGCGAACTTCCGTTTGATCGACGACGATCTGCGCCACAACCCGGCGGCCAACCGCCTGTTCCTGCGGCTTCTGATGGACGCCCGCGATCCCGAAACCACCTTGCGCAAGATGAACGAGGCCGGCGTGCTCGGCCGCTTCTTCACCGAGTTCGGCCGCGTCGTGTCGATGATGCAGTTCAACATGTATCACCACTTCACGGTGGACGAGCATCTGGTCCGCACCGTCGGCTATCTGTCCGGCATCGAGCGGGGCAAACACTCGGTCGATCATCCCGTATCGAGCGAGGTGGTCCGGACCATCGACAACCGCCGCGCGCTTTATGTCGCCGCCTTCGTGCACGACATCGCCAAGGGCCGCGACGAGGACCACTCCGTCGCCGGCGCACGCATCGCCCGCGAGCTCGGTCCACGTCTCGGGCTGAACGCGTCCGAGACCGAGACCGCCGCCTGGCTCGTCGAGCATCATCTCACCATGAGCCTGTTCGCCCAGAGCCGCGACCTGAACGACCCGAAGACGATCCGCGATTTCGCCGAGGTCGTGCAGAGTCGCGAGCGGCTCAAGCTGCTGCTGATCCTCACGGTCGCCGATATCTGCGCCGTGGGCCCCGGCACCTGGACCGGGTGGAAGGGGCAGCTCCTGCGCACGCTCTATTTCGAGACCGAGCCGTTGCTCGGCGGCGGCCACACCGAGCTCACGCGCACCGAGCGCATGGCCCGCGCCCAGGACGCGCTGCGCGAGCGCTTGGCGGATTGGCCGTCAAAGGACCTGGACCACTTCATCGACCGTCACTACCCGGCCTATTGGCTGAGAACGGACCTCGACGTTATCGCCGAGCACGCCGCGCTCCTTCGTGACGTGGAAACGCACGACCGCGCCGTGGTCACCCATATCTCGACCGACGCCTTCCGCGCCGTCACCGTGCTCACCCTGCTCGCGCCGAACCATCCGCGCCTCCTGGCGATGGTCGCGGGCGCCTGCACCGGGGCGGGCGCAAACATCGTCGATGCGCAGATCTCCACGACCCGTGACGGCATGGCGCTCGACACCATTCACTTGGAACGCGAATTCGACCACGCGGAAGACGAGGAGCGCCGCGCCCGCAAGATCGCGGTCTCGATCGAACGCATGCTCAAGGGCGAAGCGCGCGCCGTCGATCTCATCAAGGGCAAGAGGAAGCCGAAGTCGCGGCTTTCGGCCTTCACCGTCGAGCCGCAGGTGATCATCGACAACACCCTGTCCGATGCCTTGACGGTGATCGAGATCAACGGCCTCGACCGGCCCGGTCTGCTCTATGACGTGACGCGCGAGATTTCCGATCTCAACCTGGATATCGCCTCGGCCCACATCGCCACCTTCGGGGAGAAGGCCGTCGATGTGTTCTACGTGACCGATCTCACCGGCAAAAAGATCACGAGTTCTTCCCGCGAGACGCTGATCCGCGAGCGGCTGACCAAGGTCCTCGCGCGCAAGGAGTCGGAGCTCGCGCCCGCTTAAGCCCGTCCTGCCTTGTACGTCCGTCTGCCTTGCCGGATCGCGAAATCCGGGCCATCAGAGTACGCCATGACGCTCTATCGCGGATTTGCCACGGTCGGCGGGATGACGGTCATAAGCCGCGTGCTCGGCTTCGTGCGCGACGTGATGATCGCCGCCGTGCTCGGCGCCTCGTCCATTACCGACGCCTTCTTCGTGGGCTTCCGCGTGCCCAACATGTTCCGGCGCATTTTCGCCGAAGGCGCCTTCAACGCCGCGTTCATCCCGCTCTTCTCCAAGCGCTTGCACACGCAAGGTGACGCTGCGGCGCGCGCTTTCGCCGCGCAAGCGCTGTCCGGCCTCACGCTGGTGCTCGTCGCCTTCGTGGTGCTCGGCGAGATCGCCATGCCGTGGCTGATGCTGCTGCTGGCGCCGGGTTTCGCCGACGATCCGGACAAGTTCCACCTCGCGGTGCTGCTGGCGCGCATCGCGCTGCCTTATCTCGTCTTCATGTCGTGGGTGGCGCTCTACACCGGGCTGCTCAACGCCCTTGGCCGCTTCGCCGCCGCGGCGTTTGCGCCGAGCCTGCTCAATGTGGTGCTGATCGCCGTGCTGCTCGGTCTCGTCGCCACCGGCACGGGCGAGCAGACCGTCGCCGGGGTGGCGCTCGCCTGGGGCGTGGTCGTCTCGGGGCTGCTGCAAGTCGCCATCGTGACCTTCGCCGCGGTGCGCGCGGGCCTCCGTCTCAAGCTAGAACGTCCCACGCTGAGCCCCGATATGATGCGCTTGGTGCAATTGGCGGTACCGGGGATCATCGCCGGCGGCATGGCGCAGATCACCATCGTCATCTCGACCATAATCGCCAGCCTGCAAGACCGTGTCGTGTCCTGGCTCTATTACGCCGACCGCATCTTTCAGCTTCCCCTTGGCATGATCGGCGTTGCCGTGGGCGTGGTGCTGCTGCCGGACTTGAGCCGCAAATTGCGTTCGGGCGACACACGCGCTGTCATCCACAGCGAGAACCGTGCGCTCGAATTCGCGCTGCTGTTGACGGTGCCCGCGGCGATCGCGCTGTTCATTGCGTCGTGGCCCATCATGCGCGTGCTGTTCGAGCGTGGCGCTTTCACCACGGTCGATGCGCGCGCCACGGCCGACATGCTCGCAGCGCTGGCGCTCGGCCTGCCCGCCTATGTGCTGATCAAGGTGCTCCAGCCGAGCTTCTTCGCCCGCGAGGACACCAAGACGCCGATGATTTACGCAAGCATTGCCATGGCCGCGAACGCCGCGCTCTGCTACGTGCTGTTCGTGATCTTGGGCGCTGTGGGCATCGCTATCGCCACGAGCCTGGCGGGCTGGATCAACGTGGCGCTTTTGGTCATGGAGCTTCGCCGCCGCGCGGAGTTCGCCCTCGATGACATGTTTCGCCGCGCCTTTCTCGGCATCGTGCTGGCGAGCGCCGCCATGGGCGCCGTGCTCTGGTGGCTCACCTCCACGCTCGAGCCCTGGTTCGCGCCGGAGCGGGGGCTCCTTATCCAAGCCGCGGCTCTGATCGCCCTCATCGCCGCAGGACTTCTCACCTATCTGGTAACAGGCGCGCTTGCCGGCGCCCTGAAGCCCAGAACGCTGTTGAAAGATCTGCTGGGGCGCTGATTTCAGCCAAAAAAGCCCGGTTTTCGCCTCGCCGACTCTCCGCTATGTTGCAGCGCAACAAAATGCGGGGAACTGCCAATGGAAGGCCGGCCGCGCCGGAGCGCGCTCTATATGCCCGGATCCAACACCCGGGCGCTCGAGAAGGCGAAATCAATCCCGGCGGATGCGCTGATCTTCGATCTTGAGGATGCCGTGGCGCCCGACGCCAAGGTGAAGGCGCGCGAGCAGGTCTGCGCCGCGGTCGCGGCCGGCGGCTATGGCGGCCGCGAGGTGGTGATCCGCGTCAACGCGCTGGAGACGCCTTGGGGCGCCCAGGACATCGTCGCGGCTTGCGAGGCCGCGCCCGATGCCATCCTCGTGCCCAAGGTGATCCATTCCGGCGACATCATCTCAGCTGCCAAGCTGCTGCAAAGCGTGCATGCGCCGGAGAAGGTGAGGCTGTGGGCCATGATGGAAACGCCCATGGCTATTCTCAATGCGCGCACCATCGCAGCGACCGCCGTCTACAAGGACAACCGGCTGTCCTGCCTCGTCATGGGCACCAACGATCTCATCAAGGAATCGCGCGCCCGCGCGCTGCACGACCGCTTCGCCGTGGTGCCGTGGCTCGCCATGACACTGGTTGCCTCGCGCGCCTACAAGCTCGACATCCTCGACGGCGTCTATAACGACTTCCGCGACGAGGAGGGCTTGCGCGAGGAATGCGAGAAGGGCCGCATTCTCGGCATGGACGGCAAGACCCTGATCCATCCGAGCCAGGTCGGCCCGTGCAACGAGATCTTCTCGCCGACCCAAGAGGAGGTCGACTGGTCCCGCAAGATCATCGACGCTTTCGGTCAGCCGGAGAACGCGCATAAGGGGGTCATCGTGGTGGAGGGCCACATGGTCGAGCGGTTGCATTTCGGCATGGCTCAGCGCACGGTCGACATCGCCGATCGGATTCGCGAGATGGAGAAGGCCTTGGCGCAGGGCGAGCGCCCCGCCGACAGAGCTAAAGCTCCTTAAAGAGATAGAGTCCCTGGATCGCCCGGTCGAAGCCGACCGCGTCATACGCTTTCCGGGCGGGCGCGTGCGCCGCATCGCCCCCGGTCCCGACAGAGGCGATCTCCGCGCCACGGCGCTTGAGGTCATCGAGTGCGAATTGGTACATCGCCGTGGCGATGCCCTGCCCCTGGTATCGCGGATCGACGGCATTGAGGCCGATCTCGCCGCACTTCCGGTCTTTGTCCAGCAGCGCGAAGACGAATCCGGCGATCTCGCCGTCGGCCTCCGCCACGTAGACTTTGCACTTTCTGTCCCGCGCCGAGATGCGGCCCAAGGTCCTGGCGTATTGCTCTTTCCAATCGCCGTACTGAAGCGAAAAGACCCGCGGCCCCAGGACCGTCTCGAAGCCCTTGTGAATCGGCTCGAAGGCCGCGACACACACGTCCAGCACGCGCCGATAGTCGGCCTCCCTATAGGGCCGTATGACCAGAGCCATTCGTCCTTCCTCGCTCGTCCCTATCCGTCCTCGATCAGCCGAGACTTGCGCCGGCTCCCCGCCCGCGCCATAACCCGCGGGCTCAGGGGATAGCATGCAAGAGACCACCAAACACAAGACCCGCGTCTTCTCCGGCGTTCAACCGACGGGCAATCTCCATCTCGGCAATTATCTCGGCGCGATCACCCGCTTCGTGGCGCTGCAGGAAGAGCACGAGTGCCTCTATTGCGTGGTCGATCTCCACGCCATCACCGTATTCCAGGACCCGGACGAGCTCACCCACAACACGCGGGAGGTGACGGCCGCCTTCATCGCCTCGGGCATCGATCCCACGCGCCAGATCATCTTCAATCAGAGCCAGGTCTCGGGCCATGCGGAGCTTGCCTGGATCTTCAACTGCGTGGCGCGGATCGGCTGGCTCAACCGCATGACCCAGTTCAAGGAGAAGGCCGGCAAGGACCGCGAGAACGCCTCCGCCGGTCTCTTCGTCTATCCGAACCTGATGGCCGCCGACATTCTCCTCTATCACGCGACGCACGTTCCGGTCGGCGAGGACCAGAAGCAGCATCTGGAGCTTTCCCGCGACATCGCCCAGAAGTTCAACAACGACTTCGCCAAAACGATCGCACGCGAGGACTATCCGGACGGCTTCTTCCCGCTGCCCGAGCCGATCATCACCGGTCCCGCGACGCGCGTCATGAGCTTCCGCGACGGCACCAAGAAGATGTCGAAGTCCGACCCGTCAGACTTGAGCCGCATCAATCTCACCGACGACGCCGACGCCATCGCCAAGAAAATCAGAAAGGCGAAGACCGACCCCGAGCCGTTGCCGTCAGAGGTGAAGGGCTTGGAGGCACGGCCCGAGGCCGACAATCTCATCGGCATCTATGCGGCGCTCGCCGGCACGGACAAAGAGGGGGTGTTGCGCGACTACGGCGACGCGCCGTTCTCTAAGTTCAAGGAGGCGCTGGCCGAACTCGCCACGGAGAAGCTCACGCCGATCGGCGAGGAGATGCGGCGCCTCATGGCGGACCCGGTCGAGATCGACCGCATCCTAGCGGACGGTGCACGGCGTGCCCATGACATCGCCGATCCGATTCTCGCCAAGACCAAGGACATTGTCGGCTTCATCAGGAGCTGAGTTTGTCATGCCCGCGAAGGCGGGCATCCAGTAACCACCGGTCTTCGTTGTCGTTGACTGCAGGGGTTACTGGATTGCCCGGTCAAGCCGGGCAATGACAGGAAAAGCGGGGTCTCCTAGGCCTCCACGCCGGTGCCGATGGGGCAGGACACGCCCGTGCCGCCGAGCCCGCAATAGCCGGCCGGGTTCTTGGCGAGATATTGCTGGTGATAGCCTTCCGCGAAGTAGAACTCCGGCGCCGGCAAAATCTCGGTGGTGATGAGCGGCATGCCTTGTGCCTTGAGCGCCGCCTCGTAGGCCGCTTTCGAAGCTTCCGCCGCGCGGTGCTGCTCGTCTGAGTAGTAGTAGACGCCCGAGCGGTACTGGGTGCCGACGTCGTTCCCTTGGCGCATGCCTTGGGTCGGGTCGTGGCTCTCCCAGAAGGTCTTCAGGAGCTGCTCGTAGCTCACCGTCTTCGGGTCGAACACCACGAGCACGGCCTCGGTGTGTCCGGTCATGCCGGAGCAGACCTCCTCATAGGTCGGATTTGGCGTGGGGCCGCCCGCATAGCCCACAGCGGTCACGATGACGCCGGGCATCTCCCAGAACTTGCGCTCCGCGCCCCAGAAGCAGCCGAGGCCGAATAGGGCCTTCTGGGCGCCTTCCGGATACGGGCCCTTGAGGGGCGCGCCGGTCACGAAATGCGTGTCTGCGGTTGGAAGAGCGTCGGGCCGGCCAGGCAAGGCCTCGTCGGCGGCAGGAACGGAAAGGGGTTTGCGCTTGAAGCTGAACATGGAGATCTCCGTTTTGGTTCTCCCCCGAGAACGCCCCGCTAGTTGATATACACCTCGACTTCTTTCCGCTTCTGGCCGAGCCAATAGAGGAACACGCCGAGAATGCCGAACACCACCCAGGTCGGCGCGCTCAGGATCCCCAGGATGAAAGGGTCCCATAGCCATTTGCCGGCATTGGTCTCGATCCAGACCTTGGAGACATTGAGCGTTTCGGGCGCCAGCTCCCGCCATTGCTGGCCCATGGGCGTGACAACCCAAGCGCCGCCCCCAGCCAGACTTTTGGTGGCGTCAACGACGGCGGCGACCATGGCAAGCAGAAGCAGCCAGACACCGAGAATTCGAAGAACAAAACGCATGAGCGAGAGTGGCAATCGCGTGTTTCAGCTTACATAGGCTATTGCTCGATCACGTTCAAACGCTGGTTTTTCACGTCCTGGCGAGCCGACCGCGAGGACACGGCTCGCTTGAACGGGCAGGGCGCTTCGTGATAGTGCGCGCCTTCCGGAGCGCTTAGGAGAGGTGGCCGAGTGGTCGAAGGCGCACGCCTGGAACGCGTGTAGGCGGGTAACCGTCTCGAGGGTTCGAATCCCTCTCTCTCCGCCATCCTGCTTCGCGCGTACCGCGCTTCGCAGGATTGGCAAAGTTCCCTGCGCGAAGCAGGATGCCCTCCGAAGCTTTAGCGCAGGAGGTCTCTGGTGACGGGCCGCTGAGCTGCTCGCCATCAAGGAGGGAAAGAGCCGATGATCACGCTCTACGCCTTCGGCCCGGCCTTCGGGCTTCCCGATATGAGCCCGTTCGTCACCAAGGCCGAGATGCTGCTCAAGCTGGCCGGCCTCGGCTACGAGACCGACACTAGAGGTTTCAGCAAGGCGCCCAAGGGCAAGCTGCCCTACATCGTCGACGACGGGGAGACCATCGCCGACTCGACCTTCATCCGCTGGCACCTGGAGAAGAAATACGGGATCGATTTCGACCGCGGGCTCGGCACGGAACAGCGCGCCGTCGCTTGGGCCTTCGAGAAGATGCTCGAAGACCACGCCTACTGGACCGTGCTGCACGCGCGCTGGGTGGACGACGACAATTTCAATAAGGGTCCACGCGCCTATTTCGAACGGATGCCGATGCCGGCGCGGCTTGTCGTTCAGCGCATGGCGCGGCGCCAGATGAAAACCGAACTCCACGGCCACGGCATGGGCCGTCATTCGGAAGAGGAGATCGTCGCGCTCGGCACCCGGTCACTCGAAGCGGCAGCCGAGCTTCTCGCCGACAAGCCCTTCATGATGGGTAGTGAGCCGACCGGGCTCGACGCAACGGGCTTCGCGTTTATCGGCGGCGCGCTGTGTCCGTGTTTCGAGACGCCGCTGCGCAGCGCGGTCGAGCGGCGCGACAATCTCAAACGCTATGTCGGCCGCATGGCCGAGCGATTCTATCCGGAGCAAACCGAGATGGCCGGTTGGGCCGCGTAACGCGCGCTACCAGAAGTCCGGCACGAAGTTCTGGTCCTCCATTGGCGGACGCACATAGTCGCCGGCCTTCGGGCGCGGCGGCAGGACCGGCGGCGACGGCGTCAGGTCGCCGTACTCGACCATGCTCAAGAGATGCGCGATGCAGTTGAGCCGCGCCAGCTTCTTGTTGTCGGCCTTCACTACGTATCAGGGCGCCTGCTTGATGTCGGTATGCGCGAACATGGTGTCCTTGGCGCGCGAGTACTCGACCCAGCGCGAGCGCGATTCCACATCCATGGGGCTCAGCTTCCAGCTGCGCGTGCGGTCGTTCATGCGGCTTTGGAAGCGCCGCTCCTGTTCCGCGTCGCTCACCGAGAACCAGTATTTGATCAGAATGATGCCAGAGCGCACCAGCATGCGCTCAAATTCTGGGCAGCTTCGCAAGAACTCCTGATACTCGGCATCGCCGCAAAAGCCCATCACGCGCTCGACGCCCGCGCGGTTGTACCAACTGCGGTCGAACAGCACCATTTCGCCCGCCGCCGGCAGATGCGGCACGTAGCACTGAAAATACCAAGAGGTTTTCTCGCGTTCCGTCGGCGTGCCGAGCGCCACGACGCGGCACAGACGCGGATTGAGGCTTTCGGTTATCCGCTTGATAACGCCGCCTTTTCCCGCCGCGTCGCGCCCTTCGAAGATCACCACGACGCGGAGCTTCTCGTGCTTGATCCACTCCTGCATCTTCACCAGCTCGACCTGGAGCCGGGCGAGTTCCTTCTCGTAGACTTGCGTCTTGATCTTCCGGGCCTTGGCCTTGACGTCGCCGACTTGAAGGTCCGCCGCCGCCAGCTCTTCGTCTGACAGGTGCTTGGGCACCTTACCGTTCTTTTTGTTTTTCTTGTGCTTTTTGCCCTCTTTGAGCTCCATCTCCACGGCAACCCCCTTTCATTCCGGCGGGGAATGAAAACGCGGACACTCACAGGGCCGGTCGCTGAAAGATCCGCTATGATGTCCGGTCGCGCAGCCGCGCAAGGATGCATGCCGCGCAAACCATCGGAATGCGCTGCAACACATGTGCCAGCATCGCCGGAACGGCTGAACCGTCCGGCGTCCGGAGCAGGATCTAGCGTTCGAGAACGAAGCCCGGCGTCACGCCGCCTTGAGCTCGATCACCATATTGGTCGGCTCGGGCGGATGCGGCGCGAGGCTGGTGCGGCTTTCGTCGCTCCAACTCGCGAGCTTGATCACCACGCCCTGCTGCGAGCCCGAGTTGCTGGACTCAGCCGTCTCGACGATGTGCAGCCCGGTGGGATCGAGGAAATAGGTATGGTCGCCGAAAATCTTGTTGAGTTGCTCGACCGCCGGATGATCGTCGGGAAGCGGGTCCGCCTCGAACTGTGTCAGTGTCTGCTCGATAGCGTCTGAGGACATCTTCATCGGGAATTCCTTTCGCTCGGCGCCGGCAAGGCCTTGTCGGCGCAGTTTGAAGGTTTTCGCCCTTGGCTCACGTTTCCACCCAGGCGCCAGTCTAAGGCGAACGGGACGCGCGGCCAAATCTGGCCCATTCATGCGCAATTCCCGGGACTCTCAATGAGAACCGTTCGTACGCGTTCTTGGACAACCGAGGCGGCCGCGAATAGTTGCATCGCGTGAGCTTATTGCGTGGCGTCTGCCTCTTTCGGGCAGTCCGGCCCGAGATATTTGCCGTCGAGATTGACGCCCATGTTGCGGATCGCGCCGAGCGGAGGATCGAAGGTCGTCTTGAGGATGGCGTGGTAGCGCGTCTCGAAATCGCCGGTGAAAGTGGTGCTGATGGTCTGCTTGCCCTCTTTGGTGGTGCAGACCACATCGATGATGACCCCTTCGTTGAGCGGGGTCAGTTTCGACTCGGTGCAGTCGCTGCCCTCGGGCCGCACGATGTCGTCGTCCTCACCGACACAGACCTTGATCTTGGTCATGCCGGACACCGGCGCCACGGTGGTGATTTCCCAATAGCCCGGCTTTCGTTGCGGCACGGCGTCGGTCGCCGCGTGAACGTTCGGCGCGGAGAGAACGGCGATCGAGAACGCCGCCGCCATCGCGGTCGCCAAGGAAACCGGTTTCATGCTGACCTCGCCTAAAGGAGTATGCCCACGCGCGGGGCGAGATGTGTGCTGTGGCAGAGATGGGAGGCGCCGCCAACAGCCAGGTCAGGGCTCTCCTGGCAAAAGCGCGGCGGTGATTCTTCCTGTTGTCGGCCCGCAAAAATCCAGCGGCAGATGGCCCCGCCCGCCAAATGCGCCCTTGCCCTTGGGTGCCCATTTGGCCCAAGTCTGGTGCGTAGAGCACGCCAAGGATCGATGACAGACGAACCCGACCTTTTCCTTTTGGAGAAACGTCTCGGACGCCGGCACGCCCGCCAGCGCCTCGGCATCGAGAGAGACCATGAGGCGCAAGTCTTCGGCCAAGGCATCAATTTCTTTCACCTCGAGAACGCCGCCTCCGTCCAGGGCGTAATCCGCGCGGCCCTAAAGGTGACCGGGCTATACGGACGCGGCTTGAGCAACGCCGCGAAGGTCGTCGTGCGGCGCAATCACATTCACCTCCAGAACCTGCCGAAGGCGTTCGACGGCTTCACCATTCTCCAAATCAGCGATCTCCACGCCGATATGAGCATGCCGGCAATCGCGGGCGTGGTTCGGCTGGTGCAGGACCTGCGCTACGACCTCTGCCTGCTGACGGGCGATTACCGGGGCGACACTCGGGGGCCCTATGAGCCAGCTCTCGAGGAGACGAAGAAGGTATGCGCAGCACTGACAGGCTCGATCTACGGCGTTCTCGGCAATCACGACACGATCCGCATGGTGCCGGGGCTCGAGGCGATGGGCGTGACGATGCTGCTCAACGAGGCGGCCGTCATCGAGCGAGACGGCGAGCGCATTTACATCGCGGGCATCGACGACGCTCATTTCTATCGAATGGACAATATCGAGAAGGCTACCGAGACCATCCCCGACGGCGTTTTCTCGATACTCGTCACCCATACGCCGGAGATCTATCGCCAGGCGGCGCACGCCGATTTCGATCTTCTGCTCAGCGGCCATACCCATGGCGGGCAAATCTGCCTCCCGGGCGGACATCCCATAACCTTAAGCGCCGTGCTGCCCCGGAAGTTCGGCGCCGGGCCGTGGCGCCATCACAACATGATCGGCTACACCGCAGTCGGCGCGGGCAGCTCCGTCGTGCCGGTCCGGTTCAATTGCCCGCCCGAGATCACTCTCCACGAGCTCCGGTGTTCGAATCATGATCAATAGGGCCGGTCGCGCAGATTAAGCCTGAACAGAATGCGGGACACCACGAGCCCTGCGACGGCGAAAATTGCCGTGCCCACCACTACGTCGAGCCAGCTGAGCGGCACGAGACAGCGAGCAGCGATAAGCGGAAAGAGCGATTCCGGAACTTGATCAAGCCCGCGCGCCTGGCTGCTGGGCGGAAGTGCAAGCCGGCGTTTGATAAAGCTCGACAACAGATCCCCGGCCATGGCGCTGGCGGCTACCAAGAAACCGAGCTTCCAGCCGAGGCCCATGAGGATGGCCACCACAGGTGTCCCAAGGAGCGCGATCAAGACGCCCCGAATGGTCTTGGAATGACCGAACAGCGGTCTGCCGTCTCGGAGTGTGATGGCCCCGTCGAGGGGCCAGGCGCCAGCGGTGCCCATGATCTTTTTGGCGATCACGGGCAAGGCATTGGCGACGCCAACCAAGACGAGGAGCTCTACGATCAGAATTGGATGCATGAACACCTCAGCTGGTTCGCGGGAGACACTTTAGGTCATCGCCGGCGCCTGCGGCATCGCGCGCGAGCGGCGCGAAATGCCCCCTTGCCCTCCGGTGCCCATTTGGCCCAAGTCTCCGGGTCAACGCGAGATGGGGCCCCTCATGGCGAGCAAGACCGACGGTAACGCGCCGCAAGGGGAGGTTCCGAAGACCGCGGTCGTCGTGCTCGCCGCGATCAGCGTCTGTCACATGCTGAACGATGTGATTCAGTCGCTGATCCTTGCGATCTATCCCATGCTCAAGACGAGCCTGGCGCTAGACTTCGCCCAGATCGGGCTCATTACCTTCACCTTCCAGGCAACCGCGTCGGTTCTCCAGCCGCTCGTTGGCTACCTCACCGACCGCTACCCCACGCCGTACTCGCTCGTCGTCGGCATGGGTTCATCGCTGCTCGGCCTGGTTCTGATCGCCTTCGCCTCCACCTACTGGGCGGTGCTTGCCGCGGCGGCGCTGATCGGCATGGGGTCGTCGGTGTTCCACCCGGAGTCTTCGCGCGTGGCACGGCTCGCTTCGGGCGGCCGCCACGGCATGGCGCAATCTGTGTTCCAGGTAGGGGGTAATTTTGGCACGGCGCTCGGTCCGCTGCTCGCGGCCTTCATCGTGATTCCCTACGGGCAAGGGTCCATTGCCTGGTTCTCGGTGGTGGCGCTGCTCGGCATGATCCTGCTCGGAGGCGTCGGGGCCTGGTACGGCAAGGCGCTTAAGCTGCCGAGCGTGTCGCACGCCGAGCGCAAAGCCATCGCCGAGCTCAGCCGCCGCAAGGTAGCCAAGACGATCGTGATCCTCATCACGCTGACCTTCTCCAAGCACTTCTACTTGGTCTCGATCACGAGCTTCTACATCTTCTATTTGATCCACACCTTCGATCTGTCGGTGCAGACGGCGCAGCTTTACCTGTTCTTGTTCTTGGGCTCGGTCGCGGCCGGCACCGTCATCGGTGGCCCGATCGGCGACCGCATCGGCACGCGTCGCGTGATCTGGTGGTCGATTCTGGGGGTTTTGCCCTTCACCCTGGCGCTGCCCTATGTGGGGCTCCTGGGAACGGCGATCCTGAGCGTGATCATCGGCTTGATCCTGGCCTCCGCCCACCCGGCCATCATCGTTTATGCGCAAAGCCTTCTGCCGGGCAGAGTTGGCATGGTCGCCGGGCTCTTCTTCGGTCTTGCCTTTGGGATCGCCGGCATCGGCGCCTGGCTGCTCGGACGGCTGGCCGACGCCACCTCCATCACGTTCGTCTATCACGTCTGTTCATTTCTAC
>NZ_JBPPND010000138.1:0-5794 GCF_051306395.1 Methyloceanibacter sp.
TGGAGGTGCTGGTTTCCGCCGAAGACGATGCGGAAGTGCGCCGCGTGACGATCTCAAACTTCGGCGACCAACCGCGCGAGGTCGAGGTGACTTCCTACGCCGAACTAGTTCTGGCGTCCCAGGCCGGAGATGTGATGCACCCGGCTTTCTCGAAGCTGTTCACAGAGACCGAGCACCTCGCCGGCCTCGGCGCCATACTGGCGACGAGGCGGCGGCGGGTGCCCACGGAGCCGCAGGTCTGGGCAGCCCACCTTGCGGTTGTCGACGGCGAAGCGGTGGGCAAGCGCGAGTTCGAGACCGATCGCGCGCGATTCTTGGACCGGGGACGCAGCATTCGCGCGCCGGGCGCAGTGATGGGCGGCCGGCCACTCTCCGGCGCGACGGGGGCGGTGCTCGATCCCATATTTGCCCTGCGCCGCCGGGTACGGATCGCGCCGAACGCGACGGCGAAGATCGACTTTTGGACGATGGTCGCCTCCTCACGCGAGGAGATTCTTGTTCTGGTCGACAAGCACCACGACGTCGGCGCCTTCGAACGCGCCGCCACGCTCGCCTGGACGCAGGCCCAAGTGCAATTGCACCACCTCGGCATCGACCAAGACGAAGCCGGACAATACCAGCGTCTGGCCGGGCACCTCGTCTACACGGCGCCCATGCTACGCCCGCCGTCGGAAACCATCGAAAGCGGCAGCGACGGGCAACCGAGTCTGTGGCCTCTAGGTATATCCGGCGATCTGCCGATCATCCTCGTCCGCATCTCCGATATCAACCAACTCGGCGTCGCCCGCGAGGCGCTGCAGGCGGTGGAATACTGGCGGATGAAGCGGTTCGCGGTGGACTTGGTCATCCTGAACGAGCGCGGCTCGTCCTACGTCCAGGATCTGCAGATCGCTCTGGAGACTCTTGTGCGGGCCAGCCAATCCCGCCCTCAGATCGGCGAGGAGCGGCTGCCCGGACACATCTTCATGCTCCGCGCCGACCTGATCTCACCTGAGGCTAGAGCCCTTCTCGCGTCCGTCGCGCGGGTCGTCCTGTTAGGAGAGCGCGGACGGCTCGCCGATCAGATTGAGCGGGCGCCCGAGGCTAGGCCATTACCTCGGGCCGTGGCCAAGCGAGCCGCGCCCACTTCCGAGCTTCAGGTGCCCCGCCCGTCGCCCGGCGTGGAGTACTTCAACGGGCTGGGCGGCTTCGCCGAAGACGGCCGCGAATACGTGACGATCCTGGGCCCCGGCCAGTCGACTCCAGCGCCCTGGATCAACGTGATCGCCAACACTGGCTTCGGCTTCCAGGTGTCCGCGGAAGGCGGCGGCTACGCTTGGTCAGTGAACAGCCGCGAGCATCAATTGACGCCGTGGTCCAACGACCCAGTCACCGATCTCCCAGGCCAAACTTTCTATCTTCGGGATGAGGAGACGGGACGACTCTGGAGCCCCACGGCGCTGCCAATCCGGGACGAAGCGGCCACCTATGTGGCCCGGCATGGATGGGGTTATAGCCGCTTCGAGCACGCCTCACACGGGATCGCCGCGGAACTGCTTGAGTACGTGCCGCTTGCCGATCCGATAAAGATTTCGCGCCTTAAGCTCCGGAACACCACGCGCCGCACCAGACGGCTGTCGTTGACCGCATACGTCGAATGGGTTCTCGGCGCCTCCCGCGGCGCAGGAGCACCCTTCGTAGCCACCCGCATCGACCCGTCCACCCGGGCATTGCTCGCGAGCAATTCTTGGAACCCCGCCTTCGAGCACCGTGTCGCTTTCGCCGACCTCTGCGGGTTACAGACGAGTTGGACAGGCGATCGCCGAGAGTTCATAGGCCGCAATGGCGCGCTCGCCTGGCCGGCGGCGCTGGTCAACGGGACTTCGCTCTCGGGGCGTGTCGGATCGGGACTCGATCCCTGCGCCGCTCTCCAAACCATGGTCGAGATCGCGCCGAACGGCGTCGCCGAGATCGTCTTCTTCCTCGGTGACGCCCAGGACGAGGCAGAGGCGCAATCGTTGATCGCCCGTTACCGACAGGCGGACTTGGACGCCGTGCTTGCGGAGGTCAAAGCATTCTGGGACGAGACCACGGGCTCGGTCCAGGTCAAGACGCCGGACCGATCGATGGATATCATGCTCAACGGATGGCTTATCTACCAGACGCTCGCCTGCCGCGTCTGGGCCCGATCGGCGTTTTACCAGGCCGGCGGCGCCTACGGTTTCCGGGACCAGCTGCAGGACTGCATGGCCTTGGCCACGGTCCGGCCGTCGATGACTCGAGAGCACCTGCTCAGAGCCGCGAGCCGCCAGTTCGTGGAGGGCGACGTCCAGCACTGGTGGCTGCCGCATTCCGGCCAGGGCGTGCGCACTCGCATATCGGACGACCGCGTTTGGCTCGCCTACGCCGCCGCGCATTATGTCGGGGTCACCGCCGATGCCGCCGTTCTGGACGAGGTCGTCCCCTTCCTAGCGGGCCCGACGCTGGAGCCGGACGAAAGCGAACGTTTCTTCCAACCGACCGTTTCGGACGAGACCGCCAGCCTCTACGAGCACTGCGCGCGCGCGCTGGACGCCAGCCTGGCGGTTGGCGGCCATGGCCTGCCGCTGATCGGCGGCGGCGATTGGAACGACGGCATGAACCGCGTCGGCGAAGCGGGCCGCGGCGAGAGTGTCTGGCTCGGCTGGCTATTGCACGCCGCGCTCGACGCCTTCGCAAGTCTCGCCGATGCGCGCGGTGATGCGACGCGAGCGGCGAGCTGGCGGACGCACATGCAGGTGCTGACGACCGGCTTCGAAAGCCAGGCCTGGGATGGCGACTGGTATCGGCGCGCCTGGTTCGACGATGGCACTCCGCTCGGCTCGGCCGTGAACGAAGAGTGCCGCATCGACTCCATCGCCCAATCCTGGGCCGTGCTCTCCGGTGCAGCACGGCGCGACCGCGCAGCCCAGGCCATGGCGGCCGTCGACCGCGAGTTGATCCTGCCCCACGACGGGTTGGCGTTGCTGTTCATGCCGCCGTTCGATGGCACGCTGCTCGACCCCGGCTACATCAAGGGCTATCCACCGGGCGTCCGCGAAAACGGGGGGCAGTACACCCATGCCGCCCTGTGGTCCGTGATGGCCCTTGCGGGTCTTGGGGAAGGCGACAAAGCGGCGGCGCTCTTCTGGATCCTCAATCCGATCAATCACGCGCGCACGCGCACCGACACGCATCGTTACAAGGTGGAGCCCTATGTCGTCGCCGCCGATATCTACTCCGCCCCCGGTCATGTCGGGCGTGGCGGTTGGACCTGGTACACCGGCTCGGCGGCTTGGATGCAGCGCGCCGGCGTCGAGAGCATCCTTGGACTTCGCATCGAGGGCGGCGTCCTGCGTCTCGACCCTTGCATCCCAAGGTCTTGGCCCCGGTTCGAGATTATTTTCCGGCACGGCGAGTCACAGTACGAAATCCTAGTAGAGAACCCACAGAGCGTGCAGCGCGGCGTCGCCGCCGCCGAGCTCGATGGCGCTATGATCGACGTACCCCTCTCCATCCAGCTAAAGGATGACGGCGCCGCCCATCGCCTGCAGGTCTGGTTGGGTTGATCCGCGGCGCAGCCCTGCTTTAGAGGCTATGATGTTTGGCTGCTGATTTTTACCTGGGCCCTGGACTCATAAGCGCACAGCCATAGGCGAATGCAGGCGAGTTTGACGAAGGTGAGATAAGTTGGCTGCGAGCGCGTCATACCGGGTCGCAACGCGCCGGCACTGCTTGATCTTGTACACATGGCCGCCTCGGGATACTGAAAGGTGCGGGGCTCGCCCGTTTCGAGTCTCATCTGCGGTGAGGTTTGAGCATGCTCCAGGCTTGGCTATCTATCGGCTACATCGTCCTGCTCGCGATTCTCGTGCTCGCCTTTATCTTATGGCGCAGGGGGGGTCCCGTTCTGTTCGCTGCACTCGTGGTGGGGATTCCCCTCTGGTTTGGATGGGAATACGCACGCCCAACATGGACAACCGGCGTCATCACAGGAACGGAAGTGCGCCGAACCGATCCCGACGCGCGCGGTAATACCACCGACTTCGAATACATCTACATGCGCAACCTGTCCGACAGGGGGCTCGAGCTAACCAACGATGATTCCTGGTGGTGGTTGAAGCGCAACAGCGAGCGCGTCTTCAACGACGCCAAAACCGCGCAGTCTCGCAACACGGAAGTGACCGTCATGTGGAATCGGTGGCGCTCCACGCTCTTCACTTGGTTCCCCAACGCGATCGCCATCGGCCCCGCAGGCTCCTGGCCGTTGTGGTCGGCGCGAACGATCGTCTTCTACGGCCTCTCCGTCTTCCTCTGGGTCAGCTATTTCTACGCCTTCGTCAGGCTTCGCCGATCGACTGCGCCGCTGCGAGATCGTGACCCCGATCGTGGGTAGGCTTCTCGAATCTTAGGTTGCAAAACGCCCAATTTGCCGAATGCCACAACCGCGTGCGTTTACCGACCGATCTAACCACTTAAGGCCATGGTGCCTTTGCTACCTAATGCCGTAACGTCCGGCCATCCCCACTGCTGCTGAAGGTGCTTAACTCCCACCGAAGGCGCCTCACGCTGAGGCAATTGCCGCCATCGATATGTGCGTTGTGCCGACGCTGACCTTTGATCTCTTGTTTGTGTTCCTGGTTCTGGGTCACGGCCGGCGACAGCTGTTGTGGTTCGAGGTGACACGGCATCCGACAGCCGCGTGGCTGGCTCGGCAGATCACCGAGGCGTTTCCCTGGACCTCGGCGCCAGGCTACCTGGTGCGCGACAACGACCGTGCCTACGGACATGTCTTCACGTCCCGGGTGAGGGCGATGGGTATCCGCGATCGACCGATCTCTTCCGGGTCGCCGTGGCAGAATGGCTGTGCTGAACGTTTGATCGGCACGTTGCGCCGCGAGTGCCTGGATCAAGTGGTAATTCTCAGTGAGATGCACCTGCGGCGAGTTCTTTCCGCCTACGCGGCGTATTACAATCAGGCGCGCACGCACCTGGCATTACATAAAGATGCGCCCTCGCATCGATCGGTCCAGCGATCTGGCGCCATTGTCGGCATTCCGATCTTGGCTGGACTGCACCATCAATACGTTCAAATATGATTTTCGGAAAGGACAGGCCTGACGTCGGAAGCATGGTACAGCGGTAAGCTCACGGGCACTATCGTGTCTGGTTCGGTTTTAGAGGGCGGGCTCAATGGGTGGTCGCAACACTTCAATCTTTTAGCAGAGATGGGGTGTTGTAGATGGGCTATCGCAGACGGATCTATTTCACGGAGAAGCAGAAGACGGAGATCTGGGATCGCTGGCAGCGTGGAGAGTCGATGAGCTCGATCGGACGGCGGTTTGATCGGAACTCGTCGTCGATCTACCCGCTTCTGGCGAGGACCGGCGGCATCCGTCCAATGGAGCGGCGAAGGTCGCGATTGGCGCTGACGCTAGCGGAACGTGAGGAGATCTCCAGAGGGCTGCACGCCCAGCTGTCCTTACGTGCCATCGCCCGCCAATTGCGGCGGGCCCCATCTACGATCAGCCGCGAGGTAGGCAGCAATGGCGGGCGCGCTTTCTATCGTGCGGTTCAGTCGGATCAGGCGGCGTGGGACCGCGCCCTGCGTCCCAAGCCCTGCAAGCTGGCTTGTCGCCCTAGACTTTGCCGGAGAGTATCGGTCGAGCTTGAGCGCAAGTGGTCGCCGCAGCAGATCGCAGGCTGGCTGAAGCGCGCCCATCCCGACGACGAGACCGCCCGCGTGTCCCACGAGACGATCTACCGAAGCCTGTTCATCCAGACGCGGGGCGTTCTG
>NZ_JBPPND010000139.1:0-4654 GCF_051306395.1 Methyloceanibacter sp.
ATGGCGTCGCCCATCAGGCTCATGCGCCGCAATACGAGAAACACGCCGATGGGCGGCGCCGTCAGAGAGATGGCGAGCGAGCCCACCAGCGCCCGGCGCATGAAGGCGAATTCGATGAAGGGCTGGACAAGGCTGTCGATCATGCGGACTCGCGCACTTCGTCCCGCTCGCACACAGGCGCGTGCGCATCGAACGCCTCGGTGAGTGCGCGCGACTTGGCGAGATTGTCGGGCGTCAGCACGGCGCGCGTCTCGCCCCAGGCCACGACTTCACGGGCGAGCAGGAGCGTACGCGGGAAATGCGCGCGCACTTGCTCGATGTCATGCAGGGCCGCGAGCACCGTCCGGCCCTCGCGATGCCAACGCTCGATGAGGCGGATGAGATCGGCGACGGTCTTGGTGTCCACGGCGCGGAACGGCTCGTCGAGCAGGATAAGCTTGGCATCTTGCAAGAGAAGCCGCGCAAACAGCACGCGCTGGAATTGCCCGCCGGAGAGAGACCCAACCGGACGGTCGGCGAGCTCGACTAGGCCCACTGTGCCAAGCGCGCCGATGACCTGATCGCGCCCCCGCGCATCGAGACCGCGCAGGGCGCCGATCTTCCGCCACAGCCCCATGGCGACGCAGTCGAACACCGAAATGGGAAAGCTGCGGTCGATCTCGAAGACCTGGGGCAGATAGGCGATGTCACGCCTGGTGAGGCCGTCGAGATCGAGACGGCCGCTGAGCGGCCTCAACTCGCCGACAATGCCTTTGAGCAGGGTCGACTTGCCGGCGCCGTTCGGCCCGACGATCGCCAAGAGCTCGCCGTGCGCCACCTCCCCGGTGATGTGATGCACCGCCGGGTGCCGGCCGTAGCCGAGCGTCAAATTGTGAAAGCTGAGGGCGGGCGCGGTTATCTTCATCGCAGGGCCCAATAGACCGCGAGCCACAAGAGCAAGACCGCCGCCGCCACGAGACAAAGCCGCGCCGCCACCGAGGCGCGCAACAGCGAGACCCCCCGCACAGGGGCTTGGTGCGCCGCGCGGGGCGGAAACCCGGCATCGGCCGGGACGAGCGCGATAGGCTCACGCTCCAAGGCTTCCACGCTCCAAGGCTTCACGCGTCAAGGCTTCACGCGAGGGCAACGTCACGTCCTTCCGAAGTTAGGCCAGCCGGGTCGGGCGGCAATCGTCACAGAGACCCGCGATCTCGACGGTCACCTGCTCGGGCGAGATTTCTTCCGGGGCAAGTCCCAGCAGCAGCGCTTGGTCTTCGTCGGTGAGCAGGATCTCGACGACCTTGTCGCAAGCCCGGCAGATGGCGAAGGCGAACTTGCCGTCGCAAGCCCCGTGTCCGCAGGCGACGAAGGCCGAGCGGGACTCCAGGCGATGGACCATGCCCTTTTTCATCAGATCGTTGAGGGCGCGGTACACGGTCGGCGGATGGGAGATCCCCGATTTCCGCACCCGGTCGAGAATGGCGTAGGCGCTCAAAGGTTCGCCCGAGTCCCGCAGACAGCTCAGGATCTCGCTTTGGTTGCGCGAGAGCTTCGGTGCGTCGTGGTGATGGGCCGCATTCATGACTGATGATATAACATAACATCAGTCCAGTGCGTCAAGTGGGAACCGAGGACGCCCCCGCGCGGTTTTTTACCCAAACCCGCCGCAAGAAGCGCCCCTATTCGAGATGAGGTTTTCCCATGGTTTCGCCATACGCGTTCAGCGGACTTGCGCCTTTTGCCCTCGCAGCCTCGCTGCTCGCCCTTCCAACGCTTGCGGCCGACCAGGAGACGACGGAGGAGACCGCGTCTGCATCGAGCCCAATGGAGACCGCGAAGTCGGCCGAGAAAGGCTCGCTAAAAAATCCCTACTCGACCGACGACACCACGGTGGTGGAAGAAGGCCACCAGGTATACATGGCCGCCGGCTGCAACGGCTGTCATGGCGGCACAGGCGGCGGCGGCATGGGACCGCCGCTCACCAATCCTGTGTGGATCTACGGCAAGGATGACGACACGCTGTTCCGTCTGACCGCGCTAGGCACCGATGCGCTGCTAGAGCAAGGCTACACGCGCAAGGGCTCCGAGCACGTGGTGGGCCCCATGCCCGCCCAAGGCACGATCGTCAAATCCACCGACGACATGTGGAAGATGATCACCTGGATTCATTCGATCAACGAGTGAGGATAAGACGAGGAAACGCAATGTTGAGAGCGATTACGATTATTGGCGTGGTGATTGCCGTGGGCTTTCTCGCGTGGGCGACGCTGGTCATGACCGGCGGCCGCGATTGGCTCGTCGCTTCCATGACGGAAGAAAAGGCGCCCGCCATTGTTGCCGCCAACGAAGAGACGCCGAAACAAGTTGAGAAACCTGCCGAGGCAAAGCCCGCGGATCCCGCGCCCGCAGAGGCAAAGCCGGAAGAAGCGAAGCCGGCGGAGTCTCAGCCGGATGTCGCGATGGAGGCTGAGGCGGAGGACGAAACGGCCGAGGAGACGGCAGCTGCCGAAAGCGAGCCTGCACCCGCCGAGGCCACATCCGAAGACCCGCCCCCCGAGACCGCAGAAGCTAACGACGCCGAGAAGCCGGCGGACGGCGGCGGCGATGCGGCCGGCATGGATCCCGCCGGTAATCCTACGAAGACGGCCGAGGCCGCGGAGAAGGGCGCGCTGAAGAGCCCCTACCAAGACGACTACGAGTCCGTCGCCGAGGAAGGCCACAAGAAGTTCATGGCCGCCGGCTGCAACGGCTGCCACGGCGGCACCGGCGGCGGCGGCATGGGACCGCCTTTGTCGAACCCCGTCTGGATTTACGGCAATGACGGCGACACGCTGTTCCGTCTGATCGCGCTGGGCACCACCGGCCTTCAGGAGCAGGGCTATACGCGCAAAGGCTCGGAACTCGTGGTCGGGCCGATGCCGCCCCATGGCAACATCGTCAAGTCCAACGACGACATGTGGAAGATCATCGCCTGGATCTGGTCGATCAACCCGCCGGACAAGTCCGCTTCGGCCGCGCAGTAACGCACTGCGGTCGCGCGCGCCTCACCTTCGTGAGCGTCGGCGTGGCGGACGCGCCGAAGGTGCGGCGGAAATCACGCGCGAAATGCGCTTGGTCCGCGAAACCCGCGGTATGGGCGGCGGCCGTCAAATTGCCGCCGTCCAGCACGGCGCGGATGGCCGCACGCATGCGACACCAGGCGCGATACCGGCGGAAAGGAACGCCGATTTCCCTCGTGAAGACATGCTGGAAGCGCGACGGCGACAGCCCAACCGTCTCCGCAACCGCCCCGACACGCCGGAGATCCGCGTAGCTCTCGTGCAGTGAGTCAAGAACCCGCGCCATACCCGGATCGACGGGACGTTCGCGCCGGCCTGCGAAACCGATCAAGTCGTCGAGCCCGCGCGCGATCCAAGATGGACTGTCGCGGTCCTCGTACATCTCTCGTAGCAGGACGATCTCGCCGTCTTGTCCGACGCGGGCGCCGGATACGTCGTGCGCCTGGCGAACAAGGCGCGCGAGACTGTCCGCGCCGGCCGCACTCGCCTCGGCGTAGAGAACGGCGAGCGGCGCGCCGCCCATATCGAACTCGTAAGCGAGACCGGCTGGAATCGCCGCCGTCCGGCAGCTCCGCCAGGCGCCATCGCCAACGCGGAGTTGGAATTTTTCGTACAGCCCGGCGAGGAAGACCGGCGTGCTGTGCCGGTGGGGCGCGTTGCGGCCGAGCGGCCCGGCGAACAGCGCACGGCCGCGATCGAGATACCAGATCGGGGAATTTTCGGCGGCGTCGGACACAGCACGTTCGTTCAAGCGGCTTCGGGATGCCGGGCGATAGTGTCGCGGACAGATGCAAAAGGAAAGATCGCCGATGCCGAAACTTGCCGTCAGCCGCCGTCGCCTCATCGCCGGTACGGGCGTGCTTGCCGCGGCGCCCTTTGCCGCCGCCCTCGCCCCACGCAGCGCCAGAGCCGCTGCCCCGATGCTCGGCCTGTCCGAACCGACCCATTACCGTATCAAGCTCGGCGACTTCGAGGTGACGACGATCTCCGACGCCGCTGCCTTCATTGACGGTCCCTGGCCGCTGATCGGCGGCAACGCGGAGCAAGACGCCGTCGATCAAACGATGCGCGACAACCTGCTGCCGACGAACAAATACCGGCCGGGCTTCACGCCCATGGTGGTCAACACCGGCAAGGAACTCATCCTGTTCGACACCGGCAACTCCGAACGTGGCTTCGTCCCCCGGCCGCAAGGCGGCTGGCTCGCCGCGCAGCTTGCGCCGGCCGGCTTCGAGCCCGAACAGATCGACGTCGTGGTGCTGTCTCACGGTCATCCCGACCATATCGGCGGCGTGATGGAGGCCGGCCAACCGCTGTTTCCCAACGCGCGCTACGTCACGGGTGCGATCGACTATGACTTCTGGCCCGGCGACAAACCGGCAGGCGGCTTGAAGCCGTTCGCCGCGTTGTTCCGCGACTACGTGGTGCCCCTCGCCGACAAGACGACGTTCCTCAAGCCCGGCGACGAGGTGGCCCCCGGCATTCGCGCCATGGCCGCCTACGGGCACACCCCCGGCCATCTCGCGTTCGACATCGAGAGCGGAGGGAAGCGTCTCGTCTTCTGGGGCGACTGCGCGCACCATCATGTCGCCTCCTTGGTGCGCCCCGATTGGCAC
>NZ_JBPPND010000140.1:0-15731 GCF_051306395.1 Methyloceanibacter sp.
GATGCAAAGCTAGCGCAGCCCGCCCGCACCCTTCAACAAAGCGCGAGGCCGCAAATGCACTTTGTTCGGGCACTGTTGCGGAAATGCAAAACTCCACCGGGCCAGGCTTGGACGTACCCAGTTTTTTATTGAAAATCAGCTAGTTATATCTCCGTACCAGCGGTTGCGACGCCCCTTCGCGGCGCCTGCCACACACGCTTAGCGGGCACCCGCCCCACCCCTTGCGCCGAAACTTTACCGAGGGTTGTTGCATATGGGCCACGTGGCCGGGTCCACCCGGCCACAGCGGATGTGACGGACGATTCAGCGTCGATAAGCACGACGCCTCCAACACCTTACCGGATGGTTGGGGCGCGCCGTTGCGCCTCGCGCGGTCCTGTGCATCATGCGGCGAACCATGGCCTGAGGGAGCGCAATGAAACTCGTACGATTTGGCGATAGCGGGCAAGAGAAGCCCGGACTTCTCGACAGCAACGGACAGATCCGCGATCTCTCCGGCGTCGTCGGCGACCTCGCGGGCGACGCGCTCGGGCCGGAAAGCCTCAATCGTTTGAAGCAGATCGATCCGGAGACGCTGCCTCTGATCGAAGGGTCTCCGCGTCTCGGCGCGCCCGTGGGCGTGGTGCCGAAATTCCTCGGCATCGGGCTCAATTACCGCGACCATGCCGAGGAGACCGGTCTGCCGATCCCCGAAGTGCCTATCGTGTTCGCTAAGGCAAGTTCCTGCGTGTCCGGACCGAACGATCCCGTCCTGGCGCCGGCCGCCTTCAAGCGCATGGACTACGAAGTCGAGCTTGCCGTGGTCATCGGCTCTCGCGCGAAGAATGTCTCGGTCGAAGACGCGCTGGACTACGTGGCGGGCTATTGCATCGGCAACGACGTCTCGGAGCGCAGCCTTCAAAAGGGCGGGCCGGGCGAATGGATCAAGGCCAAGAGCCATGACAGTTTCGGTCCGCTCGGGCCTTGGCTCGTCACCACCGACGAGATCCCCGATCCGCAAGCTCTCGATCTCAGCCTCGACCTCAACAACGCGCGGATGCAAACGGGCAACACCTCGACCATGATCTTCAGCGTGGCCGATCTCGTCAGCTATATCAGCCAATATATGACGCTGGTGACTGGCGACGTCATTACCACGGGCACGCCGCCCGGCGTCGGCATGGCACGGAACCCCCGCGTGTTCCTCAAGCCCGGCGACGAGATGGTGCTGCGCGTTCAAGGGCTCGGCGAGCAGCACGCCAAAGTCGCGGCCGACGCTTAGGCGCCCTCGGACTTCCAGAATGCGTGGAAATGGTGGACGGGGCCCCTGCCCTTACCTACCTCGATCTCGTCGGCGGCGATGATGGCGGCGGTGACGTAGAGCTTCGCGATCTTCACCGCCTTGTCCAAGCTCTCTCCTTTAGCCAGCTCCGCGGCGATGGCCGAAGACAAGGTGCAGCCCGTGCCGTGGGTGTTCTCGGTCTCCACGCGCGGCGCCTCGATGCGCTGGACGCCGTTCTCGTCGACAAAGATGTCGAGCGCCGTCTCGGCGATGGATTCGCCGCCCGTGAGCAGGACTGCTTTCGCTCCGAGATCGCGCAGGCGCTCGGCGCGGCCTTCCAACATCTGCTCCCGGCTCTCCGCCGGCTCGCCGAGCAGCACCGCGCCCTCCCGCAGGTTCGGCGTGATGAGCGTGGCGCGCGGCACAAGCCGGTCGCGCAGGGCCTCCACCGCATCCTCGTCGAGCAGGGGATCGCCGCTCGTCGCCACCATGACAGGATCGAGTACGACGGGAACGCCCGGAAAGTCATCGAGCCCGTCCGCCACGGCCTCGATAATGGGCGCGGTGGCGAGCATCCCGATCTTGATGGCGCCGACCGCCAGATCGCTTGCCACGCTGCGCATTTGGGCGAGGACGAATTCCGGCGGCACGGCCATCACGTCATCCACGCCCCTCGTGTTCTGGGCGGTCAGCGCGGTGATGGCGCTCGCGCCGTAGACGCCAAGCGCCGAGAAGGTCTTGATATCGGCTTGGATGCCGGCGCCGCCCGAGGAGTCGGAACCGGCGATGGTCAGCGCGATCGCGGTTTTGCTTTGTGCCATAGGGCGCCACTATTCATCGGTGGCGCCCGAGAGCAAGCGGCAATCGTCAGCCGATGGTGGCAAGCGACGGAAAGGTTTGCAGGATCCAGCCGGCGATCAGGGTCATGGAGTCGGTGAGGAAGAGGATGCCGGTGAGCACGAGGAAGGCGCCGAGCACCTTCTCCATCACCGCCAAATGTCCCCTGAAGCGCTGCAACGCGCTCATGAACGGCCTGATGGCGACGGCGGCCAGGATGAACGGGATGCCGAGGCCGAGCGAATAGACGAACAGCAGGCTCACCCCTTGGCGCACGGAATCCTCGCCCGCGGCAACCGCGAGGATCGCGCCGAGCACGGGCCCGATGCAGGGTGTCCAGCCGAAGGCAAAGGCCAGGCCGATGACATAGGCGCCGATCAGCCCCGCGGGCCGCGTGTCGGCGTGATAGCGCGCCTCGCGGTGCAGAAGCGGAATGTGGATGACGCCGAGGAAGTGAAGTCCGGCAATGATGATGATCACACCGGCGATCTTGGCGAGGATCGGAAGGTTCACGACCACGATCTGGCCCAACACCGTGGCCGTGGCGCCCAGGATGACGAACACCGTGGTGAAGCCGAGCACGAAAGCGACCGAGGACAGCACCACCGTCTGGTAGACGTGGGCGGGCGTCTCGTCCTCACCCGTCAGCTGGTCGAAGGTCGTGCCTCCGAGGAAGCAGAGATAAGGCGGCACGAGCGGCAGCACGCAGGGGCTGAGGAAGCTCAGGAAGCCCGCCAATAGGGCGCCGAAATAGGTCACATCCATAGGCGTCTTGCTATTGCGCCCGCTCGGGAAGAGCAAGGGCAGGAACCAAGTCGTGAAGATGATTGATCACGAGATCCGCGCCCAGTTCAGTGACCGGGGTCACGGAGTAACCATAGGTCACGAGAACTACCCCTTTGAGGCCCGCGGCGCGTGCCGTCTTCAGGTCCGTGGCGTTGTCGCCCACCATGAGCGCGGTCTCGGGACTGGCGCCGAGCGTTTTCACCACGTGGATGAGGCAGGCCGGATCGGGCTTTCTGGGAAACCCCGTCTCGCTGCCCTGAACCGCGCCGAAGGCTGACCCAATGCCGAGCGCGTCCAGAAGGTCGCGGGCGATGGGTTCATGCTTGTTGGTGCAGAGTCCACAAGCGATGCCCGCCTCACGCAGCACATTCAAGGTCTGCCGCGCTCCGGGATAGAGCGTGGAGCGCTCAGCTGGGTTCCCCGCATAGTGAGCCACGAAACGCGCCAACATCGCCTCGTGCTCTGCGCCATCGAGCAACACATTATGTGCGGCGAGCCCCCGCGTAAGAAGCTTGGCGAGACCGCCGCCAACCATGCCGCGAACGGCGTCTTCCGAGTGCGGCGGCAGATCAAGCTCGGCAAGAGTCCGATTGAGCGCTGTAGCGAGATCGCCGACCGTGTCGGCGAGCGTCCCGTCGAGATCGAAAACGACAGCACGGCAATCTTCGAATGGCTCCATCAAGCGGCAGCTTGAGCGCGCATGGCCGCGTCGCGGATCGCGGCGATGTTCTCGGCATAAGCGCCGCCCTTGAACACGGCGGACCCGGCGACCAGCACATCGGCGCCGGCCTCGGCCACGAGCGGCGCAGTCTCCACATTGACGCCGCCGTCCACTTCGAGATGGATGTGCCGGTCGCCAATCATCTCGCGAATGGCGCGAATCTTCTCAAGCTGTTCCGGAATGAAGGCCTGACCGCCGAAGCCGGGGTTCACCGTCATCACCAGAACGAGATCGACCTTGTCGAGCACATACTCGATCGCCGTCTCCGGCGTCGATGGCGTGAGGCTGACGCCGGCCTTCTTGCCGAAGCTCCTGATGTGCTGGAGCGAGCGGTCGAGATGAGGTCCGGCCTCGGCGTGCACGGTGATGATGTCGGAGCCGGCAGATGCGAAGGCTTCGATGTAGGGATCGCACGGCGCGATCATCAAATGCGTGTCGAAGACCTTGTCGCAATGCGGGCGGAGCGCCTTCACCACGTCCGGGCCGATAGTGATGTTGGGCACGAAGTGGCCGTCCATCACATCGATATGGATCCAGTCGCAGCCCGCGCGGTCGATGGCCTTCACCTCCTCGCCGAGCTTAGCGAAATCGGCGGACAGGATCGACGGGGCGATGATGATGTCTCCGGCCATGGTCAATCCTTGTGGCCCGCTGGGGGCGCGCGTTACGCGACAGCCGTCTGGGCCGGCTCTATCTGGCTGGTCGACAGCGCGACCACCGCAGGCAATTGGCGGCCGGCCAGCCATTCGAGAAAGGCGCCGCCGGCGGTCGAGACATAAGTGAACGACGGTGTCGCACCGACCATGTTCAATGCCCGCACGGTGTCGCCACCGCCGGCGATGCTGATGAGCTTGCCTTCTTGCGACAGGTGCCCCGCCTCCTCCGCAAGGGCTAGCGTGCCTTTGCCGAAAGGCGCGACCTCGAAGGCGCCGAGAGGACCGTTCCAGAGAAGCGTGGACATCTCGCCGAGCCGAGCCTTCAACCGCTCGATACTTTTCGGGCCCTGGTCGAGGACCATCATGTCGGACGGAATCGTATTGACGTCGCATACGTCCCACTCGGTGCCCGGCGCGAGCTCCTTGGCCACTACCTCGTCGACCGGCAGGAAAATCTCGCAGCCCGCGCGCTCAGCCGAGGCCAAGACCTCCTTCACCGTATCCACAAAGTCGGGCTCGTAGAGCGAGTTCCCAACATTAACGCCTTGGGCGTTGAGCAACGTGTTGGCCATGCCGCCACCGACCACAAGCACGTCCATGCAGGTCGCAAGATTCTTCAGGACGTCGATCTTGGTGGAGACCTTGGCCCCGCCGACGATGGCCATGACCGGCCTCTTGGGATCCGCGAGCGCTTTGGTCAGCGCGTTGATCTCCGCCATCATCAGCTTGCCCGCATAAGCCGGCATGAGATGGGCAATGGCCTCGACGGAGGCGTGCGCGCGGTGGGCCGAAGAGAACGCATCGTCCACATAGATATCGCCGAGCGCCGCGAGTTGCTTGGCGAAGCCGATATCGTTTGCGGTCTCGCCCTGGTGATAGCGGAGGTTCTCCAGCACGGCTACATCGCCGTTTCCGAGAGCCTTGAGTCCGTTCTCGACCTCCGGTCCCACGCAATCGTCGAAGAAGCGCACCGGCCCGCCATTCAGGAGCGCTTCCACCCGGGCGGCGACCGGCCGCAACGACGTCTCGGGGGAGCGCTCGCCCTTGGGACGTCCCAGATGGGACATGAGGATGACCTTGGCGCCCCCCTGCTTCAGTTTCGAAATCGTCGGAAGCACGCGCTTGATGCGCGTGTCGTCGGCCACTTCGCCGTTCTCGATCGGCACGTTGAGGTCGGCTCTGACCAGGACTCGCTTACCCTCCACATCGAGATCGTCGATGGTCTTGATGGTGGAAAGATCGAGGTCGGCCATACTCAATTCAGAACTCATCATATCAGTCGTCCCATTGCGACGGCGGTGTCGCTCATGCGGTTGGAGAAGCCCCATTCGTTGTCGTACCAGGAGACCACGCGGCAGAACGTGCCGTCGATGACCTGGGTCCCGGTCAGATCGAACACGGAACTTAGGGGGTTATGGTTGAAGTCCGATGAAACCAGTGGCTTGTCGTTAATACCCAGAACGCCCTTGAGAGGGGCTTCGGAAGCCGCCTTGCTCAAGGCGGCATTGATCTCCTCGACCGTCGTCGGGCGCGAGGCATCGAAGGTCAGATCGACGAGGCTGACATTAGGCACCGGCACGCGGATCGAGCAGCCATCGAGCTTGCCTTGCAATTCCGGCAGTACGAGCCCCACGGCCTTGGCCGCCCCGGTCGAAGTCGGGATCAGGTTCACGCCGCTGGCGCGGGCCCGGCGCGGGTCGTTGTGCAGCGTGTCCACGGTGCGCTGGTCGCCCGTGTAGGCGTGGATCGTGGTCATGTAGCCGCGCTCAATACCAACCAATTTGTGCAGTACCTGGGCCACGGGCGCGAGGCAGTTGGTCGTGCACGAGGCGTTGGAGACCACGTGATCCTTCTGGGTCAGCTTGTCATCGTTGACGCCGTAGACCACGGTGAGGTCGGCGCCGGAGCACGGGGCGGAGACCAGAACGCGCTTGGCGCCGGCATCGAGATGCTGAGCCGCCGTCTCACGCTTGGTGAAGCGGCCAGTGCACTCCATGACGATATCCACGTCGAGATCGCGCCAGGGAAGGTTCTCAGGATTGGCCTCGGACAAGACCGCAACATCCTGCCCGTCGGCCTTGAGGTGGCCGCCGGTGACGGCGATCTCGCCCGGAAATTTTCCGTGGACGCTGTCGAACTCCAGCAGGAGCGCATTCATGTCGGCCGAGCCCAAGTCGTTGATCGCCACGAAATCGAGGTCCTTGCGGCCGGCCTCCAGGAACGCCCTGAAAGTGAGCCTGCCGATCCGGCCAAATCCGTTGATGGCGACGCGCGTGTTAGCCATGTCCTCCCTACCTCTACTTTTTGACGGTCAGATCACGGGCCGCGGCCGCCACGGCCTCGGGCGTGATACCGAAGTGCTTATAAAGCTCCTGCGCGGGGGCAGATGCGCCGAATCCGCGCATTCCGACGAAAGTGCCATCCTGGCCGAGCCATTTCTGCCAGCCGAACTCTATGGCCGCCTCCACGCCGACCCGCGGGGCGGTGCCTAACACCGTCTGGCGGTAGGTCTCGTCCTGGGCGTCGAACAGCTCCCAACAGGGCATGGACACGATTGCGGCCTTGATGCCCTCCTCTTGGAGCAATTTTGCGGCGTCCACGGCCAAAGACACCTCGGAGCCCGTGGCCAGCAGCGTCACGTCGCGCCCGCCGTCGGGCTCGATCAGCACATAGGCTCCCTTGGCGGAGAGATTCTCCTCCGTGGGCGTGGTGCGAAGCAGCGGCAGGCCCTGGCGGGTGAGCGCCAGGATGGCCGGCTTGTCATTGGCAAGCAGCGCCAGTTCCCAGCACTCGGCGCATTCGACCGAGTCGGCCGGCCGCATCACATGGAGATTGGGAATGGCGCGCAGCGCCGCAAGCTGCTCCACAGGCTGGTGGGTTGGCCCATCCTCGCCAAGTCCGATGGAATCGTGGGTCATCACATAGATCACCCGCTGCCCCATCAGCGCCGAGAGCCGGATCGACGGGCGGCAATAGTCTGAGAACACGAGGAAGGTGCCGCCGTAGGGGACGATGCCGCCGTGCAGCGCCAGCCCGTTCATGGCCGCGGCCATGGCGTGCTCGCGGACGCCGTAATGGATGTAGTTGCCCGCGAAATCACCCGGCTTGACGACGCCATGCTGCTTGGTGAGCGTGCCCACCGAGCCGGTAAGGTCGGCCGAGCCGCCGATCAGGCCGGGGACGACCGGCACCAGCCGCTCCAACACCTTCTGCGAGGACTGCCGCGTGGCGAGCTTGGCGCCCTCGGCGGCGAAGTCCGTCTTGGCGCTGGCGACGGCGCGGACGATGCCGTCGGCCACCTTGGCGTCGATCGGCTCGACGAGGTGCTCGCGCGAGGCCGCATCAAGCCGGCCCGCGGCTTCGGTCCATTTCTCGTAAGCCTGGCGATGCTTTACGCCCGCCGCGCGCCACGTCGACAGAATTTGCTCCGGCAGCTCGAACGGCGGGTGTGCCCAGCCGAGCTCTTCGCGCGCGCCCGCGATCTCTTCATCACCGAGCGGGGAGCCGTGGGTGGAAGCGGTGCCCGCCTTTTTCGGCGCGCCGTAACCGATGATTGTCCGGCAGGCGATGAGCGAGGGCCGGTCGGTGACGCCGCGCGCGTTCTCGATAGCAAGCGCGACGGCCTCCGGGTCGTGCCCGTCCACGGCGGCGACATGCCAGCTGGACGCGCGGAAGCGCTCGAGCTGATCGTCGGACACGGCGAGATCGGTCGGTCCGTCGATCGAAATCTGATTGTCGTCGAACAACACGATAAGCCGGCCGAGCTTGAGATGGCCGGCCAGCGAGATCGCCTCCTGGCTGATGCCTTCCATGAGACAACCGTCGCCGGCGATACAGTAGGTGTAGTGGCTGACGATGTCGTCGCCATAGCGCTGGTTGAGCAGCCGCTCGGCGAGCGCCATACCGACAGCATTGCCGATGCCCTGCCCGAGCGGTCCCGTGGTGGTCTCGATGCCGGGAGCATGACCGTATTCGGGATGTCCCGCGGTGCGGGCGCCCAGCTGGCGGAAGCGCTCGATCTCCTCGATATCCATCTCCGGATAGCCGGTAAGATAGAGCAGCGCATAGAGCAGCATGGAGCCGTGGCCGGCCGACAGCACGAAGCGGTCGCGGTCGGGCCAGTCCGGATGCGCGGCATCGAATTTCAAGAAACGGGTGAACAAGACCGTGGCCACATCGGCCATGCCCATGGGCATGCCCGGATGGCCGGACGCGGCCTTCTCCACCGCGTCCATGGCGAGCGCGCGGATGGCGTTCGCCATGTCCTTGTGTGTCGCTTCAGACAATGCTCGATCCTGCATCAAAAGGCCCTAGCCATTTGTTGTCCTCAAATCCGAGTCTAATAAGCGCGGACGCCCATTGCCGCCTTGACCGCGTGATATCCTACGAGAAGCTGGGTCAAGGCCAGCGGGTGGCTCTTATTCGCGCCGTTGGCCCCGTTGGCGATATCGATGCGACCGACCTCGTCGCGCAGATGGCCCGCCTCCGGGATGAGATTCCACAGCAGATCCTCGATCCGCTCGGCCCTCTTGTCGGAGATATTGCCGTTGATCTCAAGTACGTCGACGGGTTTTCCATCCCTATCGCGAGCGAGTTCCAGATGGAGCCCGGCATTGCTGGTCCCATCGAAAAGCGGCGAAAAATCGGGATGCGGCAAGGTCGGGCGCAAAAGATGGCGGACATCGAGCTGCGTATCGGAGCCGTTGGCCCCTTTGGGCGACTGAAAGCGGATGACGATATCAGCGAAGGTCCTCTGCGGATGGATGAAACTGGGGCTGTCCTGCTTGCGCCGCCCGAGTGACGCGACCACGTCCTCGAGCTTATAGCCGCGCTTGGTCGTATCGCGATGGATCTTCCACTTGACCCGGAGATCGTCTTCCGGATCGAGAAAGATCTTCACGTCGTAGCAATCGCGCATGGCACGGGTGGTGTAGCCAAGCAACCCTTCCGCGATCACGAACTCCGTGGGCTTGAAATAGCGCGGGCGGCCCAAGGTGCCGTGCGCGTGGCAATAGACCGGCTTCAGGACCGGCTCACCCCGGCGCAGCAGACGCAGATGCTGCTCCAGGACGTCCACATAGTTCGCGCGTGGATCGAGCGCGGACAGGCCGGCGTCGTTCCGCTCCTGCCGCGTGTAGCGATGATAATCATCGGTGCAGAAGACCGAGCAGTGTTCCTCGCCCAGAATCTGGGCGACACCCGCCGACAGGGTCGTCTTTCCCGATGCCGAGTCACCCACGATACCGAGGATGATCGGATGATCCACTCGCTTGGGCATTACTGCTCCCAGGCGCTCCTATCCCTATAGCTTGTTAGGCGACATCGCGAGCCGCCACGCTCGCAAGACGTTCCGTCGGCACAAAGCTCGTCAAGATCTGCCGCTCGCCCGTCGCCCCGGTTATCATCATCGTCTGCACTTTATAGTGCGCCCTGGTGCGCTCCACGCCCTCGAGCATGAGACCGGTCGTGATGCCGGTCGCACAGAAAAACACATGGTCGGACGTGATGAGCTCGTCACGCTCGAACCAGCGCGTGGTGTCGATGCCCGCGTCCTTAACCGCCTTGGTCTCGGTCTGAAGCTGCGGATCGAGGCGGGCGAGGAACTCGCCGCCGATCGCGCGGATGGCACAGGCCGACATGACGCCTTCCGGCGTGCCGCCCGTGCCCATCAAGGCGTCGATGCCCGAGCCGGGCACAGCCGCCATGAGAGCGCCCGCCACGTCGCCCGCCGGATACATGGCCACGCGCGCGCCGGCCGCCAGGATCTCATTGACCAGATCGCGGTGACGCGGTTTCTCCAGCACGAAGACGGTGAGATCGTAGACGTCCTTGTTGAGAACCTTGGCGAGCTCTTCGAGCTTCTTTGCCGTGGGCCAAGTCGGATCGATCTTGCCGCGAGCAAGCGAGCTGGCCACGAACTTCTCCATGTAGAAGGCGGGACCGGGATTCATCATGGCGCCGCGCGGCGCCACGGCGAGAACAGCGAGTGCGTTGGTCAGACCGCGCACCAGGTAGCTCGTGCCCTCGACGGGATCGACGGCAATGTCGGCCTTGAACGACGCACCGGGCTGGCCGAGATGCTCGCCGCGCTGCGGCTGGGGCGCCTCACCCGCGGTCGCCTCGCCGATCACAACGCGTGCGTCGAGGTCGATCTCCGTCAGTGCGCTGCGCATGGCGTCGAGCGCGGCGCGGCCGCCATCGTCCGCCTCGCCGCGTCCGATCCAATTGAAGGCCGCGCAAGCAGCACGCTCGGTGACGCGCCGCAAAGAATAGACGAGATCCGGATTGACCGGGCCCGGGGTCTCCATGACGTCTCCTCCTCGGCGGCTTCGCTGTGGAAACGCCGACGTTCTTGAAGTGGCCTGAAAGCCTTGGCTCACTATACCTTATGGGTCGTCGCGGCCCCAATTATCAAGAGGTCGCAGCAGATTAGCTTGCCTGGGCCAGATTTAGCGGCCGCGGGCGCGCGGATCGAGCCAATCGCGCAACGCGTCCCCGAGCACATTGATGGAAATCAGGAGCCCAATCAGCATCAGCCCCGGCAGCACCGTGACCCACCAGGTGCCGGCGAACATGAGGTCGTAGCCGGAGCGGATCAACGTGCCTAGGGACGGCTTGGTGACCGGCATGCCTAGGCCGAGAAAGGATAAAGCCGCCTCCGCCATGATGGCGCCGGCCACTTGGGTGGTGGCGATGACGACCAGGGGAGACAAGATATTCGGCAGGATGTGGCGGTGCACAATGGCCAGATCGCTGCCGCCCAACGCCCGGGCCGCCCGAACATAGTCCTTGGCCGCCTCCACCATTGTGGCCGCACGGGCGGTGCGGGCGAAGATGGGCCATTCCGCCAGGCCGATGACGAGGACGAGCAGCGGCACGGCAAAGTGGCTCAAGGCCTCCCCGCCGAGGCCCGCGCGGACCAGCGCCATGACGATGATGGCCATCATCAGCGTGGAGAGGGAGAGCTGGATGTCGGCCAAGCGCGTGACCAGACTGTCCACCGTGCCCCCGAAATAGCCGGCAAAGAGCCCCAGCGAGACGCCGATTACGGCTTGGATGACCACCGCGAGAAGACCGACCAACAATGAGATGCGCGTACCGAAGAGGATGGCGCTGAAGAGATCGCGGCCTTGGGAGTCCGTACCCAGCACGAAGCGCGGATCGCTCCCCTCTTGCCAGATGGGCGGCAACTCGGCGTCGAGCAGATCGAAGCCCGCCAAATCGAACGGGTCTTGCGGCGCGATCAGCGGGGCCAAGAACGCGGCAAGCGCGACCAGGGCGAGCAAGACGGCGGCGAGCACGGCGCCGGGCCGGCCGGCGGCGAAAGTGGAGAACGCGCCCGTGTTCATACCGCCGACGCCGGCGCTCATCGTGCGCCCTCAAGGCTGACGCGCGGATCGAGTGCCAAGCTCAAAAGGTCGACCAGCGTGTTGACGATGACAAATAGGAGCCCCACCAGCACAAGATAGGTGGTGATGAGCGGAATGTCGGCGCGAGTGACGGCTTCGAGAAACAGAAAGCCCATACCGGGCCATTGGAACACCGTCTCGGTGAGCAGCGTATAAGCGATGAGCGTACCCACTTGCAGACCGCCCACGGCGACGAGGGGCAGGAGTGCGTTGCGCAGCGCATGGACGATCCACACGCGAAGTGGCGACGCGCCTTTGGCGCGCGCGGTGCGCACATAGTCGTGGCCGAGTTCGTCGAGCATGGCGCCGCGCACAAGCCGAATGAACAGCGGCAGCATGATCGAGGAGAGCGTGAGCGCCGGCAGCACGAGGTGCGCAAGCCCGTCGCGGGTGAGAAGGCCCGTTTGCCAAACCCCAAGGTCCACCGTCTGGCCACGGCCGAAGGCGGGCAGCCAATCGAGCCACACGGCAAAAACGGTGATGAGAAAAATGCCGGTGAGAAAAACTGGCACGGAGATGCCAAGCACGCTCAAGCCTAAAATCAGCCTGGCGCGAAGCGTCTGCGGCCGCACGGCGCAATAGACCCCGCACGGCACGGACAGAAGAAGCACGACAAGGCTCGCGCCAAGTACCAACTCGAAGCTCGCCGGGAACTTGGCGAGCACCACTTCGACCGTCGGTTTCTTGTAGATGATCGAGGTGCCGAGATCGCCGGTGGCGGCGCGGCCCAGATAGCCCGCGAGTTGAACCGACCAAGGCGCATCGAGGCCAAGTTGATGGCGCAGTTCGGCGCGTTCGGATTCCGGCACCGCCTGACCCATGATCTCGCGCAGAGGATCGCCAAGGCTTTGCCGCACGGCAAAAGCGATGACGAGAATCGCCAGCATGACGAGCAGGGCTTGGAGAAGACGTCCGCCGATGAAGGCCGCGCCCGAGACGAAGGCCTTCATGAACGCATCACGGCCGCGTCAGGCCGAACGCGACCGCAGCGGCGACCAGCGCCTGCCACGGCACGAAAAGAAGGAGCAGCGCATTGAGATCGGCAGCCGGATAGAGCAGCGCGCCAAGCGCCGTGCCGACGACGACCACCAGGATCCAGCTTTTGGTTCGCCTGATGGGCTCGGCCGGGATGCCCGTGCCGAAGGCCGTCAGGCCGGCACCCACCGCGCCGCCGCCGATCCCGCCAAGCAAGAGACCCAATATCTCCCGGTTCCCTTTGGCGCCCGGAACCGTGCCGAACAGTTCCGAGCCGACCAGCGCCTGGTACACGTCGTTGGCCGTGTTGACGGCGGCGAGCCAGCCGATCAGCACCAGCGCCATGGCGAGAAAGCATCGGCCCAGGTCGCGGGTGACCCAGAGCCACATGCTGAGGCCAATGCCGGCGCCGAAGGCGATGCCGGCATGAAGGGGAACCCCTTCGGCATTCAAGAGAAGCCCGTCTTCGTCGAGACGCATCTCGGGCAGCGGCGACGGGATGCTGGAAATGAGCCCGGTGACAGCGCCGATGGCCGCCATGGTGACGACGGCGCGGGCACTGGGTGGCAGCCGCGGCGCGGTATCGGCCTTCAGGAAATCCCACTTCATTGCCGATAGCGGGCAATTCCAAGTTCGCCGCCGCCCCCCTATTGGTCCCTCGACCTCCCGCGCGAGCACGCGGTGCCCAAAGGCGGCGGCGAAAGGCCACCGCAGTTCAAGACTATAGCCGACGGGGGTCGGACTTACGACTCAGAAGGAAGGGGCTGCGGCGCTAGCTCTGACTCTCGGAGACCTGCTTCAGCTTGGTGAGGCCCTGCTCCATCTGCTCGCCCACCATCTTCTTCCCGTTCATGATGAGGCACATGGCCTTTTCCAGGAAGTTGTGGTCGTCGTTCATGCTCCAGGTGACGTTGGTCTTATCGCCCTCAGGCTTGAAGTCGAACTGCGCGCCACTCGTGCCCTCGAACGGCTCCGTGAAGTCGACTTTGATCTTCACGAGTTCGTCGGGCCGGCTCTCGACCAGGGTCATCTTGCCGGCGCCCACTTCGCTATTCCCGGCCCAGGACATCGCGGTCCCCTAGCCGGCCTCTGGTCCTTCGAAATTCACCTTGGCATTGGGGTCGAGCTTCGCCCAGGGCGACCAGGCCTCCCATTTGTGGAAGTCGTTCACCTCGCCGAACACCTTTGATGCCGGGGCGTCGACGGTGACGGAGCGCTCGACATGGAATTCCGAAGGTTGGAGCGCGACGACGACCACAAACACCAGGACCAGCGCCACCAGCACCAGCAGGATCTTCTTCAGCATCGGATGTCCCTCCCCGAACGGCCTTTGTTCTTTGGCCCCTATTCTATGACAAGATCACCGAGATACGGCATGTCGATGACGTTTACCACAGGCTTGATCTTCACAGTCTTGCGGGCCGCCCAGGCGAGATGCTGCCATTGGAGCGGCAGAAGCGCCGCGTCCTCATAGATGATGCGCTCGATGCCCTTGAGAACCTTGGCGCGGGCCTCCGGATCGGTCATCGACTGAGTTTCCAGCGTCAGCCGGTCCACTTCCGGGTTCGAGTAATTTCCCGCGTTATATTGGCCGTAACCGGTCGTCTTGTCCGGCGTCATGACCAGGAACTCGTAGAAGTTCGCCGAGTCTTGCGTGTCGGACTGCCAGCCGATCATCAGCATGTCGCCGTCACGCGCATCGAAGCGCTGCCAGTATTGCGCCTTCGGCAACGTCTGAAGATCGACCTTGATGTTGATCTTGGCGAGCATGGCGGCGACGGTTTCGGCGATGCGCGCATCTCCCACATAGCGATTGTTGGGCGCGACCATGCTCACTGAGAACCCGTCCTCGTAGCCCGCCTCCTTCATCAGCGCCTTCGCTTTGGCAAGGTCGTAAGGCGGCGTGAGCGCGGGGTCGTGCCCCGCGTAGCCGGGCGGGCTCAACTGCCCCGCGGCGGTGGCTTGCCCGCGCATGATCTTCTTCGCGATGGCTTCGCGGCTGATGGCGTAGCTCATCGCTTTCCGCACGCGCGGGTCCTTGAAGGCTTCGACGCGATCCTGGTTCAGCTCGAAGGTGAGCACGCGTGGGGACTGGACGGTGACGAGGTCGCAGCACGACGACGCCTCGACGCGCTTCAGATCGGTGGGCGGGACTGGCCCAATGAAATCAACATCGCCGGCCAGCAACGCGGCGACGCGGGTCGCAGGCTCCTTGATCGGCGTAAGAACGATTTCCTCCGCATTGCCCGGCGAAGTCTTGTCCCAACATTCGTCGAAGCGCTTGAACTCTAGTCTGATCCCCTGCTCGCGTTTCGTGACGATGAACGGCCCCGTACCACTCATATTGGCAGAAGCAAACGATGAGCCGTGCTTGACCACCGCGTCCTTGGGCTGCCCGCGCGAGTCGGTGCCCGTATAGAATTCGCGGTCCATGGGGAAGATGTAGGTCGCCAGATTCAACACCAGCGGATACGGCCCCTTGGTGATGAGATCGACGGTGTGTGCATCGACCGCCTGCGCCGCCTCGAACGGCTCGAACAGCGCTTTGAAGTCAGGGCTCTGCTTCAGACGGTTGAAGGTCCAGACCACGTCCTCCGCGGTCATCTTGCGGCCGGAGTGAAAGAGCACGTCATCGCGCAGGTGAAACCGCGTGGTACGCGCATCAATCTGCTCCCAGCTCTTGGCGAGCCGCGGCTCGAGCGTCAAGTCTTGGCGGAAGCGCACCAAAGGATCGAACACGAGATGGGAGAGCTGGAGCGTGGCGCCGGAAAGCTGCTCATGGGGATCGAGCGAGGCGGGGTCGGCATCATAGGCCATACGCAGCGTTTTGCCGCCGGCGGCCGCCGCGGGACTGCATATCAGGAGCGTTAGAACGCAAAGGGACAGGAAACGGCGCATGGATGGCACTTTGTCGCCTGAAACCAAGGCTCTCGTCCAGCCTCTTGCCTCCCAAGCTCCGACCGATAAAGTCGCCCTCCCGCCCGCGAACCTTTCGGAGTCCATCGCCTCGTGTCAGGCTTTTTCGTCACCGGAACCGATACCGATGTCGGCAAGACCCTCGTCTCGGCGTGGCTCTTGATCCATCT
>NZ_JBPPND010000141.1:0-12978 GCF_051306395.1 Methyloceanibacter sp.
CTCGTAGAACAGCCTGCCCTGGTCCCGCCTCTGCCGACCCATCATCGCCCAGTCCTCCGTCGCCAACCCTCAGCAGACGGAATCACCGTTCGGCGCCACTCTCAACGCCTTTATCGACAGCATCGGTCAGAAGGGGACGTCAGGCTGATGTCCCTGCGCGCCAAGAGGTGGACCTGGGCCTCGTAGCGGGGCGATTGCTGGTTAGTCCTGGACGCTCTGGGCGTCCCATTCCCTAAGGGCGGCGCGCACCAATTCGCGAAAGCGACCGTCCTCCGTCACTTCCGTGATGCCCTCACCGAACTTCGGGGACAGCCCAACGCAGGGAGACTTCTTCGAGAAGGCCACAAACAACTCCTCCGAAAGTAGCTCCGGCTCCAGCGGTTGGATCTTGTCGCTTAGCGCCAGCCGCACCAGCTCGGCAGTCCCCGGGTAGTAGGCCGCGATCACGTAGTCGGCGTCACCTGACGTGAGCGCGTCGAACGCGGCGGGCAGCCCGTCTACCCGTGCGACCGTGAGCTTGTCCTTCAGGAAGGCGTCAAACGTCGTACCAAAACTCTCTCCTTTATTCGCTACGCCCTTCTTGCCGATGAGATCGTCCTGCCCATTGAACTCGATCGGGTCATCGTTTGAGACGAAGATTTGGACCGGATCGTAAGCAAACGGCGGCTCGACATATTCAAGATATTGGGCCCGCTCGTCGTTGTAATACACGCCAATGATCATATCGGCCTTGCCCTCGCGCGTTGCTGACTGCGCTTCGGACCACGAGCCCATGTATTTGGATTCGAACGGCACTTCGAGTTCATTCGCGATCTCTGCGATGAGAAGTGGCGCCGCGCCTTTAATGTCGTCCCCGACCCTGAAGGCCATGACGGGATAGTCGGGATGGCCCGTCGCAACGATCTTGGTGCAGGTCTCGTCGGCACGAGCCACATTGGCGGAGAACATCGCTGCGACAAGCAAGCTCAGACAGACGCTTTTTTTCATCCTCAACCTCGTTCTTCCAAGGGTGGTCCGCTGCTGGCCTGACCTTATCGACCTAAGCCCGGCGGGCCAAACCGAAGTTATTCTTTTGGATCGTGCCGGCCAGGCTTCAGGAGGAGGCGCAAACACGCTTAGAGCGGTGGCGGTAAAGTCTCTATCCAAGTAAAAGCAGGGCGACGGGTGAGGGTCACACTTTGCGGCGCTTGCTAATGGGTTCGCAAATTCGCCCGCCGCTACGGCGCGGGCATAGCAAACAGGATCGGACAGCATGGGGAAAGCTGATCGCCGTGTCGGGGCGCTGCGCCGCCTCGCGGAACATGTGGCCGAAGTGGCGCCGCTCGACCTCTCGATCAGGCTGTGGGACGGGACGGTGATTCCCCTGTCGCCCAAGTCTGATCTCGGCAAGGCGGATCACGACACGGCGGATCACGGGCTGACGCTCTCAATCGCGACTCCAAGGGCGCTGACGCGCCTGGTGCGCCGGCCGCGCCTGCCCACCTTGGTGGAGCTGATCGCCGAGGGTGCGCTCGACCTCGAAGGCGGGACGTTGCTCGACCTTGCGGCCCGGGCCGGGTCGGGGTCCACGCGAGGATTGGCGAAGCGGTTGGACAAGAGGCTTGCGATTCGCGCGCTCCTGCCTTTCGTCTTCGGGCCCGGCGGCGGCGGCCAGGGACACGCCTATACCGGCGTGCAAGCCGCGAAGCATGGGAAGGGCCGCGACGACAAGGCGCAAGTGCAGTTCCACTATGACGTCTCGAACGCCTTCTACGCGCTCTTCCTCGACCCGGAGATGGTCTATTCCTGCGCCTATTTCCGGGATTGGGAAGCGGACCTCACCACGGCCCAGATCGCGAAGCTCGACATGTCTTGCCGCAAGCTGCGGCTGCGCCCGGGCGAGAGGATGCTCGACATCGGCTGCGGCTGGGGCGGGTTGGTGTGCCATGCGGCCCAGCATTACGGCGTGCGGGCGCATGGCGTCACACTGTCGGAGGCGCAATTCGACTTCGCCACCGAGAAGGTGAAGCGGCTCGGCCTACAGGACAGCGTCACGATCGAACTGCGCGACTTCCGCGACTTGTCGGGTATCGAGTTCGACAAGGTCGCGTCGATCGGGATGTTCGAGCATGTGGGGCTCGACAACCGCGACGGCTATTTTCGTCATATCCGATCCCTTCTGAAGCCACGCGGCATCTATCTGCATCACGCCATCGTGCGGCCGATGAAGGCCACCGAGAAGAAGTTCCGCAAGGGCAGCCCTGAGTTCCGCGCTATGGTGAAATACATCTTTCCCGGCGGCGAACTCGACCATATCGGCGGCAGCACCGACGCGATGGAGCGCAACGGGTTCGAAATTCACGACACCGAAGGCTGGCGCGAGCATTACGGGCGGACCTGCCGGCTGTGGACGGAACGGCTCTACGCCAATCGGGACGCCGCCTATCGCGAGGCCGGAGAGGCAAAGACCAAGATCTGGCTGATGTATCTTGCCGGCTGCGCCCTCGCCTTCGAGCGCGGCACGCTCGGCATCTTCCAGACGGTCGCAACAAAGCGCGCACGAGGGGCGTCGGGCCTGCCGCCGACGCGGGAGGATCTCTACGCCTGAAGGCGCAAGGAAATTGCAGCTGTCATCAAGCTGTCATCCACACGGAGACGTTAAGCGCGTAGCTTGGAGCGAGTAGATTGTTCTGGGTCGAGCACCCGAGGGGGGGAACCTTGAGACAGGGCCTCGGCGTTAGCGCATTGGCAGCCATCATGGTGGCGCTCGTTTCATGTGCGGCCGACGCTTCGCCGCTCATGACGGGGCGCTCCCAGGCCGACTCTGTCTCCTCTCGACTCTCGCTGCTCCATCGGGTCCTGATCTACGCCAAGGAAGGGAGCTCGAAGCTCCTCGACGGGCGCTGGAATTTGAGCCAGAGCGAGGCGAAGCTCGGCATCAGGCTCTCACCCGACGAGACGAAACAACTGATGGCCTGCACGGGGCGGATCGTGTGTCACAACCGGGGAGAAACGGTTTTTGGCTCCGCGTCGAGCGTGCTTAGACCGGACCTGCTGGTCACGGCGAAGCACGTCTTCTCCAAAGGCAAAGGCGGGCCGGTGTCCTCGGGAAGCTGCAGCTTCCGCAGCTTCCTGCATAGAAACGTGGCCGTTCCGATTGTGATCGAGAAGGACCAGAGGAAGGGATATTTTCTGAACAACGAGGATTTTATCGTCGTTCGCCTGAAGCGCGAATTGAAGGACTGCGGTTCGTTCGCGATCAACAACGATATTTTCCTGTCCGAGGGGGAACAGATCTTTTCGGCGACCGGGTACCAGCGGAACAGCTTGAACAAAATCTCGCTCCGGGAACCTGTGCTCGCCAAGGGAACGATCAGAAGCGTCTCCACCGGATTTTGGGGCGGGCCGCCGTTCTACTACGGTGAAATCGACCTCGACGAGGGAGGGTCTGGCGGCGCGGTTTTCGCTCTCAAGGACGGACGCCCGGTTTCGGACGGCGAAGGCCGTCTCATCTTAAGGGGAATTTTGGTGGCCGTCGGACCGCGCGCGAAGAACGGCAGCCCCTACAGCGAAGAGCGAAACTATACGATCATCGTCGGCCTTCAGGACGAGTTTAGGGACCTGGTCAAGGGCAAGGCCCATAGACCTTTTTCCGTGGAACAGGCGCAATGTCTCCAAGGCGGCGCGGCCAAGATCGATGTTATTTCAGAAGCCGTTCCGCGGCCTCAGTCACCAATGCTCGCACCTTTCCTTCATGAAGACGCGTGCAGCCGCGAACCGAACGCCGATTGCACACAGCTCGCAAAGGAATTGAAAAAGCTCGCAAGAGGGATTGAGACTTTGGCAGCGACGTCGGCCACATCGTCGCGCGCGAAAGGGAAGCATCAATTCAAGCTGAAGAACGACACAAGCTGCCCGATCTGCTTCACCTATAATCGTTGCAACGAGTACGGTTGTTGGGACGAAGTGGTGCGGGCAAGCGGCAAATCGACACTTTTCGCCGGCGTGAGCGAGCGGGCACCCGTGATCAAGAACCCGCAATTCTGCGCGTCGGGGCGGTTGCTCGCCGATTGGCGGCCGCCGCTCCCGCCAATGAAGCCTGCGCTGCCGCCGCCTCTTCCGCCAAGGAAACCGGGGCTGACGCTCGCAGCGGCCGACTCTCACGCTTACGCTGCCGCGCCCGAGGCCATATTCTTGGCGGCCAAGGAAAAGGCAAAACGCGAGGGCGTCTGGACGCTCACAGAAGAGGACATTCGCGGCTTGAGCCTCGGACAAATCTCCGAGCTGCGAGGCTACTAAGCTGACGGATTAGTTTCCGAAGCTGCCCCCGAAGCCAGGCGCGCTGTCCTGCTTCGGGGCAGCCTGTCGCTCGGGTGCCGCTTGCTGTTCGGCCGCCGGGGCAGGTTCCGTCTCAGGCGGCTGTGCAGCGGATTGGCCATTCGCGGCAGGCGCGGAAGCCGCATCGGCGGTAGGCGGAGCCGCGCCGTCCGTCCGCGGGGCCGCGTCCTTCTTTTTCACGCCGAGCATCTGCCCGATGCCGCCGACCACGCCCTTGGTGATGGCGGTCGGGACGGCGACGCTCTTCTCCACGAGCCCGCCGTCGCCCGTATCCAGCCCGAGCAAATTCGTCGGCATGGAAATCAAGCCGCCGCCGAGCTTGTCCAGCTGCTGATAGGCGACGACCGGGTTCTCCAGGACGCCGACAATGTCGGGATATATGGCGGGATTATCCCACGGCCCCGTGACGGCGATGGGCACAGGGAAGCCGAGCATATTGTTCTTGCCACTTTGGCTCTCGACGCTCGCCAGCATGAACGGGTTGATGCGGAACTTGAGGCGCTGCGCCGGAAGATCCACGGTGCCTACGCCGCCGATGGAAACCAGCGGACCCAACAGCCGCAAATCGTCGGTCTGCGCCTGGCCGTTTGCGATCTGGAAGCCGGCGCCGAACTTGCTGAAGACAGTCTTTGCCTCCTGCTTGTACTGCCAGCCCGTGAGAATGCCGGTCGTCAGGGTGCGCAGCATGTTGGCGACGTTGAGCCCGCGCAACGCGCCATCCGTAAACTCAAACTTCGCCGTGCCGTTGAGACTTGAGACCAAGGCGTGTTCGCTGTTGCCGCTGGCGCTGAGGTCGAGTGCGATGGCCGCCTTGCCTTCGATGGTGCGGAACTCCGCGAGGTCGCTGAGGAATGGATAGGCCTCGAGCCCGGCGAGCGCGACGGTCAGACGATGGACCGGCGCCGCGCCGCTCGCATCGATCGAAAGCGCCAGCGATCCGCCACCGCCATAGGCCTTGAGGCTTGGCGCATTGACGCTGAGCTTGCCGCCGGAAAGCGTGACCTTGGCCGTCCCCGCGCCGATCTTGATCTTTTCATAGACGAACTGATTGAGCGTCAGGTCGACATCGGCATCGACGCCTTTCAGCGCCAACACGCCGAGCTTTTCCGTTCTCCAACCGAGACCGCGGGTTCGTGGTGCGGTCACGGGCGCAGGCGCGGGCGCCGCGGATTCGGCCTCGCTTTTGGCCGGCGGCGCCACGGCGATTTCCGTCTCGCCTCCTAGCGGCGCCAGAGGATTGGGTGCGGGGGACGGCGCCGGCGCGGCGTTTTTCTCGCCTTCACTGTCCTGCCCCGTTGCCACCTCGGCAGCCGGTTCGGCGTTTGCGGAGGCCGCCTTCCCTGTCGATGTCCCCGTCAGTGTCGCCTTGATGCTCGGCACGTCGCCGGCGAGATTCGCAGCCACCGTGCCTGAGACGCTTTGATCGCCGGAACTAGCCGTGATCGGATCGAGAACCAGAGTGTCGTCCTTGTAGGTTCCGTTCGCCGTCACCGTGTTGGGCCCGGAGACTGCGGTGATCCCGCTGAGCACAAGCGTGTCGTTCTTGTAGAAGACGGAGCCATCAACCGAGGCCTTGGCGGAAAGATGGGACGGTGCGTCAATGGCAAGCTTGATCGGCGCGGGCTCTCCGCCGATGAGCTGTTCGATCCCGCCAATCGAGCCCGTGACCTTGGCGGGCTTTCCGTCGACGTCGACGGTGACATCAAGACTGACAGTATCGTCTTGGTATGTCGCGCGCCCGGTCATCGTCCGGCCACCGATAACCGCCGTGACGTTGCTGAGCGAAAGCAGATCGTCCGTGTAGGATGCCGCGCCGGATGCGGTGTCCTCGCCGGAGACGACATTGAACCGAGAAAGCGCGAAGGTCCCGTCTTTATATGTGGCGTTGCCCGAGAGAGAGGCCGGCGCCGGGAGATGGTCCGGCGCGTTGACACCTAGTTCGAGAGGCGCTTCTCCGCCGGCAAGAAACCGGTCGAGGCTCCCGAGCGAACCGGTGACGCGGAAAGGTTTTCCTTCGGGCGCGGCTTCCACATCCACGGAGAGCTTGTCGCCGGCAAGGTTCGCCGTTCCCGAGAATGGTGTCTTGTCGAACGTGCCTTGCGTGATGGAGAGCGTGTCGTCGCCATAGGTGGCGTTGCCGGTCAGCGCGTGCGGCCCGTACTGCGCCTGGAACTGGGCGAGCTTGAACACCCCGTCCTTGTTGGACGCCGCAGCGGAGACCGTGACTTGGTGCGGGAGCACGGCCGGAGCGCTGAGCACAAGTTTGACCGGCACCGGTCCGCCTTCCACAAAATGGGCGAAGCTGCCGATGGAGCCCGTGGCAGTCACGCGCTCGCCGTCATAGGCAGCTGACGCGTCAAAAGTCAGGGAACCGTTGCCCGATGGAAGCGACGCCTCGGCGTCGAGTGCGGTGATTTGTTTTCCTGGCGCGCCATCGCCGGACGGCGGCATGACCACCGTACCGTTGCGGACGATGAGCTTATCGAGACTGAGGGCGCGGAGACCGCCTTGCTCGGACGCGCCTTCCGAACCGGCGCCAGGATCCGGCGTGTTACCGCCAGTCAGCGGTAGCGTGACGACCGGATCGATGAGCTCCACCTCGGTCAGTTGCACCTTGCCGCTCAACAGGCCGCTCGCGAGCAAGCCAAATTTCAAGGTGCGTGCGGTGATGAACTCGGCGGAACCGCCGGCCGAGGGCCCGGCAATGCCGACATCTTTTGCCACGAGATCGAGAGACGGGAACAAGGTGATGCGCATCGGGCCATCCACGCGCACGCGATAGCCCGTGGCGCTCTCCACCTGAGCAAGCACCCTCTTCTGCAGATCGTCGGTGGCGATGAAGTAGGGAGCGACGAATACGAGCCCAACGCCAAGGATGACAAGAGCCGCAAGGCCGATGAGTATGCGTCGCAACGTTTTCCCCTTCGAGCTCGTAAAAACCCCGGCGAAACGACGCCGGGGTGGCTAACCTAAGGACAAAACGCGGCAGAGTCTTGTCTGGCTCGAGGGCCCGTCAGCACGGGCCCTCGCAGACTTGCTTGTGTCAGTTCGCTGCCGGATCGGCCTGCATGAACTGGAAGGGGGTGGCCTCCTCGAAGTGCTCGGCGGCGTTGCCCGAATAATATTTGCCGCCGGCGATCGCCAGCTTCTTGGCCGGCGCGCCTTCGGACAGATCCAGATCCGCCAGCGGCACCCAGAATGTGTTCGGGGTCGTCGCCGAATCGAAGAAATAGACCTTGTTCTTCTGGTCTGAGACCGTGCGCCATAGGGTGGAGGCGATGTTGGGTTCGTCCGGTGTGGTGATGCCCAACGGCACGCTGACGGCGCGGACCACCGACATCACTTCGGCGACGGCCTGGTTGGCGTATGTGCCCTCGGGCACAGCCGAGATGAAGTTTGGATCGGCCTTGCCGGGAACTGCGCCAATCAAGAAGGACGCGCGTGCGAAGCGGTCCGGCGCGGAGTTCGTGCCCGGTAGGAATTTCAGGCCGCCAATCTTCTCCCAGTACGAGTTGAGCGCAAGTTGCTGGTCGTAGGTCGGCGAGTTGGTCATCACCACATATTGCTTGCCGTGATGGACCACGAGATCGCCGCCGATATATTCGAAGATCGCCGAGTCGCCGCTCGGATCGGAAACCGACAAATGGAGCTGCGCCGCCGAGCCATTCGGCAATTTCGGCGCGATGATGCGGAAGGGCTGCGCCTGCAAGCCATCCACGGCCTCAGCCACCGTCGCGTAATTGTCGAGCACGTATTGCGCCCAAAGGCCGATGGACATCGGCGGCTTGCCGTCGAGGCTGCCGTAATCGGACTCGGCCAGGTAGAGCAGATTGGCCACCAAGCCCTTCTCGTTCATCCCGTCCGCGCTGGCGATATTGTAGCCCGAGGCGATGACGCTACCGAATTTCGAGACCCATTTCGGCGAGTCCGGCCCGGCCGCGCCATTGCGCGCCATGCCGCGCGGGAACGCCCATAGGTCGGTCTGCATGTCCTGCATCCAATCCATCGACCGGCCGGTAATCACCATGTCGTCGGAGCCGGTGTAGAGCGCCCGCGTGCAGGCCGCGGCGACGGGGGGAAGCGTGACCGCACCCGCCGAGAGCGTCAGCGCAAGGACGGAGATTGTCGCTAATTTATCGAAAGTCATGCTGTTCGCTCGCCTCCAAGTTGTCTTGAAGCTGTTTTTGCGCGATCGATAAGCGCTGGAGAGGGATAGCCGAATTTCTTTAACAGACGTGCCGTAGGATCGTTCAGATTGGTCCGGCTCGGCGCAGCACGGCAGTTATTTCACCGGAGAAAACCAATGCTGTTTGTCTGCTATGTCACAATCGACCCGGAAAGCCGGGACGAGGTCATCGCACGCTTCAAGGACGATGGCATCGTGGAGCCAAAGGGCGTCAAGCTTATCGGCGCCTGGATCGCACTCACCCAGCAAGAGACGTGGTCCATCTTCGAGGCAGATAGTGCCGAGGCCATCATGAAGCTGTTCGAGCCCTGGACCGACCTCAACGTTCACCAGATCGCGCCGGTGATGGACTTCGCGGCCCTCAAAAAGTACGTCGACGCGAATGACTAGACATGCGCCTCACGATCACGATTGAGCCGCGCCGTTGGGTCCATGGGCGCGGTCCGGCGCATCCGCGTCCGCTAGCCGCTGTGCGAGAGACGCCGGTTTCGCCTTTTCCTCCCATTTGGGGGTGCTCTCGAATGCCTCCTGAGTCACCTCGCGAATCGTGCCGTCGACCTGCTCCAAATCGCCGACCACCCGCTTCGCCATCTCGACATAGTGCTGGTGAATGGCGAGCAGCCGCCGGCGTAGGTCCTCGTTTACGGATCGCAGCGCGGAAAGCTCGCTCTGCTGGCCGGCCAAGCGGTTGCGCAACTCGTTGCGCTCCGCCACCAAGCGTTGAACCGCCGCAGCCCCGGCAAGAGCGGCGCTTTCGATCGCTTCATCCGAAGCGAGATCGCCGTTCTCGTAGGGCTGCTGGCCCGCGTTTTGCGTGTCTCTGGGTGTGTCCGTCATATGCGCAGTTCCTTCCCTCGCAGGGAGGGAAACGACACAGACGTAAACTCGTTCCAGCCCCGCTGCTTTCCGCAGCCATTTTCTGAGGTCAGCGCAGGCCGACTTCGGCGACTTTGTCCTTGTATTCTTCCTTTGGATCGGCGCCGAACAGCATCTTGATCCCGGCGAGGAAACTCGACTCATCGAGCCAAATTTCGGCATGCTCGGGATCGAGACGCAGAAGCGTGACCTTCGGATCGTTCTTGCCGCCCTCGAACCACGCGGCGACATAGGAATTCCAGAACTTGTCGATCTTGGCCGGGTCGTTATCGACGCGAACCGTGCCGTGCACCGTGGCAAATAGATCGTGCCCCTTGGAGGCGAAGGTCGCGACCGCGCGTCCGGCCGCCGAGCCCACAGCCCTGGGGATCTCGGTGTCATTCGCGGTGAAGAACCAGATGGGCCCGCTCTCGTCCTCGACCATGGCCGTCATGGGCCGGGGATGGACGTCCTCGTTTCCTTGCAGACCGAGCATGATCGTGCGGTCGGATTCGAGCGCATTCCAGAATTTCGCCTTCATTTCCGCGGCACTTGGCATTGTTTTCTCCTCGTAGGGTTCGAGGGGAAACGCGCCAGGACACACGCCGTTCCGGCCTGTTTCAAACTCCAGGCGCACCGGCCAGCCGGAAGCGCTGCTTGATCTTGGCGAACAGCCGGTCGCGGACGTCGCGATAAGCGTCGAGAATCTGTTCGCGGCTGCCGCTAGCCAGAGTGGGATCGGGCGTCGGCCAGTACTCCACGTCAACGGCGTAGCCGTGGGCGAGCTCGAGAGCCTTGTGCTGGGCTTCCGGCGCGAGCGTGACGACGAGATCGAAGCTGAGATCGTGCAGATCGCCGATCGACGCCGGCTCATGGCGCGACATGTCGACACCCATCTCCTCCATTACGGCGATGGCGAACGGGTCCGGCTCGCCGGGGCGCACGCCCGCAGAGTCCACATAGATGCGCTTGCCGGCGAGATGTTTGAGGATGGCGGCTGCCATGGGCGAGCGGACGGCGTTGCGGCTGCAGGCGAAGAGGACCGCGCCTGGCAGATCGCCGCCTTGGCCCACCCTCGATCAGCCCTTCCAGTGAAGCGCGCAAAGAAGCGTGAAGAGGCGCCGTGCGGTGGCGATATCGACCGCGACCTTGCCCCTCAGCCGCTCCATCAAAAGATGGCTGCCTTCGTCGTGGAGCCCGCGGCGGCCCATGTCGATGGCCTCGATCTTCGATGCGGGCTGCGTCTTGATCGCGGCGTAATAGCTGTCGCAGATCAGAAAGTAGTCCTTCACGATGCGGCGGAAGGGCGACAGCGAAAGCATGACGTGCTGGAGCGGCACGCGGTCCGCGTCGGCCACGGAGAATACAAGGCGGTTGTCGGCCAGCGACAGATGCAGCGTGTACGGGCCCTCGCCGTCATGGCCTTCCAGCGTGAAGGCGTTCTTCTCCAGCAGGTCGAAGATGGCGACCTCGCGCTCATGCTCGACCTCCGAATTGTCGCGGCCGAGCGAGACCTCATCGAGAGTCACCTCGATCAGCCGCGCGCTCTCGGGCCATGTCCTGTCCTCGGGTTCCTCGGCGTCGGTCATGGCTAGTCCGGCAAATTGAGTCTGATGGCCACGGAGCGGCGGTGGGCATCGAGCCCTTCGGCGCGCGCGAGCCTCATCGCGGCGGGCCCAAGGCTCTTGAGGCTCTCGGCGTCGAGCTTCAGCAGCGAGGTGCGCTTCATGAAGTCGAGCACGCTTAAGCCCGAGGCGAAGCGGGCGCTGCGCGCCGTGGGCAGAACATGATTGGTGCCGGCCACGTAGTCGCCGATCACTTCCGGCGTGTAGCGGCCGATGAAGATGGCGCCCGCGTCCTTGATCTCGGCGGCAAGCGCGTCGGCGTTGTCGGTGGCGATCTCCAAATGCTCGGGCGCCAGACGGTCGGCGATGGCGGGCGCCTCGGCGAGGCTCTCCACCAAAATCACCGCGCCAAACTCGTCCCAGCTCGCGCGCGCGGTCTTCGCGCGAGGCAGCGTCTCGAGCTGCGCCTGCACGGCCCGCCCCACGGCGTCCGCGAACTCTACGTCGTCGGTAATGAGGATGGATTGGGCTGCGGTGTCGTGCTCGGCCTGAGCAAGCAGATCGCTCGCGATCCAGGCGGGATCGTTGTCGCGGTCGGCGATGACCACGACCTCGGACGGCCCCGCCACCATGTCGATGCCGACCTGGCCGAAGACCTGCCGCTTGGCAGCGGCGACATAGGCGTTGCCGGGCCCGACGATCTTGACCACGGGCGCAATGGTCTCGGTGCCGTAGGCGAGCGCGGCGACGGCTTGCGCGCCGCCGACGCGATAGATCTCGTCGACGCCGGCCAGCGCCGCGGCGACCAGCACCAGCGGGTTCAATTCGCCGCGCGGGCTCGGCACCACCATGACGAGACGCTCCACGCCTGCGACCTTCGCGGGCACCGCGTTCATCAGGACGGAGCTCGGATAGCTCGCCGTGCCGCCCGGCACGTAGAGCCCGGCGGAGGCGACAGGTGTCCAGCGCTGGCCGAGCTCCACGCCGATCTCGTCTTTGTACGACTCGCTTTGCGGCAGCTGGCGCTTGTGATGATCGAGAAGGCGCGCATGGGCGAGCTTCAGGGCATCGACCGTCTCGTCGTCGACCAGGGCGAGCGCCGCCTGGATATCATCGTCAGAGACGGCGATGCCGGTCTCGGCCAGATCGAATTGGTCGAATTGTTTCGTGAAGTCGATCAGCGCCGCGTCGCCGCGTTCGCGCACGGCCGCGATGATCTTGGCCACCGCGTCGTTCACGTCGGTGGACGACTCCCGCTTCATGCCGAGCAGAGCCTGGAAGCGCGCCTCGAAGGCGCCATCGCGCGTATCAAGCATCTGGGCCATGGGTGTCCTTATGCGCCGGAGGCTTCGGACCCTTCCGGCTCCACGGCGTCCTCACCCGGGTGTTCCGGCTTGTTCCGCGTCGCCCAGGCGGGCCCGAGATCGCGCAACTCCGCTTCCACGCACTCCACGTCGAGCTGAATGGTCACCTCGCCGGAGAACAGAAGCGTGACCTTGCCGCTCGGCGCATCGCCCGCCTCGAACTGTACCGCCAGCAGCGACAGTACGCGGTCGGGCTTCTCCGGCCGGAGATCCCGGTGCTGTGCGCGGAGCACCCGGTCGAAACGCAAGGCCGTGCGGCGCCGCTGATAATTGCCGCTGTCCTGCTTGGCGCTCTCCCAGTCAAAGCGGTTGAGAATGGCGGCAAAGCGCTTCTGAGAGGGCACATAGGCCATATCGCCCACGCGCACGACGGCGTCTTGAAGATGCGAGGAGACGACCTGGAGATCTTCTTCGTCGAGGGCGAGCAGCTTAAGCGGGGTCATTGGCAAGAATCACTGGCGATAAAGATGGGCTCCAGCATGGGGTTACCATGCTTCTCGAGGTTGAGGCAGAAGGAATAGCGCAGGCGAGGCTAACCGGAAAGCCGGTCGATTTGCGCGCCGCATTTGCGCAATTTCTCCTCGAGCCGGTCGAAACCGCGATCGAGGTGGTAAACGCGGCCGATCAGCGTCTCACCTTGCGCGGCAAGACCCGCAATAATCAACGAGACCGAGGCACGAAGGTCCGTGGC
>NZ_JBPPND010000142.1:0-8214 GCF_051306395.1 Methyloceanibacter sp.
TCCACGGCAGTTCTCCCGCCGTCGAGCGGACGGCAAGCTACCTATACTGCATTTTTTCGAGGAATGAGGGGTTCAAGGCGGTGTTTGGCCGGGCATTCATTTCATGAAACAGTCGCGGTAATTTCCGCTTATTTTGCAAATACTTCCTACATGGTTCTTGGCAATCGACAGGGAGCAAAAAGCTCCCTCACGCATCAACAGTTGGTGCTTGGCAGATCTGGCGGTCATTGCCGGCGGGGATATGGTCCGCTCCGCCTAGGGAGTTCGAATACAGACGGGCCACTGTCCGCAGTCGCGCGACCCACCTACTCGGAGCGGACCTAGTCCAAAGGCAAGCGCATTGCCGTGTGGATCGGCTAGCCGTCGTCCTCATCACCATCATCGTCGTCATCTGAGGTGGCTTCCTTTGCGGCAGGAGTGGCGGCGGCCGCTGAACCAGAGTTGGCGTGCTCGACAATGATTTTGCCGACCATTCCCCGCTCCATGAGGCCTTTGGGGCCGAACTCATAGGTGCCAGGCCTCACTGCCACGAAGAAAACCTCGACCTCGCCGCCGTTCTCGAACTCGAGCTCATCGAAGGTGACGGCCTTGATCTCGACTTCCGGGTCGCCAACTTCGATCTTACGGATCCAGATATTGCGGACGAATTCGGGGGCGACTAACGCATACTCGGTTAGATCTGACGCCACTATTTTCCAGCGGTAGCCCTGGCCGACTTTCAACCGATATTCTGTGGGGGCCATCTTCGAGCTGTCATTGTCCACGCCGAGGACCAAGGGCTCCAGGCGTTCCAGGCCGTGGACCGCCGGGTCGTGGAACTGGGCTTGAGCCGAAGGGCCAGCGCCTGCAAGCGTGAAGACCGACGCGGCGAGAACGGCATACGTACTTAGTTTTGGCATTCGTTCCTTCTCCTTCTGACGGTGACTATGCACACGATGTTAAGTGCTCTGGCTGTCAAACGCTAAGAGAGCGATTGGCAGTTTTCTTGCCACTTTTGCTACTTCCATTGCCATGGAGCGTGTCTTGACGTGTGCAGTTTCGCTTGAGATCAGCGGACAGAGAACTTGAACGGCACCGATACCTCGATCGTTTCTTCCCCGACCTCGTCAGGAATTGCCGGAAACGGCGAAGCTCTCTGGATGGAGGCGAGGGCGGCATTGTCGAGCGTCTTGGAGCCGGAACTCTTGACGATCCTATGGGCAACCAGCTCGCCGTCGGACTTGACGGTCAGTCGCACGACTGCGGTGCCGATCAGGGTCGTGCGTGGGTTTACTTTGCTGCGCTCGAGATGGGTCCTGAGCTTGCCGAGATAGGCCCGGTGGGCCGTGGCGTCGCCGCCCTTCTTCTCATCGCCTGAGCTTTCGCGCATGGCGATGACGGTCTCTTGCTGAACCGTGGCGACCTGCTGCGGGAGCGGTTGCTCTTTGACCTCGGGCTCGGGCTCTTTCACTTCATCGCGTGTGGGTTCGGTCACTTCTTCGGGTTTGACCTCGTCCACCTCCTCGGGTTCGATGACGTTTTCCTGCTCGGGACCCGTCTCGGAGGTGAGCACCTGCTGTTCCTCGACCGACTTCACCTCAGGAACGTCCTCGACTGGGAGCTCCTTTTGCTCCTCGATCGCTTCGATCTGCTCGAGTGGTTGGGCGGCCGCCGTCTGCACGGGCGGAGCCTCCACGGCTTCTACCGAGACGACGTCCTCACCGAGCTTGGCGACGCCTTGCAAGGCAATGCCTTGCTCGATCATCATGATGTCGTCGCCGGTTCCCTGCTCGAGGGCGGCGCCGCTCGATGACGGCCAAAGCATGACAGCCGCAAAGGCACCGTGGATGCCGAGCGAGACCAGCCATGTGATGATACGGAGCGCCATGATATTTCGCTCAGATGCCTATGGACTGTGGCCCGCCGCTCCCCCATTAGCTTTCGGCTGGGACAGCAGGGAGACCCGCGCATAACCGCTTTCTCCGACGCGGCCGAGAATCTCCATCACTTCGCCATAGGGGCGATTCTTGTCGCCCCGGACATACACGACCGTGTCGCCTTCGGTCTGGCGCAAGGCGATCAACGTCGGAACGAGCGTGTCTTCGGTGACTTGCTCTTCGCGGACATAGATCGAACCGTCGCCGGCCAGCGAAACGATCATCGGCTTCTTCGGCTGACTGACCTTGGCGGCCGACGTGCTCGGCAACTCCACGGGAACGCCGGCGACGAGCAACGGCGCCGTGACCATGAAGATGATCAGTAGCACCAGCATCACGTCGACCATCGGCGTGATGTTGATCTCGGAGATCGGGCGATACTCGTCGTCGCCGCCGCCGCCGTTATTGCCGAGGGCCATACCCATCAGGAATGTTTCCCGGCGCGAAGCGGCTCGACATTGGCGCCGCGGGCGCGCCGGCCCTGTGCCTGTTGCCCTAGCTGGGTGTCTTCGGTGACGAGATCGCGGGCAATCTCGATGACGGCACTATTGCCGCGGGCGAAGGAGCGCCCGAGTGCGACCGCGATCTGGTTATAGGCCATGACCGCCGGGATGGCGGCGGCAAGGCCGAGTGCCGTGGCGATCAGGGCCTCGGCGATGCCCGGCGCCACGACCGCGAGGCTCGTGTCCTTCTGAGTGGCGATAGCGGTGAAGCTGTTGACGATGCCCCACACAGTCCCGAACAGGCCGATGAACGGGGCCGCGGAACCAATGGTCGCGAGGAAAGGAAGGCCGACTTCGATCTGGTGAATTTCGGATTTGAGCGAGAGCCGCATCGCGTTCTCTACGCGATAGCGCCTTTCGGTGGGGCTATCGTCGAGATCGGTCTCCAGCTCGACGTCGCCGGCTTCCAGGATGCGCCGCGCGAGGCCGCCCCGCGCCTTGCCATCCCGCGATTTCGCAAGGCGGCGAACGGCACCCTTAAGCCACGAGATACGGACGATCTTCTCGAAAATAATAGCCCAGCAAGCGACAGAGGCCAGCACGAGCAGCAGCATCACGCCCTTGACCACCGGGTCGGCCTGCATGACAAGGCCCCAGACGGAGTAGTCGTGCTGGGCGGCGGTTACAGCGATTTCTCGTTCCACGGAACGCGTCCTTACTTGGTCAGTTGGTTGTCGGTCCGGCTAGACACCGAAATCTCTTGCAAGCAGTCGGCCACGTCCCCGGTGTCCGCCTTGCACTCCATCACGTCGTTGATGAGAAAGCTGCCCACCTGATCGCACGCGGTCCCGGAAACGTCGAACAGCTTGACGGTCCGCTTCTTAGCCTTGAGCGGCGCCAGCTCGACGGCAAACCTCTGGCCGATCACGCCGTCCGGCCGGAATAGGACAAGGTCCAGCTTCAGGGTGTCGTAGGAAGTGTCGTTCTTGTTGTCGATCACGAAATAAGCGCGGCAGTCCTTGTCGTGGGCCTCGAGCTTGTTCAGCTCGATGGCGATGTTTCCTTCCTCGGCGGTCGCAGCGCCGGCCCCGAAGACCAAAACCGCGAAGCCTATGCCTAGCCGTGTCAAACGCGACCGTTGGCCAAACGAGTTACGGAGTTCCGTCATGACTCTCCTCCATCGAGCTTGTTTAAGTTGGGCGGCATGTTGCATTAAGTGAAAACGCTGCAACAAAATAGATGCAAATCATTCATGTCGGGATTGGCAATTCGATTGCCAGATATTCCCGATGTTGCTTCCGCTCCCTGCTGATCGAATTAGGATAGTCTATCCGGACGTGTCATGGCACTTTCGGGTTCCAGGGGGACGAAAAAAAATGGGGGTTGGCATGACTTTGCGGCGGTGGTTAGCATTACTGGCTGCGATGTTGCTCGGTACTCTGTTTGGGACAACCGTGACATTCAAACAGGCCTTGGCCGAGTTCGAGATCCAGGAATCTCAAGTCGAGAAGGGCGAGGTCGAGGTCGAATATCGCGGCGCCGTTCATTGGGGTTTTCCTGGGGCAGAGCGCGAGGAAGCCGAGGGCGGTGGCGATGACGATGATGACGTGGTGGGCGCGCTAGAGGAAGAAGAGGAGGGCGAGTTCCTCCGGCAGAGCCACGATATCGAACTCCAGTGGAGTGTTACCGACCGGTGGATGTTCTCAACCGCCCTTAGCGCCGATGAACCGCTCGACGAGGACTTTGATCTGAGCACCGTCGAGATTGAGCTGCAATATGAATTGATCGAGCGCGAAGGCGACGGCCTCGGACTCGCCTTTCTCGGAGCTTACGGGTTTGCGACTCGCAGCGGCGAGGTTGACGAGATCGAATTCGGTCCCATCGTCGAGTGGGAGAGCAGGCCGCTGCTGCTGACGATCAACCCGTTCCTTACCAGCCAAGTCGGCGATAATCGGGAGACCGACGGCCTGGGTTTCGAATATGGCTGGCGCGCTGAGTATAAGGTCGCCCGGCGCTGGGGTGTCGGCGTGGAAATGTTCGGCGAGATCGAAGATTTGTCGCACGCCGGCTCTTTCGACGACCAGGAGCACAGCATCGGGCCGACCCTATTCTACAATCCCGGCGACGATGACGACGCTGTGGGCGGGGAAGGTGAAGACGAGGACGATGAAGTCGCCGGTCCGGCGGAGATGGAGTTCGTCTTCAATGTTGGTGTCCAGTTCGGTCTCACTGACATGACGTCCGATACCGCGCTCAAGTTCCAGGGTGCGCTCGAATTCTAACTGCCGGGAGGGCCCCCCGCTTTCTTAGACATGCATAGCGATACTGTAATTTGCCTTGTTTTTCTGAGCGGCCCTTGTCCAGCAAGAGTTTGCTACCCATGCCCAACTCAGCGAAACGGCCGCTCTGGCGAGTAACCCAAAAGCTTAATCCTAAGACTCTTTGGCATGGGCAGTCGGTTAGGACGAAGCTTCTAGTGATTGTAGGGGTCGTCAACCTTTTGGCGGCCAGCATCGCCGGCGCGGTCTGGATCTTCCATACGCGTAGTGCGACGCGCACCGAGATAGAGGCATCTCTGGATGTCGCGCAGGGCTTTGCCTCGATCACCATTAGAGACCTTGCAAGTCAGAATCGCTTGGATCTGCTGTCCAAGCGGCTGCCCCACGAACTCAAGAGTCTACGCCACGTTCGCGTCCTCCTCATGGAGGGCGGCAAGCTCTCCATGCTGTCGCCCGAATCCAATTCCACAAATGGTCAACGCCACCCTGGCCGTGTACCCAAGCTGTTTGCGGACCTGGTGCGACCGAAGCTGTCGGGCCGCTCCGTGCGGGTGGTTTCCGCGAGTGGAATAGACCCGGTTATCATCATCGGTGAGCCAGTCGACGAGATTGCTGAGGCTTGGCAGGACTTCTCTTCGCTTGCGCTCGTCTGGATCTGCCTCAATGCGCTTATCCTCAGCCTACTCAATGTGGTCCTAGGGCGGGTACTCGATCCGCTGGCGAGCGTGGCCCGTGGTATGCAGAGCCTCAAAGGTGGCCGATATACAATGCGGCTCAAGACCCCCAGGGTCAAAGAGCTCGCCCTCGTCACAGAACGTTTCAACGGTCTCGCCGGAAATCTTGCGAGTGCGCGGGAAGAGAACAGTCGCTTGTATCGCCAACTCATATCGACCCAAGAGCAGGTGCGGCGTGAGATCGCCCATGAGTTGCACGACGAGGCTGGCGCCTGCCTGTTTGGCATTGCCGCAAACGCGTCGTCGATCAGGACATTCGCCGGTCGGTTGGACGGCGAACCCGGCGTCGAGATTGGCGGGCATGTCGGCGAGATCTTGAACGCGGCGGACCGTTTGAAAGCGATGAACCGGTCGATCCTGAAGCAGCTCAGGCCGGGACCCATAGGACAAATCTCACTTCCGCAACTCATTAAAGAGCTTCTCAGTGGGCTTCAGCGAAGCCATCGCGAAACGCAAATTCTGGCAACGATCGGCGATCTCGCCAAGTCCTATGGGGAGGGATGCGACCTCACGCTCTATCGCTGCATCCAGGAAGGCGTGACCGGGGCCGTCCACAAGGGCCAGACCAAAACCGTCTATGTGGATGTCGGCGAGCACAAAACGGCAGGCCGCGGTGCCCGAAAGCACGCCCGCAAGTCCTTGCGTGCCACGCTTCGCTTTGACGGCAGCGGATTCTCCGCGTCGAAGCCAAAGGACCTGACATTCGCCACCATGGCCGAGCGCGTACGGGCCTTTGGCGGTGCATGTGCGATAAGGAGCTCGGCGTCCAAGGGGACCACGATCCGCATTGATATTCCCATCATGTGCGCACCGGCTAAGGGCGCCGATTATCTTGAGCCTGTGCGGTCGCGCTCGTGACCAGCGTCCTGCTCATCGACGATCACCCCATTGTTCTCCAGGGCTGCAAGAGCCTTCTGGAAACGATCGGCGTTTGCGGGATTGACGAAGCCCAGAGCACTTCGGAAGCCTTCCGGCTCTACCGCAAGTCGAAGCCAGAGGTGATTATAGTCGACCTTGCCATGCGGGCAGGTCCGCTCAGTGGCCTTTCCTTTCTCCGCTGGTTCCGTCGCGTCGATGAGTCCACGTCCATCCTGGTGTTGACCATGCACCGAGACCCACTGATCGTCAGCTCGGTATTTGAGCTCGGTGCAAACGGCTATGTACTCAAGAGTGCAGGACCCGACGAGTTTGTCCAGGCGTTTCAAAAGATGTGCGAAGGCGGTTTTTATCTAAGCCGCGAGCTTGCATCCGACCCTGTATTTAGGCGCCTGGAGGTGAAAAGCACCAAGTTCGATGGCTTGACCTCGCGGGAGGTGCAAATCCTGACGCTTCTCGCCGCCGGCAAGCCTCATAAGAGGATCGGCGAGAAGCTAAATATCAGCGGCAGCACTGTCGCCAAGGCTTCCACGCAGCTCAAAGTGAAGCTTGGCGTACGGACCCGTTCAGAGTTGATCCGTGTTGCCCTCGAACATCTCTCCGCCGCGGAAAGTAGGGCTTCGGCCAGTATCATGCGGCGACGGAGACGAGGAAGAGCCTCGTTGTAAGTGGAACCGTGAGCTCTTCGCACATCGTCCCACTCTCGCTGATCGAGGCCGGACATTTTGCCTTGACGGGGCGGGGCCGCAGACGCCATGACCCGTAGCATGTTCATCAAAGTCATCGGCGCAGGCGCAGGCGGCGGTCTGCCCCAGTGGAATTGCAACGGTCAGAACTCGGCCGATGCGCGGCATGGCGTGCCGACGGTCACGCCACGTACCCAGGCCTCGGTCGCGGTCAGCGCTGACGGCCGCCAATGGGTGCTGTTGAACGCTTCACCGGACCTCAGGCAGCAGATTAACGCAACGCCGGAGTTGCATCCTGACCGCGAAGGTCCGCCCCGCAACAGCCCGATCAAGGCCGTGGTGCTGACCAATGGCGACGTGGACGCGGTGGCAGGGCTTCTGTGCCTGCGCGAAAGCCAGCCCCTTACGGTTTATGGCAGCGCGCGTGTGCTCGACGTTCTTGCCGGCAACAGCATTTTCGAGGTGCTGAACGCCGATCTGGTCAAACGCAAGACCATGGAGCTGGGCCAATCATTCGCCGTCGAAGGGCCTTCAGGGCCGGTGGGCCTTACCATCGACGCCTTCACGGTTCCCGGCAAGATCCCGCTCTATCTCGAAGACGAAGAGAAGGGCACAGGCGGCAGCTTCGGAACGGAGGAGGGCGACACAGTCGGCCTCAAGGTGACCGAGGATGCGAGCGGAAAGCACTTCTTCTTCATTCCGGGCTGTTCGGGGCTCGACGATCCGCTGCGCGAGCGCCTCAACGGCGCGCCGCTCCTGTTTTTCGACGGGACGCTCTACACCAACGACGAGATGATCGTTCAAGGACTCATGCAGAAGACCGGCGACCGCATCGGACATATGAACATGTCGGGACCGAAAGGCACGCTCGAGCAGATGGCGCCGCTTGATATCGCGCGCAAAATCTTCATCCACATCAATAATTCCAACCCGGTGCTGCGCGACGACTCGCCTGAGCGGGCCGCGGTGGAGGCAGCGGGGTGGGAAGTGTCCTACGATGGGATGGAAGTGAGGCTTTAGGCCTTAGCTTTGGCCCGCGCGTCCCGTGCGCGCATGCCGATCGCCACAACATTGTTCTGCCGCGGCGGGGTGACCGGCTTGTCCGCACCGACCGCGGCCGTGGTCCAATAGGCATGGATGCGGTCGGCGAACGGGCCGGGCTTTTCGACGAACAGCCTCTTGCCTTTGACCGTGGCTTCCTTGCGCAGGGCCTTGTGGCGTTTGCGGCAGCGCTTCATGAAGGCTGCGGTGTCCTCGGGGCTGCCGAAGGTCATGGTCGG
>NZ_JBPPND010000143.1:0-51183 GCF_051306395.1 Methyloceanibacter sp.
CGGACCTCACTGGGCTTACCAGCGCCAAGGAGCTCAAGAGGATCGAGTCCGCTGGATTTGCAGGCTCCAATCTCTAAGACATCCGATCCAACACAACTCTCTCCACTAATAGAAATTTTTCTCTCTTAGCGATTCGATGACGGTCCAGAGGTAAGCCGTCGCCGAAGTCGGTATCGAGTGAGGCTGAATTCTGGCGGCATGTCCATCGTTCTCAGTGGGCTCACGCAATATGAGGAACACGGTCACGAGATGAAGCCATTGCCACATCTGTACGAAGTCAGCCTTTCCGGTGGTCCAACAGGTTATCCAACGCTATCGGCCGCAGGACTTCCCCCGTTACGTTCGGCGCCGCCAAAGGAGTTTGACGGCCCTGGCGATGCATGGAGCCCTGAACAGCTCCTCCTTGCCGCCGTGGTAACGTGCTTCTTGTTCACATTCCGGGCGGTCGCGCGGGCTTCCAAATTCGACTACGCATCGCTCGATTTGTCGGGCAGCGGGACGGTCGACCGCGTGGAAGGCACCACCCGCTTCACAGAAATTGTTCTCAAGCTGCGGCTCACACTTCCCAACGGCGGAGATCCTGAGCGCGCAAAAAGGATGCTTGAGAAGGGCAAGAATGCCTGCCTTGTGACCGCGTCGCTTTCGGTCCCAGTTCGTCTAGAAAGCGTAATCGTGGTTGAGTCCGTTTAGGGTCATGAGCGCACGTCTTCGAATGAACACGGGAGGTCCGCTTTCCGGCCGATTGCGGACATTCTGCTACTAAGCCAGACCGAACAATTCCGAGCGTCTTTTCCTCTGGACTTCTGGTGCACACGAAGCATGTGTGGTGGAGGCGGACGGACAGACTGACCTCTGAGCACGCCCTGATGCCCGGCCTCGGTTCCGGGCTTGTAACGGTGCAAGAACCCAAGCTCGGGCCCAAAGGAGGTCAACGATGAGCCCTCTCAACTGCTCTGTCGCGGAAGATCACGACAGCGAGCCCAAGTCGGCGCCGAGGCGATTTCTGCACGGCCCCGAAGGAGACCTGGCTGGCGCCAGTCTCGACGAGCTTCGTGGCGAATGGAGGCGACTCTACCGCTGCCAGCCCCCAAGGGTCAGCCGCGAACTTTTGATCCGCGGGATCGCCTATCGGCGTCAGGAGCTTCAGCATGGCGGCCTCGGCAAGACGACCCGCCGTAAGCTCAAGACGCTAGCAAAGATGTTCCGAACCACAGGAAGAGTGGCTCCAGATCCCGGCCTCGCTTTGAAGCCGGGCGCGCGGCTCGTGCGGGAATGGCATGGCGGCACGCATACTGTCACGGTGACGGAGGACGGCTTCGAGTATGCCGGGACGAGTTACTCATCCCTCACGAAAGTCGCCAAGAAGATCACGGGAGCCCATTGGTCGGGGCCCCGCTTCTTCGGTCTCGTGCGAGCCAGTGCAAGCTCTGAGAAAGAAACCGGCAATGCCTAAGTCGCAAGAACCGACGCTTCGCCCCTCGAGACGGCTGCGTTGCGCCATCTATACCCGTAAGTCCTCGGACGAGGGTCTGGAGCAGGCATTTAATTCGCTCGATGCGCAGCGTGAAGCCTGCGCTGCCTTCATTCTCTCCCAGAAGCACGAAGGGTGGTCGGTCTTGCCGACCTTGTATGACGACGGCGGCTTCTCGGGAGGAACCCTGGAGCGCCCTGCCCTGCAACGGCTTCTCAGCGATATTGCGGACGCCAAGGTGGACGCGGTGGTCGTCTACAAGATCGACCGTTTGACGCGCTCGCTGTTCGACTTCGCCAAAATCGTGGAGGTCTTCGAAGCGCGCGGCGTCTCGTTCGTCTCTATCACGCAGCAGTTCAACACCACCACGAGCATGGGGCGGCTGACCCTCAACGTCCTTCTCTCCTTTGCGCAGTTTGAGCGGGAGGTGGCCGGCGAACGGATCCGCGACAAGATCGCCGCCTCCAAGAAGAAGGGCATGTGGATGGGTGGCCTGCCACCGCTTGGCTACGATGTCCGGGACCGGAAGCTCGTCATCAACAAGGAAGAGGCACAGACCGTCCTCGATATCTATAGGCGCTACGCTGAACTCCGATCGGTGCGTGCTCTCCAGGCAAAGCTCGATACTGCGGGGATTCGCAGCAAACGCCGCACCTTCGCCGACGGGACTGTCTATGGCGGTCACAAGCTCTCTCGCGGCGCCCTCTATCTCATGCTCCAGAACCGCATCTATCGCGGCGAAATCACGCACAAAGGCGACGCCTATCCCGGAGAGCATAAGGCCATCGTGGACCAGGCCCTTTGGGACAAGGTCCAGGCTGTCCTCGCCGAGAACCGGATCGACCGCACCACAGGCGCAGATGCAAAGTATCCCAGCCTCTTGGCCGGGTTGACCTTCGACGACAGCGGCGAACGATTGACGCCCACGCACGCCGTGAAGAAGGGCACGCGCTACCGGTACTACGTCTCGAAGTCACTGATTACGGGTGCTGCTAAGGACCATTCACAGGGGCGGCGGATTCCTGCCGGCAACCTAGAGACTCTGGTCATCGACAGACTCCGCGACTTCCTCGGCGATGAAGGGGCCGTGCTGAGTGCTATCAGCGATGCTGAGCAGAATGGAGTTCAGCAGAAGAGACTGATCGCGCGCGGACGTCAGATCTCAGAGGAACTCCCGACGCTTGCCCCAGACGCGGTCCGATCCATCCTCATGGCGCTCGTCAACCGGGTCGACATCAGAGCGGAGCACGTCGAGATCCGAGTCTGTCGGCAACGGCTTCGCGACCTGCTCCAGGCACAGTCGATAGAGCCGCCTGCGCCGGCTCTCGCGGGCACTGGCTACATTTTGAAACTCAAGGTCAAGGCGCGGCTCCGGCGCGTCGGGCGCGAGATGAAGCTAGTCGTGCACAATGCCGAGGATCGCACGATCGCTGATCCCGGCCTGCTGCGGATCGTTGCGCGGGCGCATGACTTCCAAGAGCGATTGATGCAGGACCCCGAGCTGCCCGTGCCAGCAATAGCCAGTCAGGAGCGGCTGACCATCGGTTACCTGTCACGCCTGCTGCGGCTTCCGTCGCTAGCGCCTGATATCGTCACGGCCATCATCAATGGCAAACACCCGCGTGAACTCAGCGCAAAGCGGCTGATGCGACTGGCCCTCAAACTCCCCACCGACTGGGTCGAACAGCGCAAGGTCCTCGGGTTTCAGCGGCAATAGGGCGAGTTTTGCGAAGTTGTTGCGCGATGCTTTCTGATGCACTCGTGCGAAAATGTTGACCCCCAAATGCCCCCCGAGAGACTTCCGCGTCGGCAGCGGCCCTCGTTCCGCGCAAAGACGTCTCTGCCGCTAGACTGGCCCGGTAAGGGCGGGCAAATGCGCCGGAAACCGCCCGAAAAAGGGAGGTTCCGTGAAACGCTGTTTTCCATGCTATATCAACGACTTAGACTGGCTGGGGCGCCAGGATTCGAACCTGGGATCACGGGATCAAAACCCGATGCCTTACCGCTTGGCTACGCCCCAATGCGCTCTGTTTCGAGAGGATCCGCCCGCGATACGCAACATATGGCAGGCGGCTGCTCTCCTACCAGGATCGACGCACCTGGGCAACGTCATGCTAGGCCCCTGTCTCCGGGCCGATCTTGGGTTTGCCGAGCGATACGGCCTGCTCGGCCGACTTGGCGTAGCGCACCAAGGGCTTGGCCAACCCCGCCTGAATCAGGACACGGCGCACTCCGGGCGAGGCGCCGGCGAGGAACACCCTTGACCCCGACTTGGTGAGCTTCTCGGCGAAGCGCTGAAGCGCCTTCGCCGCCGTGGAGTCGACGATCGGCACCTCGGAGAAGTCGAGCACCAAAACGCGCGGCATCTCGCCGATCCGTTCGAGCACGCCGCTCACGGTCGACACCGCACCGAAGAAAAAAGCCCCGCTGATCCGGTAGACCACGATGTCGCGGTCCGCCGACGTGGCGGGATCATACGAGGTGCGGCCGGCGTAATCGTCGGCCCGGTCCTCGGCGATCAACTGCGTCTCTCCCGCCACCTCGACGCTCTCCGCCATGCGGTGCAGGAACACGAATGCGCCGAGAACGACGCCAACGGCAATGCCGGTGGCGAGATCCACGAAGATCGTGAGCAGAAAGGTGGTGAGCAAAACTAGCCGGTCGCCGGCGGAAGCGCCGAGAAGAACGACGAAGTCCTCGCGCTCCGCCATGTTCCAGGCGACGATGGCGAGCACGGCGCCAAGGGCCGCGAGCGGGATGTAGCCCGCCAGCGGTGCGGCCACCAGCATGAACAGAAGAAGATAGCCGGCGTGGAGCATGCCCGATACCGGCCCCTTGGCGCCCGCCCTGACATTGGTGGCGGTGCGGGCGATGGCGCCGGTCACCGGAATGCCGCCGAACATTGTGGAGCCGACATTGGCGACGCCTTGCGCGACCAGCTCGCAATTGGAGCGGTGCCGGCGGCCGGACATGCCGTCGGCCACAACCGCCGACAGCAGCGACTCGATGGCGCCGAGCAGCGCGATGGTCAGCGCGTCGGGCAGCACGGCTTGAAGCTTGGCCAGGCTGAATGGCGGCAATGACGGCTCGGGAAGGTTGCGCGGTAAGTCGCCAAAGCGCGAGGCAATGGTGGCCACCTCGAGATCGAGTCCCCAGGCTAGCAGCGCAGCGGCAACGACCGCGATCAAGAAACCGGGCCAGGTGGGGCGCCATTTGCGCAAGCCCAAGATGACGGCAAGCGCCAAAGCGCCAACGGCGATGGCTTGTAGGTTGATCGTGGCGCGCGCGCCCCACAGCGCTCCCAGCTTGGGTACGAAGGCGGCGGGCTCGCTTCCCAGATCGAGCCCTAACAGCTCTTTCAGCTGACTTGCGAAGATGATGACGGCGATGCCCGCCGTAAAGCCGACGGTGACGGGAAACGGAATGTACTTGATATAGGTGCCGAGCCGCAGGAACCCGGCCGCGATCAGAATCAATCCCGCCACCAGCGTCGCCAGCACCAGCCCGTCATAGCCGTGCCGTTCGACAATCGCCGCAATGAGGACGATGAAGGCGCCGGCCGGGCCGCCGATCTGAAAGCGGCTGCCACCCAGCGCGGACACCAGGAAGCCGCCGACGATCGCGGTGAAGATCCCCCGCTCCGGGCCGACGCCCGAGGCGATGGCAATGGCCATGGACAGCGGCAGCGCGACGATGGCGACGGTGAGCCCGGCGACCGCATCGGCCCGGAAATCCTTGAAGCTGTAGCCTTCGCGAAAAACCGTGACGAGCTTCGGCGTGTAGAGCTCGGCGAAGGTCGGGCTGCTGCGGGGGCGCCTGGACCTCAACGATGCCTCCCCACCTCTGGCGAAAGCCTCTCTCGAACCAGGCATGGGCGGAGCCCCCACGCGCAGGTCTTGCGGCGGCGGCTGCCCCGTTTTCGGCGAGAATCGACGATGCCTAGCGGATTGGCTTTGGGATACGAGGCCGCGCACGGCTTCACAATGCGCTTTAATGGCGCGGGGTCGGGCACCCTCACCTCCCCTGTTCGGCCGTGTTGCGGGGCGTGGCCTCTCCGTCTATATACGTCCCTCTTCAGCCAGGCGGAGTGTAGCGCAGCTTGGTAGCGCACCTCGTTCGGGACGAGGGGGTCGCAGGTTCAAATCCTGCCACTCCGACCACTTCTTGTGTGTTCGCTGGCTGTTGGTTTTCCCGCCAATATATCGCGAGGCAAATAGGCCGCGAGGCGCCGGAAAACAGTCATATTTTGCGCAAAAAGCCATGGGAAATTTAACGCTGCCGGGGCGGCAGCCCTGTTTCCCGGCGACCGCTCCGCTAGTATGCCGCGCGGGTTCTCGAGAAGACCAAAAAAGCGTCCAAACACCATGTCGGCGGAGCTTGCCTTCAATCGTAGCGTTGACGTCGATTACGGCGTGGCGGAAGAGGTCGCGCCCGGCGTGCGGCGCATCGTTGCCAACAATCCGGGCCCCTACACCTTTCTCGGCACCAACACCTATCTCGTCGGCTCCGGTGAGATCGCGGTGATCGATCCGGGTCCGGCCGACGCGGACCACCTCGCGGCAATTGCGGCCGCCACGCGGGGCGAACGCATCAGCCATATCCTCATCACCCATAGCCACCGCGATCATTGCGACGGGGCGCTTCCCTTACAGAGGCGACTGGGCGGCGACATCGTGGCTTTCGGGCCGACCGGTACGGCGCGCGGCGCCGGCGCGCCGGGCCTCGGCGACACTTTTGTCGACAAGGCTTTCAGGCCGGACCTGCCCGTCGGCGACGGCGACACGGTGAAGGCACGCGGCTTCGCGCTCGACGTGCTTCATATGCCCGGGCACGCGCCGGACCATCTGTGCTTCGCGCTCGTCGGCAAGCGCACGATGTTCACGGGCGACCATGTGATGGGCTGGAACACGACGGTGATCGCGCCGCCGGAAGGCGACATGGGCGACTTCATCGCCTCCCTCGAACGGCTGATGCAGCGTCACGACAAGGTCTTCCTGCCGGGCCATGGCGGGCGTATCGAAACGCCGCAACGTGTCGTGCGCGCCTACATCACCCACCGCAAATGGCGCGAGCAGAATATCCTCGCCTGTATCGACGACGGCGTGAGCACTATTCCGCGCATCGTGGCCAAGCTCTATGGCGCGCTCGACGCCAACCTGAAAGAGGCGGCGGCTCTCTCCGTGCTCGCCCATTTGGAGCATCTGAACGCGCGGGGCATGGTCTCGGCGGAAGGCGCCACCGACAAGCTTAGCGGCTTCTACGTACGCGGCTCCGGCGCCGCTCCTTCTTCTTGACCTCTGTCGCGGGCTCGGCGACGGGTTCTTCTTCGACCTCGGGCGCCGCCTGCTCGAGCACGGTCTTCTCGCCCTTCTCCAGCGCCGTGTTGACCTCGCCGTAGAAGGCGCGGATGCGCTCGGCGTTGGCGCCAAAATCGTGCATGCCGTAGCGCGACGCCGAGCGGATGTCGACCAGGGTGTTGGCGTCGTTGCCCTTCACGCGCACCACCACGTCGTCGGTGAAGCCCATGATCATGGTGCTGTCCGTCGCCTCGATGCGGCCGACGCCGCTTTCGCCCGGTGTCTCGTTCACCACCACGGTCCAGCCAAGCCGGCCCACCGCCTCGTTGACCAGGGCGTAGACGGAGGGCGCGGAGCGCTCGAGGAACATCGGCCCGATATCCGGATAGGCTTTCGCCTGCAGCGCCGCCTTGTCGGGGTCCGGCGGCGTCAAAGAATTGGCGTCGCGGGGGCGCTGCTCGCCGAGCACCGTGAACTGCAGCGGTTCGCCGGGCGAGGTCTGCACGTCGGTGAGCGGCGGCAGCAGCACGGCCTTCGACAAAAAGTAGACCGGGAGCGCGAGCCCGACGAGGCCGACGGAAATCGCGGCGAAGTCGTTCGCCGCGCCGGTCTGGCCGCCGAACCAGATGCGAATGAGTGAGATGAGGGCGATAATGACCGCGACCGCCATGCCGGCCACCGAGACACCGACGAGATTGATGGCCGCGGGCGTGCCGAGCCCGGCGAAGCGGTGGAGAATCACCGTCAAGATCAGGAGCTGAAGAAAAAAGACCGCAATCCGGCGCGCCCATTTGGCCTCATACGCGTCCTTGACTACGTAGCGCGCGGTCGAAAAGCGATCCAAGGAATGCTGCGCCGTCACCTTGCCCAATCCTTCATGCTGAAAAGCCGCCTGCCTCTAGTTTACCGCTAAACCGGCCCGGTGGCAGGTTTGTGGTGGCCGCATCAGACATGCTGGCCGCCATTGATGTGGATTTCCGCGCCGTTGATATAGCTCGACGGGTCGGTACAGAGGAAATAGATCACCTTCGCCACCTCCTCCGGCTCCCCGAGCCTGCCCATGGGAATGCCGGCGATCAGGGCTTCGGTCCCCGGCGACAAGATCGCCGTGTCGATCTCCCCCGGGGAAATGGCGTTGACCCGGACGCCGCGCGGGGCGAAGTCGGCGGCCATCTCGCGGGTCAGCGCCGCGAGCGCCGCTTTCGAGGTGGCGTAGGCCGGGCCGGCGAAGGGGTGGACGCGTCCGCCGGCGATCGAGCTCACATTCACCACAGCGCCGGACGCCGCCGCGAGCTCATCGAGAAGGCCGCGCGCCAGCGTGATGGGCGCAAAGAAGTTGACCTGGAACACGTGCCGCCAATCGTCGAGCGAGGTGTCGAGGGACGACAGCCGTTTGCCGCCCTCCGCTTTTGGCGAGATGGCCGCGTTATTGACGAGCGCATTCAGCTTCGAGCCCTGGGCCTTGAGGCGGTCCTTGATCTCGGCGATGGCGCGGTCGGTGCTGCCGGGATCGGCGAGATCGACCTGGATGTGGTTCTCAGGACCCGCCTCCCAGGGACAATCCTCCGGGAAGGCCTGGCGCGAGCAGGAGATGACCCGCCATCCGGCGGAGGAGAAGCGCTTGACCGTGGCATGGCCGATGCCGCGCGAGGCGCCGGTCAGGAGCAAGGTTTTGCGGTCTTCATTCGGGATCAAGGTCATGGGATCAAGGTCATGGGATCAGGGCCATGGGATCAGGGTCATGAGATCAGGGTCATGAGATCAGGGTCATCGGCGGCTACGGATTGAGTCGTGTCTTGATCCAAGGGCCTTCGGGAACCGCACGGCGAAACACGATCCGGTCATGCAGCCGGTACTTCCCGTTCTGCCAGAACTCGATCTCCACGGGGCGCACGCGGTAGCCATGCCAATGGGGCGGCCGGGACACCTCGGCATCGGCGAACTTTTGTGTGTAGCGGGAGACCTCCTCTTCCAGCGCGGCGCGGCTCTCGAGCGGCCGCGACTGTTGCGAGGCCCAGGCGCCGATGCGGCTTTCCCGGTGGCGCGTGGCGAAATAGGCATCGGCCTCGGCGTCCGTCACGGGCGCGATGGGGCCGCGCACGCGGATCTGCCGGCCGAGGCTCTTCCAATAGAACAAGAGCGCGGCCTTCGGGTTGGCGCCGAGTTCCTGCCCTTTGGCGCTCTCGCTGTTCGTATAGAAGACGAAGCCCCGCTCGTCGGCGCCCTTCAAGAGAATCATCCGCACATTGGGCAAGCCATGGGCGTCAACCGTCGCCACCGCCATGGCGTCCGGGTCGGCCGGCTCGGTTTTCTCGGCCTCGGCGAACCAAGCCTGGAACAAGGCAAAGGGATCGGCGGCGGCGGTAAAATCCTGAGCTTCCGTCATTTTCTCCATCGCTGATCCGCGCCTCGGGTTTTGAGAAAAAAATCTCCGGCCGGCACGGGTATTTACGATTTGCTCACTCTGATAGGCCAGGATCGGTCCCGTTGATAGAGGGCGCGGGGGATTACAGTAGCCGCGTCAGAGTTGGGGACGATCTGTTATGCGTACGTTCCATTGGAACGCCCCTATCATTGGGGCGGGCGCTCTAGTGTTGTCAGTATTGCTGCCCGCCCTTTCTCCTCTCAAGGCCGAGGAAATTGGGGCAAATGACGTCGCGGCGGTGGCTACGAGCCCCGCGCCGCAAGGCCTGACGGAACTCAAAACCAGTCTCGACCGTTCGGACCGTACGGTCGCGCTCCAGGCGCTGCAAATGGCGCTTTCGGAGCTCGGCGACGGAGTGACGCTCGTGTGGCGGCGGCCGATCAGCCAGCTTACGGGCCGGGTGAAGCCGGTGTCGGTGTTTCGGGACGATCAGGGGCGCATCTGCCGTACCGTCGTCTATTCACTGGCATGGGGCGAGCGAGAGAAAGAGATCGAAGGCGCCGCCTGCCGTGAGGAAGACGGAAGCTGGGCGATCGCAGGTTAAGGGGAACCAAGATGTCTCATATCCAGAATGCTTTCGCCGCCCTCACGGACGGCGAAAAGGACCGGAAGCCGCAAGAGCAAAGCCAGCGCTTCACGCCCTTGCGCTCAGACGTGGCACGGGCGCGCGAGCCGCGCGACGAGTTGACGTTGTCCCGCCTCATTCCGGTGCCGCGGCTACAGAGCTAGGGTGGCCGGCAGCTTTCTCGCCGAAAGCCGTTCCTGCCGTGGGAGCCTCGCTCCCGTTCGCGCATTGCCCCCTGTGTATACAATTGACCTGAAAGCCCGGCCGCGTCGGGTTATGGGTGTCTGGGACGCTGCGTAAAGTATCCTCCAAACTCCCTAACTTGGCCGTTTTGAGCGGCCCATTTTTTTTGCCGGTCGCATTGTCTCATTTTGCACAGACCTGGAGTCACGCCGGTGTCCAAATAGAAATGGACCAAGGCGCGGCGAGCCTGACGCTTAGATCGCCATTCCTCCCGTGAAGAGGGATGGCGATCTCTGCTCCGGCGCGTGAATGCGCCGCCAGGGGCGGAATCGCGCTTGTTCACCGCTGCGACGTCTGGGGCAGGTCACTTGGCCGAAAAGCCTTCCGACCCGGCTCGCCCGGCATGTATAAAGCCCCGAATTCGTGCGCGAAGGAGGGCTTATGGCGGACGGCGGAAATCTCATGGCAGGCAAGCGCGGCGTCATATTCGGCGTCGCCAATAACCGCTCCATCGCCTGGGGCATCACCAAGGCCGTGACCCAGCAGGGCGCGGAGGTGGCGCTGACCTATCAGGGCGAAGCGCTCAAGAAGCGCGTCGAGCCGCTTGCCGCCGAGGCCGGTTCAAAGCTCGTGCTGCCCTGCGACGTGACCGACGGCGCCTCCGTCGATGCGGTCTTCGAGGCGCTTAAAAAAGAATGGGGCACCATCGACTTTCTGGTCCATGCCGTCGCCTTTTCGGACAAAGACCAGCTCGACGGCCGCTATGTCGACACCACGGAAGACAACTTCACCAAGACGCTGCTGATCTCCTGCTACTCGTTCACGGCGCTGGCCAAGCGCGCCGAGGCGCTGATGCCCAATGGCGGCTCGCTACTGACGCTCACCTATTACGGCGCCGAGAAGGTCATGCCCCATTACAACGTGATGGGCGTGGCCAAGGCGGCGCTTGAGGCGAGCGTGCATTATCTCGCGGCCGATCTCGGCAAGAACAATATCCGCGTGAACGCCATCTCCGCCGGGCCGATCAAGACACTCGCCGCCTCGGGCATCGCCGACTTCCGCTACATTCTGAAGTGGAACGAATACAATTCGCCCTTAAGGCGCACCGTGACCATCGAGGATGTCGGCGGCGGCGGGCTCTACCTTCTCTCCGACCTGTCCAACGGCGTCACCGGCGAGGTGCTGCATATCGATGCGGGCTACCACGTGATCGGCATGAAGAACGAGGACGCCCCCGACATCTCCGTGGTGAAGGAATAAGGGACGCCGGCCAGACCGGCGCCCCATCTTTCCTTCTCAATCTAGACTTTGCGGAAGACCGCGCCCGCGACAGAGCGCGGGCGCTCGCGCACGCGGCCGTCGTCATTGCCGGATTTCACGATCCACTGACCATCTTCCGTCCGGCCTGTGATCATGCCCACATGATGGGACCACACGACCACGGCGCCGACGCGCGGAACGTTCAGGGCACGGCCGCGATTGGCCCAGTTCCGCGCGAGATTGTATTCGGGGCCCCCGCCGAGCTGGGTACGCATCCACCAGCCGCACCAGCGCGCCGGCTTAGCCCCGACGCTGTAGCGCCCGGCCGTGGTCCTTGTCGTTCTGGCGGATCTTGCGGTCTCGCCCTTGTCTGCCGCCGGTGAAGCGTTTTTCACAAATGGCGACGGGAAGGCTTTTGCGGGGGCGAGCGGCACGGCGCTCGCCAGGATTAGAACAGTCAACGTCATGAACAACGCATGCGCAGCACGCATCGGCTACTCCTTACTCGTTACTCTTTGGGGTGAATGACCGGCGAAGACTCGGCCGGTCCGCGCGAGAACCGCGCGCAGCGCAAGCTACGGAAAAATAAGACGAAAACTGGCGCCTGAAGCGGCCAGGATGGGTTCATTTCTGGGCCCGGGTGGCGCCCTGAAAGGTCTCAACCGGCAAAACCGCCGAAATGCGAGCGTTTGACCCTTCACTCGCCCTCAACTAGAAGCGGCTAGAGAGACGCCATGTCGCACAACAGCTTCGGTCACCTGTTTCGCATCACCACCTGGGGCGAGAGCCACGGGCCGGCCATCGGCTGCGTGATCGACGGCTGCCCGCCGGGCATTCCCATCACCGAAGCGGAGATCCAGGCCTATCTAGACAAGCGCAGGCCCGGCCAGTCGAAATACACCACCCAGCGGAAAGAGCCGGACACGGTCGATATCCTTTCCGGCGTGTTCGAGACCGAAGGCGGCAAGCTGGTCACCACCGGCACGCCTATCGCCCTTCAGATCCAGAATGTCGATGCGCGGTCCAAGGACTATGGGGACATCAAGGACAAGTTCCGCCCCGGCCACGCGGACTACACCTATTTCCTGAAATACGGCGTGCGCGATTGGCGCGGGTCCGGCCGCGCTTCCGCGCGCGAGACCGCGGTGCGGGTTGCCGCCGGCGCAGTGGCGCGGAAAGTCGTACCGGGCTTGCGGGTGCGCGGCGCGCTGGTGCAGATCGGCCCCCACCAGGTCGACCGTGCCGACTGGGATTGGGACGAGATCGACAACAACCCCTTCTTCTGCCCGAGCGCCAAGACGGCGAAGGTCTGGGCGGAGTTTCTCGATGAGGTCCGCAAGAACGGCTCGTCCGCAGGCGCCGTAATCGAGGTCGTGGCCGAAGGCGTGCCCGTCGGTCTCGGCGCGCCCATCTACGCCAAGCTCGACCAGGACATTTGCTCAGGGCTGATGAGCATCAACGCGGTGAAGGGCGTCGAGATCGGTGCCGGCTTCGCCTCGGCGGCCTTCTCGGGCGAGGAGAACGCCGACGAGATGCGCATGCACCCGAACGGCACGCCCGAGTTCCTGTCGAACAATGCGGGCGGGATTCTCGGCGGCATCTCCTCAGGCCAGCCCGTGGTCGCGCGCTTCGCGGTGAAGCCCACTTCCTCGATCCTCAATACGCGCAAGACCATCGACATTTCGGGCACCGACACCGAGGTCTCCACCAAGGGGCGCCACGACCCGTGCGTCGGCATCCGCGCCGTGCCGATCGGCGAGGCGATGCTGGCGCTCGTGCTGGCCGACCATTATCTGCGGCACCGCGGCCAGACCGGCCAGGGCTGACGCCGCGGATCCATGTCTTTCGAGCGCATCGTCATCCTGACCGGCGCGGGGCTCTCCGCCGAAAGCGGTCTCAGCACCTTTCGCGACACGGATGGGCTGTGGGAGCAGTACGATCTGGAAGAGGTCGCGACGCCCGAAGGCTTCGCCCGCAACCCGGTCATGGTCCACGACTTCTACAATATGCGGCGCCGCGGGGTGAAGGACGCCAAGCCCAACGCCGCGCATGCGGCTCTGGCGCGGCTCGAGCAGGACTACGCCGGCGACGTGCTGACCGTGACGCAGAATATCGACGGGCTGCACGAGGCGGCCGGCTGCACCCACTTGATCCACATGCACGGAGAACTCTCCCGCGCGCTCTGTGCCCGTTGCGGCACGAGCCTGCCCTGGGATCAGGACCTCTCGCTCACCACCGCCTGCCCGGTCTGCCACAAGGCAGGTTTCCTCAGGCCCGACGTGGTGTGGTTCGGCGAGATGCCGCGGGAGATGGAGCGGATCTGTGAGGCACTCTCCGCTTGCGACCTGTTCGTGGCTGTCGGCACCAGCGGCAGGGTCTATCCGGCGGCCGGCTTCGTGGCGGAAGCGCAGAATGCGGGCGCGCACACGGTCGAGCTCAATCTCGACCCGTCCGAAGGGGCGAGCCTGTTTGCCGAGGCCCATTACGGCCTGGCGACGGAGGTGGTGCCGGCCTTCGTCGAGAAATTGCTCAATGGCTGACGCTGTCATTGCCCGGCTCGACCGGGCAATCTAGTAACCCGTGCCTTCAGCGATCACGATGGTCGGTGGTTACTGGATGCCCGCCTTCGCGGGCATGACAAGACTCAGCGCGTTAGATGCGCGACCGCCTCGACATGACCGGAGAACAGGAACTGGTCGATCGGCACGACACGGGTGATGCGGTAACCGCCATCGACCAAAAGACGGAGATCGCGGGCGAGCGTGCCCGGATTGCAGGACACGGCGACCAGGCGCTTCACCTTGGATGCCGCAAGCTGCTCGGCTTGCGCCGCAGCGCCTGCACGCGGCGGATCGAAGACCACCGCGTCGTACGGTTTCAATTCCTGTGGCCCAAGAGGCATACGGAACAGATCGCGCGCGATCGTGCGGACAGGCTTCAGCTTCGGTGTATGGCGGGCGGCTTCGGCGAGCGCCGCCAGCGCTGCCTCGTCGGACTCGTACGCGTCAACGGCGCAGGATTCGGCCAACGGCAGGGTGAAGGTCCCGAGCCCGGAGAACAGGTCGGCGACACGCTTCGCCTTGCCGACGCCCGCCAGCACGAGCTCCGACATGGCCGCTTCGGCTTGTGGGACGGCCTGCAGGAACGCATCCGGGGGCGGCTTCACCTGCGCGAGCCCGAACCGCACGCTGGGCGGGGCCAACATGACGCTGTCGCCGCCAACGGTCACCCGCGCGACGCCGAGCTTCCCGGCCTCTGCCGCCAGCTTGGCAAGCGCGGTCTCCTTGGGCCGAACGCCCTGCACGACAATGTCGAGACCGGTGTTGGTCTCGGTGACGCCGACACGGGCTTCGCGCCTGTTGCCCAGAAACGGGGCCAAGGCCGCTTTCAGCTTGGGGAGACGCGAAACGATTGCCGGGGACAAGATGGGACAAACATCGACGTCGATGAGGTCGTGGGAGCGGGCGCGGCGATAGCCGAGCGCGAGGCTTTGCCCCTCGCGGCCGAGTGCGAAGGTGGCCCGCCGGCGGCTTCCCGGAGGCACGGGGCGCACCGGCTCAACCTCCGCCTCGAGACCGCGCGACCTCAGAGCCTGCACCACGAGCTCGCGCTTCCAGGAGAGATAAGCGTCCGTCTCCAGATGCTGGAGCGTGCAGCCGCCGCAAATGCCGAAATGGGGACAGATCGGATCGACCCGGTCTGGGCTTTGCGCCAGCACTTCCAGAAGCGTCGCGTGCTTGCCGTCGGCGTCCAACTCGATGCGGACCCGTTCGCCCGGCAGCGCGAAGGGCACAAAGACCGGACCGTCAGCGCTCTCGGCGATCCCATCGCCTTGGGCGCCGAGCCGGTCGATCTCGACCTCAATGGCCACGGCACGCCCCGATGAGGAACTCGACATTGCCGCTGCCCCCGGTGATGGGGGATTGGATCACGCCGAGGATCCGCCAACCCTCGGCCTCGAGAAACCCGCGGACCCGGGCAATCGCCCGTTCCCGGTCCTTCTCGTCGCGCACAATGCCGCCTTTGCCCACCGCCTCGCGGCCGGCCTCGAATTGCGGCTTGATCAGCGCCACCAGCCAACCGTTTTCGCCGGCGCGTTTCAGGGCCGCGGGCAGCGCCTGCGTCAAACTGATGAAACTCACATCGGCGACTATGGCCGCGACGGGTTCCGCGATCAGCGTCTCGTCGATGCGCCGTGAATCGGTCGCCTCCAAAGACACGACCCGTGGGTCGGCCCGCAGGGTCGCATGCAGCTGCTCGCGGCCCACATCCACGGCGTAGACCTTGGCCGCGCCACCCGCGAGCAAGACCTCGGTAAAGCCGCCGGTCGAGGCGCCCACGTCAAGCGCCACCAGGCCCTCGGGCGAGAGCCCGAACGCCTCGAGCGCCGCCTGGAGCTTTAGCCCACCCCGGGAGACGTACTCGTTCTCCTCCGCCGACACCGCGAGCGGCGCTTCGTCCGCCACCAGGGCGCCCGGCTTCGACGCGGGCAGGCCGGCCACGGTGACGCAGCCCCGGCGCACGAGGTCCGCCGCGCGGGCGCGGGAGGGGGCGAGCCCCTCCTCCACCAATCTTTGGTCGATGCGTCTTTTTTTGTAGCTGGCCAATTTCGGTTCTCATATGCTTCGCTTCGCGTCGGGAGTCCTCGCGCGCGGTCGAGGCCGGGAGCGGCCGCCACCGCATCATACACATACTGCGAAGCGCCCCGCTCGGCGCGCCCTCGCGGAGGTCTCGTGAGCCCAGAGTCGACGGCTTACCTTACCGAGAAATGCGAAGTCCGAAATCGCGACGTAGCCGGCGGCTATGCCGTCTTCGCCCGGTCCGTGATCGAGCCGAGTGAGCTTGTCGGCGTGTGGAGTGGCCGCGTGGTGGCCACGGACGCACTCGATACGCTGCCCGAGGCGATCAGGCATCACACCGTGCAGATCGAGGAGGATCTGTTCCTCGCCTCGACGAGCGAGAACGAGCCGCCGGACTTCATCAATCACGCTTGCGAGCCGAACGCGGGGCTCGATGGCCAGATCACCATCGTCGCCTTGCGGCGCATCCTGCCCGGCGAGGAGGTGACCATCGACTACGCCATGTGCGACGGCTCACCCTACGACGAGTTCGATTGCGCCTGCGGCTCGGCCATCTGCCGGGGCAAGGTGACGGGCAACGACTGGCGCGATCCGGCTCTATGGAAGCGCTATGCCGGCCATTTCTCGCCTTACCTTCAGCGGCGCATCGATGCTTTGCAACGCGCGCAAGCACCACGACGCCCACGGCGCAAGCAGGCTCTCGTTCTGACTGCGAGAGAAGCCGCTGACGGGGCCCGATGAAGCCTGGCGATTGTCCCAGGCGCTTCGGAGCGCCTGTCTCCCTCTTCCCCAACCAACCGCGTCAATCCTAGGAGCGCGAAATGCTGCTTATCAGCACCTATGTGGCGCCGAGTTCCATCGAAGGGCTCGGCGTGTTCTCTGACGAATACGTGCCGTGTGGAAGCTTGATCTGGAGCCTCAACCCGAAGTTCGACATCTTCGTCAACGAGATCGAGCTTGGGTCTCTGCCTGCGCATGTGCGGAGCTACATCGCCCGCTATAGCTATCCCCATTTAGAAATGCCGGGCTGCCGGGTGATCGACGTGGACAACGGCAAGTACATGAACCATAGCCTCGCTCCGAACACTGACTTTCGCATCTTCGACAAGGGCTATGCCTTGGCCGACATCGCCCGCGGCGAGGAAATCACATGCAACTACCACGAGTTCGATCCGGACTTTGTCGGATTCATGCCGGAATTCGCGGCGGCCGCGCTCGAGCAACGGTTGAGCGCCACGGCGCCCTAGTTGGTCTCGCTCGGCCTTGCGGGAAGGGTTAATCGCGCTGCCCGCAGGCGCCCTTGCCAAGTTTGCCAAGGTCAGCCTGGTAGACTAAGCAAGAGCGCCTTGAAGTCCCTCGCGAGCGTCCCATGACAAAGCGCTTAATGCTGTCCGTCCTTCTTGCCGGCGCTCTGCTCGCCGGCATGTTGTCCGGGGCGCATGCCCAAGGCAGCAATCTGTGGCAGGCCAAGGCGAGCGGGAGCTTCGTGACGCTCCGCTACGGACCGCTCGATGAGCGAGAGAAGCCGCTTTTTCTCTTGTCCTGCTTGAACGGCGTCAATATCGCCGTGCTCTCGGTCCATATGGACTTTCCGCAACGGGAGCCGGGCGACGCCATCACCATCCAGCTGAGCGCCGGCGGCCAATCCACGTCGGTGGCGGGCGAGTCGGCGCATGAAGACGGAACCGGCGTCATCTATTTCGAAGCCGGCGACATCGCGGTGAAGCCCATTCTCAAGATCTTGAGCGAGAAAGGGCAAGTGTCGATGACCACCGGCGCGATCGGCAACGATCTTTCCGAGGACGGTCGCACCGCGGCGGTCGCCGAATTCTCCAAGGACTGCAAGCTGGACTAAGCGAGGCGGGCGGCGCCCGGTTTGGCGTCCTTGCCAAGCGCGGCGAACACCGCGCTGACGATGCCTTGCGCGTCGAGGCCGGCTTCCGCGTACATCGCCTGCGGTTTGCCCTGCTCGATGAAGCGGTCGGGCAGGCCGAGGGTGCGAACCTTCAGGCCGCCGTCGAGCAGGCCTTCGCCCGCAAGCGCATGCAGCACTTGCGTGCCGAAGCCGCCCATGGACCCCTCCTCCACGGTGATCAGCACTTCGTGGTTCTCGGCGAGATCGCGAATGAGATCCATGTCGAGGGGCTTGGCGAAGCGCGCATCGGCCACCGTAGCCGGGAGCCCATAGCCCGCCAACTCGTCGGCCGCGCCCAAGCACTCGGTTAGCCGCGCCCCGAAGGAGAGCAGCGCCACGGCGGAGCCTTCGCGCACGATACGGCCCTTGCCGATTTCGAGCGGCGTGCCGCGCTCGGGCAGCGCCACGCCCGTGCCTTCACCGCGCGGATAACGAAAGGCCGACGGCCGGTCGTCGATGGCGGCCGCGGTGGCGACCATGTGCATCAGTTCCGCCTAGTCGGCGGCGGCCATGACGATCATGCCGGGAAGGCAGGAGAGAAAGGCCGTGTCGAACGTGCCGGCATGGGTCGGGCCGTCGGCGCCGACGAGCCCCGCGCGATCTATGGCGAAGCGCACCGGGAGCTTCTGCACCGCCACGTCGTGCACCACCTGGTCGTAGGCGCGCTGGAGGAAGGTCGAGTAGATCGCCGCGAAAGGCTTATAGCCTTCCGCCGCGAGCCCCGCGGCAAAAGTCACGGCGTGCTGCTCGGCGATGCCCACGTCGAAACAACGGTCTGGCAGGCTTTCAGCGAATTTGTCGAGGCCGGTGCCGGAGGGCATGGCCGCGGTGATGGCCACGATCTTGTCGTCCGCGCGCGCTTCGGCGATCAGCGCCTTGGCAAACACCTTGGTGTAGCTCGGCGGGCCGCCGGCGGGCACCTTCTCCTGCGTGCCCGTCACCACGTTGAAGCGGCCGACGCCGTGATATTTGTCGGCGGATTCCTCGGCCGGGCCGTAGCCCTTTCCCTTCTGCGTCACCACATGGACCAGGATCGGCCCGTTCTGCATCTTCTTCACGTTGCGCAGCACGGGCAGCAAATGATCGAGATTGTGCCCGTCGATCGGGCCGACATAGTAGAAGCCAAGCTCCTCGAACATCGTACCGCCGGTCCAGAAACCGCGCGTGAACTCCTCGGCGCGGGCGGCGCGGCGGAACCAGCTCTTGGGCAGAAGCTTGTGGGCCGCCTGCTTCATCCAGCGGCGAAAGCTGCGATAGGTGCCGCCAGAGATGAGGCGCGCCAGATGCGCGCTCATGGCGCCGACAGGCGGCGCGATCGACATGTCGTTGTCGTTGAGGACGACGATCAGGCGCGAATCCATGGCGCCCGCATTGTTCATGGCCTCATAGGCCATGCCGGCGCTCATGGCGCCGTCGCCGATCACGGCAATCACATTGTGCGAGCCGCCGGAGAGGTCGCGGGCGACTGCCATGCCCAGCCCCGCGGAGATCGAGGTCGACGAATGCCCGGCGCCGAAGGTGTCGTATTCGCTCTCGGCGCGCTTGCAGAAGCCGGACAGTCCGCCCGGCTGGCGCAGCGTACGGATGCGGTCGCGGCGCCCGGTCAAGATCTTATGAGGATAGGCCTGATGGCCGACGTCCCAGATGAGCTTGTCGCGGGGCGTGTCGAAGACGTGATGCAGCGCCACGGTGAGCTCGACCACGCCCAGCCCCGCGCCGAGATGGCCGCCGGTGACGGACACGGCGCTCACCGTCTCCCGCCGCAGCTCGTCGGCGAGCTGCTTCAGCTGGTCGTCGGCAAGGTCGCGCAGGTCCTCGGGCGACTGGATACGGTCCAGCAATGGCGTGGCAGTCTCGGCGCTCATATGTTGTCCCAGCAAATTTCGGGAAAAAGCCCCAAAAGGATCAGCACGTTATACCTTGTTTGGCCCCTGCTATGTGGCCTTCGGAGGGCCGGGCGGCAAGGGCTTGGACCTTAGCGGAGAGACCGCCCCGGCCCAAGGCGTTTGTCGGCCCCGGACCCGCTAGTCCTCGACGTCGAGCGGCTCGGCGCCGGTCGGCTCGCCGTTCTGATTGAGGGTGATCTTCTCCACGCGCGCTTCCGCCTGGCGCAGCAGCCCGTCGCAATGGGCGCGCAAGGCCTCGCCCCGCTCGTAGATCAGAATCGAGGCTTCGAGTTCCACATCGCCCTTCTCCAGGCGATCGACGATGGTCTCGAGCTCCTTGAGCGCGGCTTCGAAGCTCATGGTCTTGATGTCGGCGGTGTCGGTGGGAGTGGCCATGGCCTGGCTTAGCTCTTTCGGTTGGACGCCTCAAGCGCCCATCAGGGTCTTGACATGGACCGCGCTCGAATCGGCGAGCGCCTCCAGATCGTAGCCGCCTTCGAGGGTCGAAACGAGCTTGCCGCTGGAGTGTTTCGCGGCCGCCTCCACCAATTTCTCGGTGACCCAGGCGAAGTCGGGCTCCAACAGTCTGATCTGGGCCAGCGGGTCCTTCAAATGCGCATCGAAGCCGGCGGAGACCAGGAGAAAGTCCGGCGCAAATTTATCGAGCGCGGGCAGGATGCGCTCCTCGAAGGCGGCGCGGAAATCCTCGCTGCCGTCGCCGGGCGAGAGCGGCGCGTTGCAGATATTGCCGACGCCCGTCTCGTCCTTGGCGCCGGTACCCGGAAACAGCGGCATCTGGTGGGTGGAGCCGTAGAACAGATCCTTGTCCTCCCAGAAGGCGGCTTGGGTGCCGTTGCCGTGATGGACGTCGAAATCGATCACCGCGATGCGCTTCGCGCCGTGCTTGGCGCGCGCGTGGAGCGCGCCTACCGCCACCGAGTTGAACAGACAGAAGCCCATGGCCTTCGAGGGCTCGGCGTGGTGGCCCGGCGGACGAATGGCGCAGAACGCATTGTCGACCTCGCCGGTGGCCACTTGATCCACGGCGTGGACCACGGCGCCCGTGGCGCGCAAGACCGCCTCCCAGCTCCCCGGCGACACGACGGTGTCCGGGTCGAGCCAGTTGTGATGCTGCTTGGGGATCTCCGCCTGCACCATCTCCACATAGGCCTTGGGATGCAGGCGCTCGATGGCAGCGAGATCGGCGCGCGGAGCCCGCTCGCGCTTGAGGGCCGCGAAGTCATTCCCGGCCAGCGCACCCTCGATGGCACGCAGGCGGTCGGCGCGCTCGGGATGGCCGAAGCCCGTATCGTGCTCCAAACAAGCAGGATGGGTGAGAAGCAGTGTGGTCATGCGGTTTTCACGATACCCGACTGGGCCCGAGGCGATAGCCCGCCCGGACATAGCTTGACCGGACATAGCTTGACCGGACCTGGGTAACACGCGAAATGGGGACCGACCATGCCCGTTCTTGCCGCCACCGAAGAGGCCATCTTCCAAGCCGCGCAGGCGCTCGTCCGCGGTGAGATCGTGGCCTTTCCCACCGAGACCGTTTATGGGCTCGGCGCCAACGCGCGCGACGCGCACGCCGTCACGAAAGTGTTCGCGGCCAAGGATCGGCCGCGTTTCAACCCGCTCATCGTGCACGTGCCCGATATCGGGGCGGCGGAGACCTATGCGGCGTTCGACGACACGGCGCGGAAGCTGGCGAAGGCGTTCTGGCCTGGCCCGCTGTCGCTGGTCTTGCCAAAGCAACCGGCAAGCGGCATCGCCGATCTTGTCACGGCTGGCCTCGATACGATTGCACTACGCGCGCCCAACCACGCGATTGCGCAAGCTCTTCTCAAGGAAACGCAGTTGCCCATCGCCGCGCCATCCGCCAACCGGTCCGGGCGCATCAGCCCGACAGACGCAACTCACGTGGTGGCGGAGCTCGGCGATCTACCCGCGATGATCCTCGACGGCGGGCCGTGTGTGCGCGGCCTGGAGTCGACGGTGGTTCGCGTCACAGGCGAAACGCCGGTGCTCCTACGGCTCGGCGCCGTGCCCCGACAAGAGATCGAGGCTGTTCTCGGGCATTCAATTGCGTTGGCGAACGAGGACGCGCCCATCGCTTCCCCGGGCCAGCTCGAACGCCACTACGCGCCGAATACGCCGTTACGGCTCGACGCCACGGACGTGGAGCCGGACGAAGCGCTGCTGGCTTTCGGGACGGAGGAGCCACTAGGCGCGCTCACGACCATCAACCTGAGCGTTGCCGGCGATCTGACGGAAGCCGCCACAAATCTCTTCGCCGGCTTGCGGGCGCTCGACGAAACGGGCGCCTCGCGCATCGCCGTCACGCCTATTCCCGACCAAGGGTTGGGCGAGGCCATCAACGACCGCTTGCGGCGCGCGGCCAAGGCGCGCTAGCCCTCACCCATGAGCGAGACCGAAAAGCTCCGCCCGCCGACCGCCGACACCATCGAGAGGCTGGTGCGTATCGTCGGCGATGAGCATGCCTTACGCGACGAAGCCGACATGACGCCCTATCTGACCGAATGGCGCGACCGCTATCACGGCAAGGCTGCGCTCGTGCTCAGACCCGGCTCGACGGACGAGGTCGCCGCGATCCTCAAATGCGCCAACGAGGCGCGGGTCGGCATCGTGCCACAAGGCGGGAATACGGGCCTCGTCGGCGCGCAAATCCCCGACGAGAGCGGCAGCCAAGTCGTCCTCTCTCTGGGACGACTCAGCCATGTGCGCGACGTGGACCTCGCTTCCAACACCATGACAGTGGAGGCCGGACTGACGCTCGCCAGCGCGCAGCAAGTGGCCGAAAGCGCGCACCGCCTCTTTCCCTTGAGCCTCGCCTCGGAGGGAAGCTGCCAGATCGGCGGCGTGCTCGCCACCAATGCAGGCGGGCTTGCCGTGCTCGCCTACGGCAATGCGCGCGACCTCGCGCTCGGGCTCGAAGTCGTGCTGGCCGACGGGCGCGTCTGGCATGGGCTGAAAGCGCTGCGCAAGGACAACACGGGCTACGACCTCAAAGACCTGTTCATCGGCTCGGAAGGCACGTTGGGGGTCATCACCGCGGCCGTGCTGCGCCTGTTCCCGCGTCCCATGGAGCGGGTGACATGCATGGCGGGCTTGAACGATCTGGCGCGCGCGCCGGAGTTCTTCACACGGGTGCATGAGGCCGCGGGGCCGATGTTGACGGCGTTCGAAATTTTACCGCGCATCGGCATCGAATTCGCCGTGAAGCACGGCAACGACACACGCGAGCCCTTTCCCGCCCCGCACGCCTGGTACCTGCTGTTCGACTTGACGAGCCCGCGCGTGGGCGAAGAACCGCACCGGCTGGCGGAGACGCTGCTCCAGGAAGCGATCGAAGGCGGCGAAATCGCCGACGCCATCGTTGCCACCTCGATCAAGCAAGCGCAAGATTTGTGGCGCTTGCGCGAGCTGATGAGCGAAGCGCAGAAGCCTGAAGGCGGCAGCATCAAGCACGACGTGTCGGTGCCGGTGGCGCGCGTGCCGGAGTTCATCATCCGCGCCAACCAGCTCGTGGAGCTGATGATCCCCGGTGCGCGGCCCGTACCCTTCGGTCATCTTGGCGACGGCAACATCCACTACAATGTCAGTCAGCCCATCGGCATGGAGAAGGACGTGTTCCTCGCCAACTGGGAGACGCTGAACACGGCGGTGCATGAGATCGTGCTCGATCTCAACGGCTCGATCAGCGCCGAGCACGGCATCGGCCGCATGAAGCGCGATCTTCTGCCTCACGCCAAAGGCGAGGTGGCGGTCGAGCTGATGCGCAAGATCAAGGAGAGTTTCGACCCGAACGGCATTCTCAATCCGGGAAAGCTGTTATGAGTGAAAAACCTCCGCACAAGACCCAAGACGAGAAGTGGATCGCGATAGACGATTATATCGCCGAGAACTTCCTGGATGACGATCCCGCTCTCGACGCGACGCTTGCGGCAAGTAAGGCCGCCGGCCTGCCGCCGATCCAGGTGGCGCCTCTTCAAGGCAAACTCCTGATGATGCTGGCCGCATCGCTCGGCGCCCGAAACATTCTCGAGGTCGGCACGCTTGGCGGCTACAGCACGATCTGGCTGGCGCGGGGGCTCTCCGACGGCGGACGTGTCATCACGCTCGAACTCGATCCCGGCCATGCAGAGGTGGCCCGCAAGAACTTCGAGAGCGCCGGCCTTGCCGACCGCATCGAGGTGCGCGTTGGCGCAGCGGTCGACACGCTGGCTGCGCTCCACTCCGAAGGTGTGGGCCCCTTCGACCTCATTTTCATCGACGCCGACAAGCCGAGCACGCCGGACTATTTCGATTGGGCCGTGAAGCTCGCACGCAAGGGCGCGCTCATTATCGTCGACAATGTGGTGCGCGAAGGCGCAATCCTCGCCGCGCAGAGCGAGAACAAGCATGTGAAGGGCTTGCGCAGTTTCTATGCGCGCGTTGCCGCCGACCCGCGCGTCACCGCCACGGCCATCCAGACGGTGGGCAATAAAGGCCATGACGGGCTCGCGATCGTGTGGGTGATCGCGGAGCCGGACTAAGCTCAGAGCTTAGAGTTGACCTTCCATCTTGCGCGTCGCGCTACGCGTCACTTGGCTTTGCGGAGCGCTGCACGCTTTGAGATAGGCTTCTTTGTCATCGCCGGTGAGGCTGCGATTGGCGGCTTGCTTCTGGCAAATCTCCGGCATTTCCGCTGCAGTCGCCTGCTGACCTCCGCCCTCTCCGCTCACTTCCTCATCTGCGGCGTAGACAGGATTGGCCGCGAGCAAGAGTGCCGTGACGGCGAAACAAATCGTCGGTAACGAGAGTTTGCGGTTCATCTTGCGGATCCTCTACGTTATCCTTCCTCGTACACACCTATCGCTATCACACGGGACGTTGCCCTCCAATCCCTCGACGGTGACGCCGGGTATTAAATTTTGTTCAGGGCAGATAGGAGTTCGAGACTTATGCATAGTACACGGGAGGTTAGCTTGAGAAAACTTAGCTTAGCCCTTGCATCAGTCGCTGTCGTCTTCGGTGCGGTTTCGGCGATGCCCTCTCAGGCGTTCGCCTGCTATTGCGAGGCTCGGAGCAGCTCTGCCTGGGGGTGGGGTCAGCACGCGTCTTGTGGCTGGGCGGAAAGCAAGGCTTTGGTTGAATGTGCCAAGCGTACGCCTCGCGGTAGCTACTGCTGGATAACTTTTTGCCGGGGATAGTCGATTGCGCTGTTTGACCCGCTCTCTTGTGATGCTGGTGCGGACTCTCATGCGCTGTTAGCGATCTTTCTTCTCGGCCAAAAGCTCGGCGTGCGCCTTCTCGATGGCCTTCATGTCCTCATCGCTGACCTTCGGGAACTGAAGGTCGAGCTTCTCCATCTGCTCGGCGAGCGCGCCGGCGACGACGAGCCGGGCGAACCACTTCTTGTCGCACGGCACCACGTACCACGGCGCATGCTTGGTCGCGGTGTTGCGGATCGTGTCCTCGTAGACCTCCTGATACTGGTCCCACAACTTGCGCTCGGCGACGTCGTAGGGAGAGAACTTCCAGGTTTTGTCCGGATCGTCGACCCGGGCGAGCAGACGCTTTAGCTGCTCCTCTTTCGAAATGTTGAGGAAGAATTTGAGCGGCACAGTCCCGCATCGCGCGAGGTGCCGCTCCCAGTCGTTGATATCCTGGTAGCGCTCTTTCCAGATATCCTTGGTCACCAGATTCGGCGGAATGTTCTGCTTCTCCAAAAGATCGGGATGCACGCGCACCACGATGGTTTCCTCGTAGTAGGAGCGGTTGAAGATGCCGATGCGGCCGCGCATCGGCAGCGCGACGGTGCAGCGCCAGAGATAATCATGCGCGAGCTCAAGATGGCTCGGCTGCTTGAAGGAGTGCACCGAGCAGCCCTGCGGATTGACGCCTGACAGCACGTGCTTGATGACGCCGTCCTTGCCGGCCGTGTCGATGCCTTGCAAAACCATGAGAATGGCCCACTTGCCTTCCGCGTAGAGGCGCTCCTGGAGCCTGGCGAGCTTCTTGACCCCGACTTCCAAGATCTCCTTGCCGTCCTGCTTGTCGAAGTCGACATCGCCGGTGTCGCCGGGGTCGAAATCCTTGAGCTTGAACTTGTCCCCATCGGTGACGCGGTAACGCTCGATGATCTTGTCTGGCAGCATGCTCCTCCCCTTCTTCGCTTTCGCCGCCTTTTAGAGCAGCGACAGCTGCAACGGCTCTCGGATGCCGGGCTCGTCTTTTCGTGAATCGTTGATCTTCAGATCGAGCTCGACCGCCTCGAACAGATCGTCGGCGGCGGGGGCGATCATGGCAAGGGCTTCCTCGGCGCTGACCCGCTTGGCATCGAGCCAACCCTCGTACTGTTCCGGATCGAGGACCACGGGCATACGATCGTGCAACGCGGCTACGGTACGGTTGGCCGCGCAGGTGAGGATGGTGACCGTGTCGAGTTCGCCGCCTTGCGGATCCTGCCAGCGCTCATACAGTCCGGCAAAGGCGATCAAGCGCGGCGGGTGCGGCATCAAGTGGAACGGCCGCCGTTTCCCCTTCGGCCCCGTCCACTCGTAGAAGCCGTCGGCCGGAATTAAGCAGCGCCTTCGGCGCACCGCATGGCGGAAGGATGGCTTCGCCAGCACCTCTTCTGAGCGTGCGTTGATCAGAGTCGGAAATTTCTTCGGGTCCTTGGCGAAGCCGGGCAGCAGCCCCCAGCGCATCAGCCGGAACCGGCGCGCGCCCGTTTCGTCGAGCAGGACGACGGGAATCGCCTGGGTCGGAGCAATATTGTATCGCGCCGGGAAGTTTGGCCTGTCGGCGTAGCCGAAATAGGCCCGCACGGCCTCCGGAGGCGAGGTCAGATTGTAGCGGGAGCACATAGAGGGTCTCTCGGTAACGCTTTGGCAATCATAATCGTGCGAGCTTCTCGTTGAGGACGGTTTGCCAATGTTGCCCGATGAGAATCGTAACGCCCAAGCGGTGGAAATCCAGGAAGATGTGAGCCGGGAGGATATCGTCTCGGCGTTCCGCTCGGCCATGGTCGGCCATTTCCGTTCGCATATTCCGGGCACGAACATCAACGAATCGACGCTGCTGGCCAGCGATTATCTGAATCACTTCCACGAGCTGGTGATGCTTCTGGAAGCGCTGTCGTCCGAGCCAGAAGCGTTCTCCGAGGATCTTCTCGCCTGGCGGCCTCTGACCTACGAGGAACATTTCACCCAATCGGGTTTCCGGGACAAGAACCTGGCGATTGCCGCCTATCGCCGTGCGCCGCACAGAATCCGGGCGCGCTTCGATGACGCCGTTGCCCGGCTTCATGGCGAGGCGCTGACCCTGGTCGCCACCGTCGGTAACGTGCTCGACGGCGGCCGCGACCTGGAGAAGACTTGCCAGGAGTCGGCGGCCCGGCTGCGCATTTTGATCGACGAGGCCAACGCCATCGCCAATGGCGAGATTCCCGCCGAGCGCGGCGATACCGAGGCTCAAGGCGAGGTCAGCAACCAGGCCGCCATCGACGCCCTGTTCGGCACCTAATAGGCCCCTCTCGGATCCATTTTTGCGCTGTCTGCGGCCCCCCGGGTTGGCTAGATTTCACCATGAATTGGGCGTAGTGAGACCCCATGGGACGGCTTGCAAAGCCTTTGGCGCTGCTCGCCTTCGGGGTCCTTTGGGTGGCCACGGGGTCAGTCACCTATGCGCCGCCGGCCGAAGCTCAGTTCGGCTGGTTCTTCGGCCAGCCGAAACAAAAGGCCAAACCGCAGGTGCGGCGCGCCCGGCCGCCAGGCGACGACCTGCCGCCAATCACGCCGCGGGAAAGCCTCGCGCCTCCCCCGCCTGACGACCGCCCTTACGACAACAAGCTGATGCGGCTCGCAGAAATTCTCGGCGCCGTGCATTACTTGCGCGAACTCTGCGGCGCCGAGGAGGGGCAGATCTGGCGCGACCAGATGCAGGAAATCCTCAAGAACGAGGGCACCACCGCGGTGCGCCGCGCCAAGCTGGTCAACAAGTTCAATGACGGCTATCGCGGCTACCGGCGCACCTACCGCACCTGCACCCAGTCGGCCACGCTCGCCACGCGGCGCTTCTCCACCGAGGGCGCGCAAATCGCCGCCTCCTTGGCGCAGAGCTCAATCTACGCCAGCGGACCTCAGGTGCAGGTCCAGGAGCCTCAGGAGGCGGAAGCGAACGCTTCGACGCCCGACCAGACCGGGGCCACTCCCGTCGCACCAAATACCTCAAATTAAGAGTAAAATTTAACCGTTAGTTCACTCCGTCCCACAGACAGCGAACGAGGGGTGTAATTGTGACGCTCGAAGTTTCCGTGGCTGAGGGAGGCACCCGGTGCGGACGGCAAAGCGGCCATTGCAACATTCCGATCCAGGCGACGCCCAGAAGCAGGAGGCGCTGCGCTATATCCTCGATGCGTGGGAGGAAGCGCTCCACGACGGCATCGAGCCGGAGATGCTCGCCAACGCCGCCCTGTTCGCCGCCCTGGCGGACCTCATCGACGTCTATGGCGAGGGCGCGGTGGCCAAGATGACCTCGGGCCTGTCGCGGCGCATCCATCACGGTGAGTTCACCTTGCGGCGCACCGCGCAGTAGCTGGCTAGCGGAAGTACCGCACCAATCCTTCGACAATCAAAGCCGCGCCGAAGCCGAACAAGATGAAGCCGGCGACCCGGTTGATGACGTTCAGGCGGCCCTCGGTGAGCTTGTGCCGGATGGTGGCGATCAGCTCGGATAGGCCAAGCCACCACAACAGGCTGCCGCCCATGATGGCGGCCACCAGAATCAGCGCCTCGAGATTTGTGTTAAGGCCGCCGATGAGCGAGCCGAGACCGCCGATCATCGCCGCCATGCCGAGGACGGCACCCGGATTGGTCACGGTGAGAATGAAGGTCTGCGGGATAATCCCGGTGTGCTCGAGAAGATGAGACCGCTCGTTGATGGGGGTCGCCAGCACGGGCCGGCACAACAGCAGCGCAAGCCCAAAGGCGATAAGGAGCACGCCGCCCACGTATTGGATGGTGTCGCCATAGGCGACCATCACGTCGGAAATGGCCGCGATACTGAAGGCGCCGATCGCTGCGAGCACGCCGTCGCCGAGAACCGCGCCGATCCCTGCGGCCAGGCCCCCCCAGAAACCGCGCGAGACGGTGCGCTGGATTACCAGCACGTTGACGGGCCCGATGGGCGCCGCCATGAGCACACCGATCCCCAGCCCGGCAAGCACCAGCTGGATGCCGGACAGCACAATTTGCGCGCCTGCTTGCAATGCCTCTAGCCTACTCGCCCGATCATGGGCCGGGCGGAAACGCCGCGACCCCGATCTTGGCGGTCCAAGTCTTCTCCGAGAGCGATGTGCTGCCCGAGAGCGATGTCTGGCCCAAGGCCAACCTGGACTTGAAGTTGGTCGCGGTTCTGCGAAATTGACTGCATACGCATGGAGTTATGCATGAATCGGCGGAAAAACCTGGTCATGATCGCCCTGGCCGCATTGGTAGCGGGCGCTGCCGTCCTTGTCTACGCCGAGGGCGGCAACGTCCCCCCACGAGCACAAGCCGAAGATAAGACCGCGCCTGCCGACCACGGCGACCGGCTGCCGGACCCGGCCGGAAAGGCTGAAGATACGAGCGCGCAAGCGGCCGATGGGCCCAAGGTACTTTATGACGCCACCGCCCTGCCGGAGCCCGTGCAGCGCATGTTGAGAGAGATCATCATCGCGGCACGAACCGGTAATATCGAGGCGATGCGGACCGTGCTCGAATCGAACGAGCTAAAGCCGATGGTCGCCGCGGCGCATGTGGCCGATCCCATCGCCTATTGGAAAGAACAGTCGGTCGACGGCTCAGGCCGCGACGTGCTCGCCGCCATGCTGAGCCTGCTCGATTCCGGCTTCGTGCTGACCGGAAAAGACCATGACGCGATGTACGTCTGGCCGTATTTCGCGGAAGTAGACATCACCAAGCTCACGCCGGCGCAAGAGGTGGAGTTCTACCGAACCGTGCCGCCGAAGCGCGTGAAGGCCATGAAGAAGAAGGGCAAATACAGCTATTACCGGCTCGGGGTCTCGCCGAGCGGGGTGTGGCACTACTTCATTCAGTAGACTTGCTCAGGCGCGTTGCGGGAGCGCTTCGCCGAAGCACACCGGGGCGCCCGCCGCCTGTCCCAACTCGCCATCCCACATGGCACGACGTCCGCGCACGATGGTGCCAACCGGCCAGCCCTTCAGCTTGTGCCCGGCAAACGGCGTCCAGCCGCATTTGCTGCCAATCCACGCGTCCTCGACGACCCGCTCGGCCCTGAGATCGACAATCGTCAAGTCGGCGTCATAGCCGACGGCGAGGCGTCCCTTACCGGCGATGCCGAACAGACGCTGTGGGCCGGCACTGGTGAGGTCAACGAAACGGGCAAGGCTCAGGCGGCCCGCGTTCACGTGATCGAGCATTACGGGCACCAGCGTCTGCACGCCGGGCATGCCCGATGGCGTGGCGGGATAGCTGCCGCTCTTCTCTTCGAGTGTGTGCGGGGCATGGTCCGAGCCGAGCACATCGACAACGCCTTGCTGCAGGCCCCACCACAGAATTTCCTGATGGGCGTGGTCCCGCAGCGGCGGATTCATCTGCGCGCGCGTGCCGAGCCGCTCATAGGCGTCGGGCGTCGCGAGCGTCAGATGCTGCGGTGTGACCTCGACACTCGCCACGTCCTTGTGCAGCGACAACAGCTCCATTTCCGCGCCGGTCGACACATGAAGAATGTGAATGCGCTTTCCCGCCTCGGTGGCCAGGCGCAATAGTCTCTCGGTCGAGGCCAGCGCAGCGGTCACGTCGCGCCACTCCGAGTGGCTCGACGGGTCGCCTTCCCGCTGCACCGAGACGCGTTCCCGCAGCCGCGACTCGCATTCGGAATGGAAGGAGCAGCGGCGCCTGATCGTGGCGAGCAGGCGCGACAGCTCTTCCTCGTTATCGACGAGCAGATCGCCGGTGGAGGAGCCGGCGAAAATCTTGATCCCCGCCGCGCCGGGCAAGCATTCGAGCTCGCCGAGGTCTTCGATATTGTCGTGGGTGGCGCCGACAAAGAAAGCGAAGTCGCAATGCATGCGGTTCGTGGCGGCGGCGACCTTGGCGGCCAACGCCTCGGCGTTGGTGGTGGGGGGCTTGGTGTTAGGCATCTCGAAGACGGCCGTGACGCCGCCGAGCACCGCCGAGCGGCTGCCGGTCTCCAGATCCTCCTTGTGCTCCATGCCGGGCTCGCGGAAATGGACCTGGGTGTCGATGACCCCCGGGAGGATATGGAGGCCGCGCGCGTCGATAGTCTCGCCCGCAAGCCCCTCCCCGATGGGGCCGACAGCGCGGATTTGGCCGTCTCGGATGCCGATATCGGCGGTCCCCTCGCCCGCCTGATTCACCACCGTTCCGCCCTTGAAGACGATATCGAAGGTCTCGGCCATGATTGCGGCTCGCCTCCCTTGCAGGCTCTCGCCCCCGCTCATAGATTCGTCCGCCTTGGTAGCAGAAGGGCGCCCCATGAGTCATTGCCAAGCCACACGGCTTTCCGACCGCGGCGTGTTGCGTGTGAGCGGTGCGGATGCGCGCAAGTTCCTCCAAGGCGTGATCACCAACAATCTCGACAAAGCAGAACAAGGCACGGCCGTCCACACGGGGCTATTGAGCCCCCAAGGCAAGATCCTGTTCGATTTCTTCGTGGTGCCGCATGCCGGCGACTTTCTCATCGAAGCGCCCAAGGACACGCTCGCCGAGCTGGCCAAACGGCTTGGCTTCTATCGATTGCGCGCGCAGGTCGAGATTGCCGAAGCCCCGGAGTTCGATGTGGCCGCCACTTGGGACGGTACGCCAAACGTGCCCGAGGAGGCGATCGGGTTCGCCGATCCGCGGCTGCCGGCGCTTGGTATGCGGGTCTTGTTGCCGGACCGCGCTGCGATCAGCCGTCTCGCCTGCGCCGAGGCCAGTGAGGACGCCTACCACGCGCACCGCATCATGCTCGGCGTACCCGAGGGCGGGCGCGATTATGCGCTTGGCGACACGTTTCCCCACGAGGCTCTGTTCGACCAATTGAACGGGGTCGACTTCAAGAAGGGCTGCTTCGTCGGGCAAGAGGTGGTGTCGCGCATGGAGCACCGCGGCACGACACGCAAACGGGTCGTGCCTGTGGAGGGCGATGGCCCCTTGCTGAGCGGCGCCGCGGTCCAGGCTGGAGATTTGCCCCTCGGCACCCTTGGCTCGGTGGCCGGAACGCGCGGGCTGGCGCTGCTTCGCTTGGACCGGGCCGCGGACGCCACGTCAAAAGGGACGGCGCTCAAAGCGGGCGATGCGACCATTACGCTATCCCGTCCGGCTTTTGCCGGGTTCGAAATTCCTGCCGCATGACAGGCGCAGCACTCAAGCGTTGTCCGTGGCCGGGCACCGATCCGCTCTATGTCGCCTATCACGACGAGGAATGGGGCGTGCCCGAGCGCGACGACCGCGCGCTCTACGAGAAGCTGATGCTCGACGGCTTTCAAGCGGGTCTCTCGTGGATCACCATCTTGCGCAAGCGCGACGCTTTCCGCCGCGCCTTCGACGACTTCGCGCCTGAGAAAATCGCCCGCTACAACGCCAAGAAGGTCGCATCCCTGATGCAGGACGCGGGCATCGTGCGAAACCGCATGAAGATTGAAGGTGCGATCGCCTCGGCTCGTGTCTGGCTCGACATGATGGAGGCGGGGCCCGGCTTTTCGGCTTTCCTGTGGGACTTTGTGAACGGCGAGCCGATCCTCAACCGCTACAAGACAATCGACCAAGTCCCTGCGGAGACGGCGCTCTCGCGCGCCATCTCCAAGGAGCTCAAGTCACGTGGCTTTAAATTTTGTGGGCCGACGATCGTCTATGCCTTCATACAGGCCACGGGCATGGTCAACGACCATTTGACGACCTGCCATCGCCACAAGGCTTGCGCCGTCCTCGGGCGGTCTTAAGCGTCAGCCGCGGCCGCTCGGATCCATGCTGCGCGGATAGGTGCGCTCCTCTTGGATCTTGCCGTCGCGCTTCCTGATGCGAACCGAGCCCATCTTCTTGACGGCCCTTTCAAGCACGCCGCCCTTGGTGGCAGCGGCTTTGGTCTTGAACCGTTTGATGATCTCGCCTGATCCCTCACGCTTTAGTTCCCACTTTTTATTCTTATCATTGTGGCTGAGGGAAAATCTGGGCAGTTTCGCCATTGTGCGTTCTCCCGACTCTCTGATTGAGTTGCCTCTCGCTCAAATGAGACCGCGTATGAATGGCATCCGAAGCGTGAATCGTCCATGCTTTTTCTCAATGAGACGGTTTGACTCGCGTGCGCGGACTCGATCCGTGTCTTGCCGCCGCTGACGAGGACTTGATGGTCGTGAGCAACATCGCCGCCAGTACAGGCCCACGCGCATGGCAGCGCATGCTGAGCGGACGGCGGCTCGATCTGCTCGATCCCTCGCCGCTCGACATCGAGATCGAGGACATTGCGCACGGGCTCGCGCGCGTCGCCCGATGGAACGGCCAGACGCGCGGCGACCACACATTCTCGGTGGCGGAGCACAGCCTGCTCGTCGAGGCCATCGCCGGCGATCTCGACTCCTCTCTACCCGAAGAGTTCGCGCTCGCGGCGCTCCTGCACGACGCCCCGGAATATGTCATTGGCGACCTCATCAGCCCGTTCAAGGCGGCGCTATCGCTCGACTATCGCGCTTTCGAGGCAAAACTGCTCGCCGCCATTCATCTGCGGTTTGGGCTTCCGGTGGACCTCCCCGAGGCCGTTAACAGGCTGATCAAGCGGGCCGACAAGATCGCCGCCTACTATGAGGCCATTGGTCTTGCAGGCTTTTCCCGGGACGAGGCGCGGCGCTTTTTCGGCCAGCCCCGGGGGCTCAGCCCCGCTCTCGTCCAGGCGCTGACGCAGTTAGGCCCCCTTCCTGCGGCAGAAGGTGAGGCGAGGTTCTTGAAACGGTTTCATGAGCTTGCCAGATGAACGGCGTAAGTGCTGCAATCGATTCGCTAGGCAAGAGAGGCCCATGGACACCCTGATTTCCGAGAGAGATCGAATGATAGTGCCGGAGGCCATATCGCCGGACACGATCTTCGTCTCGCCCTTGAGTCTCGTGCACGGCACGGTCGCCGACGTCCGGGTCAGCCATCTGGTGACCCTGATCAACGGCGAGACGCTGATCGACACGCCGCCCAGCATCGTCAAGGAACGCCATCTCAGGCTCTCGATGAACGACATTTGCGAGGCGCGTGATGGGCTCGTCGTACCGTGCGAGGACCATGTCGCGGAGCTGATCCAGTTCACGCTCGACTGGGATCAGCAGGCGCCGCTTCTCATCCACTGCTGGGCCGGCATCAGCCGCTCGACCGCCGGAGCCTTCATCGCGCTGTGCGCCCTAAATCCCGATAGCGACGAACATACGCTTGCCCGGGCGCTGCGCCGCGCCTCGCCCACCGCCTACCCCAATCGCCGTCTCGTCGCCCTGGCTGACAACGTGCTCTGCCGCAAAGGCCGCATGAGCGCAGCCGTGGAGCATATCGGACGCGGTCAGCTCGCCGAGCAAGGCGTGGTCTTCTCGCTACCCGCCCGGCCCGCGGCGTAAGCCATGGTCGGCGCTCGGGGCAACAACGCGGCCGCCGCGGAACCGTCCACCAACGACTCTCAGATCGAGCTCGGCCTGAACGCGGCCATCGTCATGGTGCGCGATCAGCAGCCGCATATCCTCGTGGCGCGGCCCGGCACCGCGGGGCCGGGCACCTGGGATGCGCTGCCTTTTGGTCCGTTCGCGCCGCGCGCGCACCGCACTCTCGAGATCGGCTTGCGTGAGTGGGTGAAACGGCACACCGGAATCGAGCTCGGCTACGTGGAGCAGCTCTACACGTTCGGCGACCGTGGGCGGCATGCGGAGCCAGGCGGCGCGCATACGCTCTCGGTCGGCTATCTCGCGCTCTCACGTGGCGCGACCGAGGAAATGATGGGCGCACATTGGTCGCCCTGGTACGCCTACTTCCCCTGGGAGGATTGGCGGGACGGTAAGCCCGAGATTCTCACAGAGGAAATCGAGCCGCGCCTGAAAGAGTGGGCCGAACGGCCGCCCAGACCGAACGAGTCCGCGCGCGCCTTGCGGCGCCCGGAGCGCCTCAAGATCGGCTTCGGTATCGGCGGCGGCTGGGACGAGGAGAAAGTGCTGGAGCGCTATGAGCTTCTCTACGAGGCCGGTCTCGTCGAGGAGGCGAAGCGCGACGGGCGCTCGGCGGCAAGCCAATGGGACGAACTGCCGGTGCTTGGCAGGCCCATGGCGCTCGACCACCGGCGGATCCTGGCGACCGCCATGGGGCGCTTACGGGGAAAGCTGAAATACCGGCCCGTAGTGTTCGAACTACTGCCGCCCGAATTCACGCTTTATGATTTGCAAAAGACCGTGGAGGCGATCTCGGGCACACTGTTACACAAGCAGAATTTCCGGAGGCTCGTGGAGAAAGGCGGGCTGGTGGAGCCCACCGGCAACGTCTCGACGGAGACCGGCGGGCGCCCTGCCCGGCTTTACCGTTTCCGCCGCGAGGTGGTGCTGGAGCGCCCGGCCCCGGGCTTGCGGGTTAAGGCGGCCCGCGGCTGACGGACGCGCCTTGAACTCGCCTAGCCCACAACCGACATTGCAATAGGTATGATCATGAGCTGGCAGCCATCGAACCGTTTCTGCTGGGCGCGGCAAGGCGCTTTTGCGCTGATCGCGGCCTCGCTCGCGCTTCTGCCCGCGGCGGGCTGCGCCGAGGACCGCACCGACCGCACCGTCGACACCGAGACGGGGACGATCAAGGTGGAGACCCTCGCCGAGGGCCTCGATCATCCCTGGGGCATGGCGTTTCTCCCCGATGGCCGCTTGCTGGTGACCGAACGAGCCGGCGATCTGCGCATCATGAGCGCTGACGGAACGCTGACGGAGCCTCTGTCCGGGGTGCCCAAGGTGGTGGCCAAGGGGCAAGGCGGCCTGCTCGACGTGGCGCTCGACCCGAATTTCGCCGACAACAAGCTGGTCTATCTGTCTTATTCGGAGCCGGGCGACGGCGGCGCAGGCACCGCGGTGGCGCGTGGACGGCTTGCCGGGAACGCAGTGGAAGACGTGAAGGTGATCTTCCGTCAGACGCCCAAGGTCTCCGGCGGTAATCATTTCGGCGGCCGGCTTGCATTCACCCCAGATGGCAAGCTCTTCATCACACTTGGCGATCGCTTCAAGTTCGAGCCTGCGCAAGACCTCACCAGTCATCTCGGCAAGATCGTGCGCATCAATCCCGACGGCTCGGTGCCGCCGGACAATCCCTTTATCGGCCAGAAGGACGCACAGCCGGAAATCTGGTCCTACGGCCACCGCAATGTCGAGAGCGCGGCTATTCACCCCAAGACCGGCAAGCTCTGGGAGCTGGAGTTCGGGCCCAAGGGGGGCGACGAGCTCAATATCCCCGCGCCCGGCTTGAATTACGGCTGGCCCGTGGTGAGCTGGGGTAAGCATTATGACGGCAAAGACATTCCCAATCCGCCGACCCACCCGGAGTTCGCCGATGCCGTGCGTCATTGGACGCCGGTGATCTCGCCGTCCGGCATCACCTTCTACACCGCCGACGCCTATCCCGGGTGGACTGCCGACACCATTCCCGCCTGGAAGGGCAATCTCCTGATCGGCGGGCTATCATCGCAGGCGATCATACGTCTCAGCCTCGACGGGGAGACGGTGACCGGCGAAGAGCGTATTCCCATGGGCGCGCGCATCCGCGACGTGGAGCAAGGGCCCGACGGCGCCGTCTACGCGCTGACCGACGCGGGCGACGGAGCGGTCTTGCGGCTGACCGCGGAAGGCCCGTGAAGCCCGCGCTTTCCCTTGGTTTTTTCGGATTTTTCGGCCGTTCCGCAGTCTTGCGCGTGTTCGATGCGGACCTGCGGGCTGTCGACCTCCATCCCAATCTGGTGCCCGAGGCGGTGAAGCTCACCGCCATGCGGCTGCTGATGGACCGGGCCGGTGGCAACGACCCCAGCGCGGAAGAAAGCCGCGCCGCGGCGGAGATCATCGCTTATTGCATGATCGGGGCAGACGCCTTTGCGGGCGCCAACGGATTCCCACTCACCGAAGACATCGAGCAGCGCATCGATGCGGCTCTCGACCACGGCACGAGCTTAGACGCCAAGCTCGTGCTGCTAGCCCTTCAGGCAAACGTGATTCAGCCGAGCGTGGTCGATCACTTTAGGTTAGAAGCCGCCTCAGACTGAGCCGACGTATTGTTGCCCTACTCAGCGCCGATGGAAGGCGCCCTGCCCCGCCTCACTGTCCGGTCCCGTTCGCTCCCATGCCGCCAATCATCTCCGTCAAAGACCTGTCGAAGACCTACGGCACGGGTTTGTCCGCGCTCAAGGACATCAATCTCGACATCGACAAGGGCGAGATCTTCGCCCTGCTCGGGCCGAACGGCGCAGGCAAGACTACGCTCATCAGCATCATCTGCGGCATCGTCACGGCGAGCTCCGGCTCGGTGACGGTCGGCGGCCACGACATCATCACGGATTACCGCGCGGCGCGCTCCATGATCGGGCTGGTACCCCAAGAGCTCACCGCCGACATGTTCGAGACGGTTTGGACCACGGTGTCCTTCAGCCGCGGGCTGTTCGGCAAGTGGCCGAACCCGGCCTATGTCGAGAAAATTCTCAAAGACCTCACGCTGTGGGACAAGAAGGACTCCAAGCTCATGACGCTATCGGGCGGCATGAAGCGGCGCGTCCTCATCGCCAAGGCCCTGTCGCACGAGCCTTCGATCCTGTTCCTCGACGAGCCCACGGCGGGCGTCGACGTGGAGCTGCGCAAAGAGATGTGGCAGGTCGTACGGGATCTGCGCGATTCCGGCGTGACCATCATCTTGACCACGCACTATATCCGCGAGGCCGAGGATATGGCCGACAGGATCGGCGTCATCAACAAGGGGGAACTGATCCTGGTGGAGAACAAGCACGAGCTGATGCACAAGCTCGGTCAAAAGCAGCTTACGCTTCAGCTCCACGAGGCCATCCACACGATTCCCGCCGAGCTCGGCAGCCACGACCTGAAGCTCGGCAACGGCGGCAGCGAGCTTGTCTACACCTATGACAGTCAGGGACCGCGCACCGGCATCACTCATCTCCTGACGGACCTCTCGCAGGCCGGCATCCGCTTCAAGGACCTCGACACCTCTCAAAGTTCGCTCGAGGACATCTTCGTCGATCTGGTGAGGCGCGACCGATGAACCTGCCGGCGATCATATCGATCTACAAATTCGAGATGGCGCGCTGGGGCCGCACCTTCCTGCAAAGCCTGGTGTCGCCGGTCATCGCCACCTCGCTCTATTTCGTGGTGTTCGGCGCGGCCATCGGCTCGCGCATCACCGAGATCGAAGGCGTGCCCTACGGCGCTTTCATCGTGCCTGGGCTCATCATGCTGACGCTCCTCACCCAGAGCGTGGCCAACGCTTCGTTCGGCATCTATTTTCCGCGCTTCACCGGCACGATTTACGAGCATCTTTCGGCGCCGATCTCACCCGTGGAGATCGTGGTCGGCTATGTGGGCGCCGCGGCCACCAAGTCGATCATTCTCGGGCTGATCATCCTTGCCACCGCGGCCCTGTTCGTGCCGCTCCAGATCGATCATCCAGTGTGGATGGCAGGATTTCTCGTTCTCACCGCCGTCACTTTTAGCCTGCTCGGCTTCGTTATCGGCATTTGGGCCGACGGCTTCGAGCAGCTTCAGCTCGTACCGCTTCTCATCATCACGCCGCTCACGTTTCTCGGCGGCACGTTCTACTCGCTCAACGTCCTGCCGCCGGTTTGGCAGACCGTGTCCCTGTTCAACCCGGTCGTCTATCTGGTGAGCGGGTTCCGCTGGAGTTTCTACGGCATCTCCGACGTGAGCATTGAGCTCAGCCTCGTCATGATCGGGCTGTTTCTCGCCATCTGCCTCGGCGCGGTATGGTGGATCTTCAAGACCGGCTATCGCCTAAAGAGCTAGGGACCCGCGGTCTCGATTCCATCCCGCGGATGATGCCGTTCCACGCCTAGCTTTTCGCCGGCGACCCGAAGGCCGTTCGGTCCTTCAACTGACAGTTCCGAAACAGCCGCGATTAGATTTTTCGGTTCAAAGAAAACTCAAATAGCCTGGAAAGACAATTCAACGCACCCGTACGCCTAGTTTTTGTCATCAAAAATCTCTATATATCCTCAGAGGCTGCCTCTAAGCCTCGAAGAGAATATTTCCCAATATTTTTGGTCTAAACGAAGGTTACAGTCCATGACGACAATCGATTTCACTGCATCTGCTGAGCTTTTTCCAGCCAGAAGCTGGAAAGCCAAGGCGCATGGCATTCGTTACAAGCGGTTCGACGACGCGGCCGAAGCCGTCCGCTACGCGATTGAGGATTTGCCGCCTGAGTGCCTGCTCGGCACCTATCTCGAGGTCGAGGAAGCGCGGTTCGACAGCCGCGGCATCCGGCGCCTCTATGAGCGCGAGGACTTCCCGCGCAAGAGCGCGCCGAAAGCAAAGCGCGCGAAGCGCACGAAGGCCGCCTAAGGGCGGACCCTGCTCCCCAAACTAACAAGCCGCCCCCGAAGGGGCGGCTTTAATTTCGTCAAGACTCGCGTTGTCCTTTGAGGACTACGCGGCCTTAATGGTCGCGACAGCGGTCTTGCCGCTGCGGCTGTCGACCTCGGTGTCAAACTCCACCTTCTGGCCTTCGGCCAGGTCAGACATGCCGGCGCGCTCAAGCGCAGTGGCGTGGACAAAAACGTCCTTGCTGCCGTCGTCGGGCTGCACGAAGCCAAAGCCCCTTTGGGAATTGTAGAATTTCACAGTGCCCGCAATCATCGGGTTCGTCCTTTCGTTTAAGTCGGTACAGTTGTGCTCAAGCCCACGCGCGTGCGCGTGCGCAGTCTAGAGCGAGTGGTCGATGTTTGGGAGGGGTCTGATCGTGCGCCATAGCGCGCGGCCACATGGTCCGGCCAAATGTCGATGAACAACACATAAGCGCAAAGCGTGGCTTTTGCAAGGCACGAAACGTCGAGCCGTGGTAGAGCCGAACCAAGGGCAAACGAGGGGAACACATGGCCAACCAGGGAAAACCAGAGCCGGCAGCGCAATCGGGGGGCGAGCCGACGCTTCATCGCTCGATCGGCCCCACGCAGATGGCACTCTACGGACTCGGCAGCATGCTGGGCGCCGGCGTCTACGGGCTGATGGGAAAGGCGGCGGGCCAGGTGGGCAATGCCGTGTGGCTCGCCTTCGTGGTGGCCTTGGTCGCCGCGCTCCTCACCGCACTCTCCTATGCCTCACTTGGCTCGCGCTACCCACGCGCCGCCGGCGCCGCTTACGTTACCCAGCGCGCTTATGGGTTTCCTCTGCTCAGCTTCATGGTCGGACTGGCGCTGGTCTGCTCGGGGCTTACCTCGATCGCCACCCAGAGCCGGGTGTTCGCCGCCAACCTTATCGAACTCGTCGGGCTCGACGGGCTGCCGGTGGCTTGGTTGGCGCTGGGCTTCCTGCTGATCATGGCCGGCATCGTATTCCGCGGCATCCGGGAATCCATGTGGGTCAACGTCCTTTGCACCATCGTCGAGGCCGCCGGCCTCATTCTGGTCGTGGCAGTCGGTATCTCCTATTGGGGGTCGGTCGATTATTTCGAAACACCAGCAGCACCGGGCGACGATCATGTCATCTTGATCGTCATGCAAGGCGCGGTGCTCGCCTTCTTCGCCTTTATCGGCTTCGAGGACATGTACAACGTGGCGGAGGAGGTGCGTGACCCGCAGCGCACGATCCCGCTCGGGCTAATCACCGCCATGGCGGCGGCGGCGGTCCTTTATATCGCCGTGGCGATCACCGCCGTCTCGGTCGTTCCGTGGCAGGAACTTAGCACGGCTCCAGGGCCCATAACCGAAGTCGTATCGCGCGCCGCGCCGATCATCCCGCCGATCCTATTCACCGGCATCACGATGTTTGCCGTCGCCAATACCGGCCTTGTAAATTTCGTCACCGCCTCCCGCCTGCTCTACGGCATGGGACGGCAAGGGCTGCTGCCGTCGATCTTCGGCCGGGTGCATCACGGCCGCCGGACGCCGCATGTCGCCATCCTGGTTCTGTTTCTCATTCTCGTGCCGCTCGCTCTGGCGGGCACGATCTCCGAGCTCGCCTCCGCCACCGTTTTGCTCCTGCTCAGCGTGTTCGCGGTGGTGAACGGCTCGCTGTTCGTGCTCAAAGGGCGGAAGAGCGAGGAACCAGGGAAATTCGAGATTCCCCGGTTTGTGCCGGCGCTTGGGGTGATCGTCTGCGTCGTACTGGTTGCGGTGCGGGTCTCGACCGGCGATTGGCGCGCACCGGCCATTGCCGGGGGATTGTTGCTCGGTTGCTTCGTGATCTATTTGGCCATGCGCGCGTATACGTTACCGGCCGGCGGCAAGATCGAGGACAACCACTAAGGAAAGACCTGGGATACCGCCGGTCCTTAGGGCGCGGAGGCGGCGAGGCTTCCGTTCACGGGCTTGCGGGCCGGGATCGGCGCCGAGCCCGCCACGGGAGGCGACACTGCAGCCGCATCGTCAGGGTCCCCGATCTCATCCAGCTTGTAGACATCGCCGAAGGTTTTCACCTCGCCCTGCTCGTCCACCAGGACCGTGAAATAGGTCATGTGCACGGGAATAGGCTTGTCGAGCTTGACCGCTGTCGTGTTGCTGCCGGCCGCAAGCTGAGTGGCCTTGGCCGTGCTCCACCCGTTGCTCTCGGTCAGGAGCAGGCCTGCAAGCTTCTCAGGATTGGCGACGCGCGGCTCGCTTGACCCCTCGGCACGGACGGCGCGGGTCAACTGCGAGCGAATGATTGTGTCGTGCAGATAGATGTCGCGGTCATTCGGGTAGAGGAACTGGACCTTGCCCAGAATGTTGGTGCGACCCGGCGCCTGCACGAAGGTCAGCTTGGACAGGTCGACCGTGTCCCAATCGATCTTGCTCGGGTCGATCGCCCTGCCCCGGTTTTTGACGGTCAGTTGGTACTGTTCGAGGATCGACGTGCCGCCGCCACCGAACAAACCGCCGCTTTCTCGCAATTTCGGCAGGACGTCCCGGCGGATGACCGACAGCGGCACCACGCGTTCGGGATTGAACACAATCTCCGTCATATCCGTTGAGAGCACCGGCGTCGGGCTGTTGGGATTGCCGACGACGACCTTCTCTGACTCGGCCGTCTTCCCGTCCTTGACCACATGCAGCATGAATTCGGGGATGTTGAGCCACACATAGGTCTCGCCGAGCGTCTCGGGCATCCAGCGCCAGCGATCCATGTTGACCTTAAGGCGCTCCTTGTCCGCTTCCGTCTGCGCCTTGAGCAGCGCCTGACGCAGCCGCGTGAACTGCTCATGCTTGGGATGCAGATCCGCAAGATAGGTGTCTGGCGCCGAGGCGGCGGAAATCTCGGTCAGCACCGTCTGCGGCGGGCGGACCGTAGGGCTCTGGTCGTAAATCTTGCTCAGCGCGCTGGGCTCGACGAGCCCGCCGCGGGCGGCGCGGGCATATTTCAGGATGGCCAAAGAGATCGCGATCTCGGTCGCAGCCTGATCGTCCGTCAGGGTGGGCTGGTAGCTCGCCGGCGGCACCCGGAAGTGGCTCGGATCAAGACCCCATTCCCCTGCCCTGCCTATCTCGCCGAGAACGGTTTGGCCCCCCGGCGAGATGCCGGCGCTTGTGAGCCACAGCGCGGGGCCGCTATGGGCGGTGTAGAAGGCCTCGACCGCGGCAATATCGTCCGGATGCGCGCCCTGCCGCAGGACAGGATCGCTGAGCTTCTGGCGGATCGTCTCGGCGATGAGGAGCTCCTGCGGAACCGCGGGCTCCGCCATCGCCTCCTCTTCCTCTTCTTGGACGGGTTCTTTCGCGGCGCCCGGCAGCGTCGCGACCACCTCGGCCTCTTGGGCCTCGCTGGCTGCGAGTGCGGCTGGGTTGTCGTCGATCTTGATTTCGATACCGGGAGCCGCAGTTTCCGGTTGCTCGCCCCCCATGGACAAGACGCCCAGTATCACGGCGAGGACGAAAACACCTGCCGCCCCAAGGATCGCGACTAGTGACTGTCTACGCATCCCGCTAAACCCCGCTCTCGGCGATTAGGTTAGTCCCCTAACGCAGGCTCGGCCACCAAGAATTGCCCGGTGTCTAGGCGAGCTCTCAAGTTTTAGGCGGATTTGCCCTCTAACCGTTGGCAATCGTTGGTCCCAGGGACCTTGATGCACTGCATCAAACGCCTATACTCTATGTGAGGATAGGGAGTGGCCCGGCCTTGCGCCGGACCTTTTTACACCCCATATATACTCATTATGAGTATATATCCACAAGGAGGCCGTGAGTTCATGGCGACAGTTCAGACTGGGAGCCCCGAGTGGGAAGCGAAGGCACAAGCCCTGCCGCCGCCCTCTCTTCTGCCCGATCTCGCCTATACGCCCGAAGTGGCGCGCGAGACCGCTCATCTTTATGAGCGTGTGTCACGCGTGATCCCGCCGATCGAGTGGCCCGGCTTCGCGCCCTATATCAAGGCTATCAACGATCTCAAGCGGGCGCGGAACGCGGTCGTGCTGGCGCACAACTACATGACGCCAGAGATTTACAATTGCGTCGCCGATGTCATCGGCGACTCGCTTCAGCTTGCGCGCGAGGCCTCCAAGGCCGACGCCGAGGTGATCGTGCAATGCGGCGTGCATTTCATGGCCGAGACCTCGAAGCTGCTGAACCCCGACAAGACGGTGTTGATCCCCGATAGCCGTGCGGGCTGTTCGCTTGCGGCGTCGATTACCGGTGAGGACGTGCGTGCTTTGCGCGAGGCCTATCCCGGCGTGCCCGTGGTCACCTATGTAAACACCTCAGCCGACGTGAAGGCGGAATCCGATATTTGCTGCACGTCCTCCAACGCCGTGCGCGTGGTCGAGTCGCTCGGCACCAAACGGGTGATCATGATCCCCGACGAGTTCCTGGCGAAATGGGTGCAGACTCAGACCGACGTCGAGATCATCACCTGGAAGGGCCATTGCGAAGTGCATGAACGCTTCACGGCGGATGAGCTGCGCGCTTATCGCGAGACCGATCCCGGCGTGAAGATCATCGCGCACCCGGAGTGTCCCCCCGATGTGATCGGCGAAGCCGACTTCACCGGCTCGACCTCCGGCATGATCAAGTGGGTCGAGGACAACCAGCCTTCCAAGGTGTTGCTGGTGACCGAGTGCTCGATGAGCGACAACGTCGCGGTCGAAGCGCCGAACGTGGAGTTCGTGCGGCCATGCAACCTCTGCCCGCATATGAAGCGAATCACGCTGCCGAAGATCTTGGACAGCCTCGTCTTCATGAAGGAAGAGGTGACCGTCGATCCGGCGGTTGCCGAGCGGGCGCGCGCCGCCGTCGAGCGGATGATCAATCTCAATCACTAAAGAGGGCGCGCCTTATCAGCGCGAAGCGGATGTGACGAGCACTGGCAACATGCGCACCGATGCGCACCGCACGGGCAACCACATTGTCGTGGTCGGTGCGGGCTTGGCAGGCCTGTTCACAGCGCTCAAGCTCGCGCCGCTTCCCGTCACCGTCATCTCGCCCGCTCCGTTTGGTGAAGGCGCTTCCAGCCTCTGGGCGCAAGCCGGCATCGCCGCCGCGCTCGCCGAGGGGGACACGCCCGAGGACCACGCAGCGGATACGGTGCGTGCCGGTGCCGGCATCGTCGATGAGGCGGTAGCGCTGTTCATGGCGCGGGAGGCGCGCCAGCGCATCGAGGACTTACTGCGCTACGGCGTGCCCTTCGACAAGGATCTAGAGGGGCGGCTGGCGCTCGGCCACGAGGCGGCACATCGCACCAACCGTATTCTGCATGTGAAAGGCGACACCGCGGGCCGCGCCATCATGGGCGCGATTACCGAGGCGGCGCGGGCGACCCCCTCGATCACCGTGCTGGAAGGCTATACCGCCCGCGACCTGATCGTGCGCAACGGGCGGGTTCAGGGAATCGCATTGGCGCCGGCGGACAGAGATTCCGACAAAGAGGGTCTGGTACTGCCGGCGCGCGCCGTCGTGCTGGCAACCGGTGGCGCAGGGCAGATCTACGCCATCACCACCAACCCTAGGGAAGCACGCGGCGAAGGCGTGGCCATCGCCGCGCGGGCTGGCGCTGTCATTGCCGACGCGGAGTTCGTGCAATTCCACCCGACCGCCATAGATATCGGGCGCGACCCGGCGCCGCTCGCCACCGAGGCGCTGCGCGGCGAAGGCGCGCTTTTGATCAACAGCAAGGGCGAACGCTTCATGCGCGCGGTGCATGAGGACGCCGATCTCGGCCCCCGGGACGTAGTGGCCCGCGCGGTCTATCGCGAGGTGGTCGGCGGACGCGGCGCGTTTCTCGATTGCCGTCCGCTGGGGCCGGCGCTCGTTGACGATTTTCCGACGGTGGCCGCCACCTGCCGGTCTGCCGGTATCGATGCCACGCAAGAGCCGATCCCCGTGGCTCCGGCCGCCCATTACCACATGGGCGGCATTCTCACCGACGCTCAGGGGCGCAGCACCGTGGACGGGCTGTGGGCCTGTGGCGAGGTCACCTCGACCGGAGCGCATGGCGCGAACCGGCTTGCCTCCAACTCGCTGCTGGAGGCGGTGGTGTTCGGGGCACGGGTCGCGACGGACATCGCGGCCGCCGTGCCCCCGCTTCCGTCGCGGAATTTCGCCTCCGTAGCGAGGGAGAACGATCCCGTCCGCCACGACGCGGAACCCGAGCAGACGCTGCGCCGGACCATGTCGGCGGAGGTCGGCGTGATCCGCGACGCGGGCTCGCTGTCCAAGGCGCTCGCCACCATCGTTACGCTGGAGCGGGAGAACGACGGCGATCCTCAGCTGGCCAATATGCTCACCACCGCCAAACTGGTGACGGCCGCCGCGCTTACACGTAAGGAAAGCCGCGGTGCACAGTTTCGCAGCGACTACCCGACCTCGGATGAAGGCCAAGCAAAGCGGAGCTTCCTAACGCTGAGCAAGGCTGAGGAAGTTGCCCGCGAGGCGGCTGGCGTCTCGAGCCCGCCGCAGCTGCGGGTGGTCTCGCAAGGATGACCAAAACAACGCCGTCCCGGCTTGAACTGCCCAGGCTGCTCGTGGACCGGGCCGTGCGCGCGGCGCTGGAAGAAGACTTGGGGCTCGCCGGGGACATCACCACGGATCCCATCATTCCACCGGACGCGCATGGCGAAGCCGCCATCGTGGTGCGCGAGCCCGCGGTCATCGCCGGACTCGATTTGGCCGAAGCCACTTTCAGAATGCTCGATGCAGACATTGGCTTTACCCGGATCGTGGAGGACGGTGCGCATGTCGAGGCCGGCGCCACCGTCGCAAGGATCGAGGGCCGCACGCGGGCGCTGCTGACCGGGGAGCGGACGGCGCTCAACTTCTTCGGCCGGCTGTGCGGCATCGCCACGCTGACGGCTGAGTATGTATCGAAAGTCGAAGGGACGCTCACGCGCATCGCCTGCACGCGAAAGACAACGCCGGGATTGCGCGCTTTAGAGAAATACGCCGTGCGATGCGGCGGCGGGATCAACCACCGCTTCGGCCTTTATGACGCAGTGCTGGTCAAGGACAACCATATCGCCGCGGCCGGCGGGCTCGCGGCGGCGCTCGAACGGCGTCAGGCGCGCGGCGGCCACATGGTCAAGATCGAGGTCGAGGTGGACACGCTCGAACAGCTGGAGGAGGCCTTGCGGCTCCCGATCGATGCCGTGCTGCTCGACAATATGGATACGGCGACGCTCAAAAAGGCCGTGAGGCTTGCCAGCGGCAAGGTGCTGACCGAGGCCTCGGGCGGCGTCAACTTAGAGACAGTGGCTGAAATTGCCCGGACGGGCGTCGACCTGATCTCGGTCGGGGCGCTTACTCACTCGCCCCGTAACCTAGACTCATCGCTTGAGTGGGCGCGCTCGCGCTAGTGCCCGCGACGGCGGTGACCGAGTTTGTGACGGTCTCGCCGACGGCGCTGACCGAACCCGAAACGGCGCTGACCGCCGAAGCGAGAGACAGCGTGGGCAACAGATAACCGTCTTCGTCGTCGGAGCCGGCACCGCCCTCGGGCGCGGCCGAAGCCTCGACCACGTAAGGCTCTTCGTTGCGTTTCTTGTAGAAGATATGCGCGCCGATCCTATCGACCTTATTCATGCGGCGCGCCCAGCGGGGGCTCACATAGTTCGCGTGATAGAAGGTCGAATATCCCACTTCGGGTAGCCATAGCTCGCCGGACATGATGCGCTTGGACAGATCCTGAGCCAGCGCCCATTGGGAGTTGTCACGCGGAGTGTCGGAGTGGCCGTCGCAGGCAAAGGAGAACTGGCAGCCTTTGCGCATCTGTCCCTGATAGACAACGCCGCAGATTGTCTGCGGGAAGACCGGGCTGCGTACGCGATTGAGGATGACCTGCGCCACGGCAACCTGGCCGCGCTCCGGCTCGCCGCGGGCCTCGAAATAGATGGCGGTGGCGAGACACCGGCGCTCGCGGTCCTCAAACTCGGCTTGCGACTCGCCCTGGTAACGGAAGTTGAGGGCCTCTTCGTTCGGCTGATAGGCGATGTCGTGCGGGTCCGGCCGGAAGGCATCCACCTGGAAATCGGCGTTGAATGGCGAGGAGTAGCTCGCGTTCATGAAGAGCGAACTGTCGGGGCGCCGCCTCTCCGGAACCTTGAGGGCGATTTCGGTCGTGGTGGGCATCAGGCGATCGCTTTTGGCGTCACGGCTGACGCCGCCGGCGACCACCCTGGCAAGACCCGCGCCGCCGGTGAGGCTCGCGGTGATGAGCTGCTTGCCGGCGTCGGTTACGGCCTGTGCCGCCGCATAGTGATCGGCGCGCGGGCCTTTGACACCGGTGGTGAAAAGTTTGGCCGCGTCGCCGGAAATCTCCCGTGGCGCGGCGGATGCGCTGGCGGTGCGTGTGGCGGTGTAGATGGCTTCTGGGGGGGTCAGGTACAGCTCGACCTCGATCGCGAGCTGATTGCTCGACGCAACGACGTAGCCCACACCGATGAGGGGAAGCGGCACGAACGCAATAATCGCGTGCCACATCCGACGAGACGAGCGCCGGCCCATTATCCCTCCAGGTCCCCGTGCGGAAGACGGCCGGTCTTGTCCGGAAGTCCCCCTGTGCATTTACCCTAGCAGCGCGTCCTCATAGGCCCGCGAGTCTAGAGCGTCCCCAAAACAAACCAGGCAAATTGGTGGGAAATTACCGACGTCGTTTGGCAGTCCCCCACCGGATCAAACCCGGAATCCCGTCTGTTGCCATTAACGCTGCCCGATAATTTAGGGCAAATTGTGTTGATCGGCAACGACCGCCTATTTCGACCGCCAAGGCCTAATTATCCGTTAGCGTTTGATTTTTCAGAGTCGCTTGGGCCGCGGCAAGCCGCGCAACGGGCACCCGGTAGGGTGAACAGGACACGTAGGTGAGGCCGATTTTCTCGCAAAATCCAATGGTTTCCGGGTCGCCGCCGTGCTCCCCGCAGACCCCGATCTTGAGGTCCGGATGGACGGCGCGCCCGCGCTCCGTGCCGATTTTCATGAGCTCGCCCACCGCAACGTCGAGGGTTACAAAGGGATCGTGGTGAATAATCCCTTTCTCGGCGTACTCACTCAAGAATCGCCCGGCGTCGTCGCGACTCAAGCCAAACGTGGTCTGCGTTAGGTCGTTGGTGCCGAAGGAGAAAAACTCCGCGCTCTGACCGATCTCGCCGGCCATGAGACAGGCGCGCGGCAGCTCCACCATGGTGCCAACCTGATAGGCGAGATTCGTCTCGCGCTCCTTCTCGACAGCGCGCGCGGTCGCCGTGATGCGCTCCTTGATGATATCGAGCTCGGCCTTGACGGCCACGAGCGGCACCATGATCTCCGGCGTCACCCGTTCATGCAGGGTCTTGCCGGTCTCGATCGCCGCCTCGAATATCGCGCGCGCCTGCATCTCGACGATCTCCGGATAGCTGACGAGAAGACGCGCGCCGCGCTGGCCGAGCATGGGGTTGAATTCGCTCAAAACGCTGATGCGCCGTTTTAGCCGCGCGAGGCTCACGCCCATGGCCTCGGCCACGTCGGCGATGGCCTCTTCGCCGTGAGGCAGGAACTCATGGAGCGGCGGATCGAGCAGCCGGATGGTCACGGGGAGGCCGGCCATGATCTCGAACAGCTCGATGAAATCTTGACGCTGCGCCGGCAGCAACTCTGCAAGGGCCTTGCGTCTGGCTTCCGGGTTCTCGGCCAGGATCATCTCGCGCATGGCGATGATGCGATGCTCCTGAAAGAACATGTGCTCGGTGCGGCACAGCCCGATGCCTTCCGCGCCGAAGTCGCGCGCGTGGCGCGCATCGGCGGGCGTATCGGCGTTGGCACGGATCTCCATGCGGCGAAAGCCATCGGCCCATTTCATCAAGGTGGCAAAGTCCTCCGACAGCTCGGGCTGACGCATGGTCACGCGTCCCTTGATGAGCTTTCCCGAGGAGCCGTCGATCGTGACGATATCGCCCTTGTGCAGTGTGTGACCGCCGGCTTCGAGCGTTTCGCGCTCGAGATCGATATGCACCGCGGCGGCACCCGCCACGCAAGGACGCCCCATGCCGCGCGCGACCACGGCCGCGTGGCTCGTCATGCCGCCGCGCGTGGTGATGATGCCGACGGCGGCGTGCATGCCTTGCACGTCTTCCGGCGAGGTCTCGATGCGCGCCAGGATCACCGTGTGGCCTTGCGCTTTCATGTGTACCGCTTCGTCGGCATCGAACACGATCTCGCCGGAGGCCGCGCCGGGCGAGGCCGGCAAGCCCTTGGCGAGAACGGTCATCTCCGCGTTGGGATCGAGCGCCGGATGGAGAAGCTGATCGAGCTGCGCCGGGTTGAGGCTCAGCACCGCCCCCTCCTCGGTGATGATGCCCTCGCGCGCCATGTCGATGGCGATCTTCAGCGCGGCTTGCGTGGAGCGCTTGCCCGAGCGGGTTTGCAGCATGAACAGCTTGCCTTCCTGCACGGTGAACTCGATGTCCTGGAGATCGCGGAAGTGCTTCTCCAGCGCCGCGCAGGCTGCCTTCAGATCCGCGAAGGCTTCCGGCAGGAGGGCTTCCAGCGATTGCTTGCCGTTGCCCGAAGCGGCGCGATCGTTCTCCGTCAGAGGCTGGGGCGTGCGCAGGCCCGCCACCACGTCCTCGCCTTGCGCATTCAGAAGAAACTCGCCGAACAGCTCGTTGGCGCCAGTAGACGGGTTGCGGGTGAAGACTACTCCCGTGGCGCTGTTGTCGCCTCGGTTGCCGAACACCATGCTCTGAATGGTGACGGCGGTGCCCCAGTCGTCGGGGATATCGTGGAGCCGGCGATAAGCGATGGCGCGCGCGTTCTGCCAGGAGCCGAACACCGCGGCGATGGCGCCCCAAAGCTGCTCATGGAGATCCTGCGGAAAGGGCTGCTCCAGCTCCTTGCCGACCAGGGCCTTGAAACGGACGACGATCTCCGCCCAGTCCTCGGCAGCGAGCTCGGGATCGAGCTCGAAGCCTTTGAGATTCTTGTAGTTCTCGAGGATCTCCTCGAACATGCCGTGATCGATGCCGAGCACCACGTCGGCATACATCTGAATGAAGCGCCGATAGGTGTCATAGGCGAAGCGGCGGTCGCCGGTGAGCCGCGCCAGGCCCTCAACCGTCTCGTCGTTGAGGCCGAGATTGAGAACGGTGTCCATCATGCCCGGCATGGAGGCGCGCCCGCCCGAGCGCACCGACACCAGCAGGGGATTGTCGACATCGCCGAAGCGTGCGCCGGTGATCTTGCCAACCTTGGCCAGCGCCTCGTCCACCATGGGTTTCAGCGCCTCGGGCAGTTTGCGGCCGAGCTCGTAGTAAGCGGCGCAAACTTCCGTCGAGATGGTGAAGCCCGGAGGCACGGGGAGCCCGAGGCGCGACATCTCGGCCAAATGCGCGCCCTTGCCGCCGAGAAGCTCTTTGTCCTCGGCGGAGCCGTCGGCGCGTCCATCGCCGAAGGTGAACACCCATTTGGGCGCAGCTTTTGCCTCCACGGCTTCGTTCATTGATTCCATGATCCCTTCCGCAGTCAGCCGTCCTTTTAGCCCGTTCGGGGGGTGTCGCACAAACGAGCCGGAGAAGAAGACCTAAGGACGAACCGGGCGCGGCGTCTTCGCGTTCCGATGTGCGACGAAATCGCCGCTCGAAATAATCCGTGCATTCGGGGCCTCGGTCACACCATAGGCCCAGGCGGTCACCGTACCACCGTCCAGAAGCGTCACCTGCAACGGCACGCGCTCGTAGTTGGGATCGCCGGCCTCATAGGCATCGAGCTCGGCCAGCAGCGTGCCGCCGGGCTTCAGCGCAAAGACGTCACCGAGGATGTGACGCTTCTCGCTGTCATCGAACATCGCGGCCGGGTACCAGCCGAGATCGTAGAGGCGTCCGCGGACGCGTCCCTTGCCCACGTGACGTGCCCGCGCCGAGAGGCGCCGCGCCATGGGATGATCGCTTTCGGCGCGCAGCGTGCCGTAGACGAAGATGTGG
>NZ_JBPPND010000144.1:0-7268 GCF_051306395.1 Methyloceanibacter sp.
GCGTCGGTGCCGAGCCGCCGCGCCTCCTGCAACAGGAGCTCGCGGATAACGAGCGCCCGCGCCGCCTCGGTCCACGCAGCTTCGGCGTCGTCGGCAGGATGATGCTGGATTTCCTGCGCGATCGCCTCGGGCTCGATCTCGATACCGTTGACGCGCACCACCGAGAAGGTGGGCGGCGGCGTCTGCGGCGCGAAACCTCCGCCGCCGCAGCCGCGTGCCTCGCACGCCGAGGGCATGGCCGGCTCGGGGCGGGGGTCGGGCTTCAGTCGGGGGATTTCCATGGTCATGCGCCTGCCTCTCCGCTTTCCGATTGCTGCCGCGAGCGGGTCGTGCTGCCATAGTTCGGCTCCGCGGCGTAGATGTCGCTGACGCGAGTACGTTTCACCGGCGCGAGCGATCGCACGATCTGGTAGCCGGGCCGGAACAGGAACCAGATCGGCGCGCTCCAGATATGCACGAGGCGCGTGAACGGCGTGATGAGGAACAGCGTCAGCCCCAGGATGATGTGCAGCTTGTAGATGATCGCGACCTCGCTCAGCAGACTTGGTGCCACCGGATCGAAGGTGATGATCGCACTCGCCCAGCCCATGAACAGCAGCATTTCCGAGCCGTCGAGGTGCTGCATCGTCCAATAGGTCGTTGCGAGTCCGAGCACGATTTGCAGCCAGATCAGCACCAGCACCGCGATGTCTCCGATCGAGGAGGTCTGCCGGATCCGCGGCTCGAAGAGGCGGCGGTGCAGCAGCAGGCTCGCGCCCACCAGCGCCGCGATCCCGGCAATGCCGCCTACGATCAATGCCATGAGCTGCTTGGTCCCGTGGCCGATTCCGACGGCATCAACGACGTTGATGGGCGTGAGAAGCCCGACCAAGTGTCCGACCAAGAGCACCAACACGCCGAGATGAAATAGGTTCGAGCCCCAGATCATCTGCTTGCGGCGGAGGAATTGGCTCGACTGCGAGCGCCAGGAATACTGGTCGGCGTCGAAGCGCAGGATGGAGCCCACGATGAGCACGGTGACCGCCAGGTAGGGATACCAGCCGAAGGCCAGCTGGTTCAGAAATTCATTCATGTTCCACCTCGCTTCTGCGCGCCGCAACCATCGCCTTGCCCGCGGCCCTGATCTTGGCCGTCATGCCCGTGGGGCCGCCCATCTCGTGCGCCGTGAACGTGACCGGCGCCTCCTCCCATTCCTCGTCGATCTTCGAAAGATCGTCCGAGAGCGTCTTCTCGTTGAGTTCGGCCAGCGCGTCGGTGTCCGGTTTCGCGCCGGTCAGCACGATCAGCGCATGAAACACGGCGGCGTAGGGCGACTGGCGCTCCGCCAGCCGCTCATCGAGCGCGGCGAAGACGTGGGCGGGCTGGCCCAGCATCTCGCGCGCCTCCGCCGAATCAAGGCACGAGGCGAATTCGAGGAACACTGGCACGAAGTCCGGCAGCTCCTGACTCTCGAGCATGCACCCCCGGTCAAGGTACTGCTGGCCGAGGTCGATCATTGCCTGACCGCGCTCGCGGCTGTCGCCATAGACATGCTCGAAAAGGTGCAGGGAGAGCGCCCGCGAGCGGTCGAAAAGCTCGCTGTAGCCCGCCTGGAGATCGAGCAAATCCTCGGTCTCGAGTTCGGTCAGAAGCGGCTCGAGCCTCCGTCGTGTCGCGCGAGGCAGCACGCCTTCGGCCGAGAGCGCGTCGCGGATCTCGCCCGCATGTTGCTTAAGCTCGGCCGACGGATAGCCCAGCAGGGCCGCCAGGGAACGAAGCGTAAGTCTCATGTGGAAATGTCCATGTAGGGCTTCCTCGGGGCCCGCTTCGCGCCGCCGAAGAGGTTGGTCTTCGTCCGGCCGCCGGTGTCCTCGTGAAAACCGAATCCGGTCGAGCCGCGCAGAACGTATGCGTCCTCCTCCAGCTCGCGGTGCGCGGTGGGGATGACGTAGCGGTCCTCGTAATTGGCGAGCGCCATGATCTTGTACATCTCCTCGATCATCGGTTGGCTCAGCCCCACGCGCTCGGGGATCGACGGGTCGATTCGGCCCTCGACGCTCTTCGCCCGCATATACGCCCGCATCGCCAGCATCCGCTCCAGCGCCGAGGCGACCGGCGCCTCGTCCCCCGCCGTCAGCAGGTTGGCGAGATAGCGCAACGGGATCCGCAAGCTGCGGACGTCCGGCATCCCGTCCTTGGCGCTGATCTTGCCGGCCTCGTGGGCCGATTGGATCGGCGAGAGCGGCGGGACGTACCAGACCATCGGCAGCGTGCGGTATTCTGGGTGCAGCGGAAAGGCGACCTTCCACTCTACGGCCATCTTGTAGATCGGCGACCGCGCTGCCGCCTCGAGCCACTGGTCCGGGATGCTCTGCTTGCGCGCCTCGATCTGGACGTCCGGGTCGTGCGGGTCGAGGAACACGCCGAGCTGCGCCGAATAGAGATCCTTTTCATTCTCGACGGAGGCCGCCGCTTCGATCCTGTCAGCATCATAGAGTATCACGCCCAGATAGCGGATGCGGCCGACGCAGGTCTCGGAACAGACGGTCGGCTGGCCGGTCTCGATCCGCGGGTAACAGAAGATGCACTTCTCGGACTTCCCCGTGGACCAGTTGTAGTAGATCTTCTTGTAGGGACAGCCCGAGACGCACATCCGCCAACCGCGGCACTTCTCCTGATCTATCAAAACGATGCCGTCCTCGGCCCGCTTGTAGATCGCACCCGACGGGCACGAGGCGAGGCACGACGGGTTGAGGCAATGCTCGCACAGCCTCGGCAAGTACATCATGAAGGTCTTTTCGAACTCGCCGTAGATCTCCTTCTCGACACCCTCGAAGTTGTAGTCCCGGCTGCGGTTGGCAAACTCGCCACCCAGCATATCCTCCCAGTTGCCGGACCACTCGATCTTGTTCATCACCTCACCGGTGAGCAGCGATCGCGGCTTGGCCGAGGGTTGTGCCTGGAGCTCGGGCGCCTTTTGCAGCCACTCGTATTCGAACGTATAGGGTTCGTAGAAATCGTCGATCTCGGGCAGGTGCGGGTTGGCGAAGATTTTGGAGAGAATCCGCCATTTGGATCCCTGCTTGGGGACGATCTTCCCGTTCTTTTGGCGGGTCCAGCCGCCTTGCCAGCGCTTCTGGTTCTCCCAGTCCTTCGGATAGCCAATGCCGGGCTTGGTTTCGACGTTATTGAACCAGACGTATTCCATGCCCTCGCGATTGGTCCACACGTTCTTGCAGGTAATCGAGCAGGTGTGACAGCCGATGCACTTGTCGAGGTTGAGTACCATGCAGACCTGGGCGCGGATTCTCATGTCGTGGCTTCCTTCTTCTGTCCCGTGCCCCAATCCGAGGTGCCGGTCTCGACCAGCTCGTTCTCGTCCGCCGCCTTGTCGAACCAGTTCACCTCGCTCATCTTCCGGATGATCACGATTTCGTCGCGATTGGCTCCGACGGTGCCGTAGTAGTTGAAGCCATAGGCCAGTTGGACGTAACCGCCTATCATGTGCGTCGGCTTCATGTTGATCCGCGTGACCGAGTTGTGGATGCCGCCGCGCTGGCTGGTGACCTCCGAGCCGACGGTATTCACCAGCTTCTCCTGCGCGTGATACATGATGCACGAGCCCGGCATGATCCTTTGGCTGACGATCGCCCTCGCCGTCAGCGCGCCGTTGACGTTGAACGCCTCGATCCAGTCGTTGTCGACGATGCCCGCGGCCCTGGCGTCCGCCTCGCTGATCCAGACTGCCGGGCCGCCGCGATTGAGGCTCAGCATGATCAGGTTCTCGGTGTAGGTCGAATGGATGCCCCACTTCTGGTGCGGGGTCAGAAAGTTGAGCACGATCTCGTGATTGCCATTCGGTAACTTTCCGAGCGCCTGCGCCACACTGCGGGTGTCAATCGGCGGCCGCCAGGTCACAAAAGCCTCGCCGAAGGCCCGCATCCAGTGGTGGTCCTGATAGAGCTGCTGCCGGCCCGAGAGGGTCCGCCACGGGACGAGCTCGTGCACGTTGGTGTAGCCGGCGTTGTAGCAGACGCTCTCGCTCTCGATGCCCGACCAGATGGGCGAGGAGATGATCTTGCGCGGCTGCGCGACCACGTCGCGAAAGCGGATCTTCTCGTCCTCCTTGCCTTCGGCGAGATGCGCGTGCCGCCGGCCCGTCGCCTTTGAGAGCACGTCCCAGGCCTTGATCGCGACCTCGCCGTTGGTCTCGGGCGCCAGCATCAGGATCGTCTCGCAGGCGTCCACATCGGTGTCGATCTTCGGTCGCCCGGCCGCCGGGCCCTCCGGCACCCGCCCGTTAAGATCGCCGAGCTGCTTCACCTCGTGCTCCGCGTTCCAGATCAGCCCCTTGGAACCGTTGCCGAACTTCTCAACATCCGGGCCAAACGAGGTGAAGCGAGTGAAAACGTCGGGATAATTGCGCTCGACCAGCTGCACGTTGGGCATCGTCTTGCCGGGGATCGGCTCGCATTCGCCCTTCGCCCAGTCCTTCGGCTCGTAGGGCTGAGCCAGCTCGCCCGGCGTATCGTGCTGGATCGGCGTCAGAACCACGTCGTGCTCGACGCCCAGCACTTCCGGCGCCACCTCCGAGAACTTGCGGGCGAGGTCGCGGAAGATGGACCAGTCGCTGCGCGCCTCCCACGAGGGGTCCACCGCCGCGGTCAGAGGGTGGATAAACGGGTGCATGTCGGTGGTGTTGAGGTCGTGCTTTTCGTACCAGGTCGCGGTTGGCAGCACGATGTCACTGTAGACGCTGGTGGTCGACATGCGAAAGTCGATGTTCACCATCAGGTCGAGCTTGCCGACCGGCGCCTCGTCGCGCCAGACCACCTCCTGCGGGCGCTGGATCCCTTCGCGGTCGTCGGTTCCGACCACACCGTGCAGCGAGCCGACGAAGTGCTTGAGGAAGTATTCGTGACCCTTGCCGCTGGCACCTAGCACGTTGGAACGCCAGAAAAACATGTTGCGTGGCCAATTTCGCGGATGGTCCGGGTCGGTGTTAGCGAAGGCCAGCTCGCCCGATTTTAGACCCGCGACCACCGCCTCGCCGGGATTGCGCCCGCTCTCATGCAGGCTGTGCCCCAGCTCCAGCGGGTTGGTGTGGAGCTGCGGTGCGGAAGGCAGCCAGCCCATCCGCTCCGCGCGTACATTGTAGTCGATCATCGCGCCGGACCAGTCGCCCGCAGGCGCGAGCGGCGACAGCAGTTCCGAAACCTTCATCGTCTCGTAGCGCCACTGATCGGTATGGGCGTAGAAGAAGCTAGTTCCGTTCATCTGCCGCGGGGGTCGGCTCCAGTCCGACGCGAAGGCGAGCGGCAGCCAGCCGGTTTGCGGGCGCAGCTTTTCCTGGCCGACATAATGCGCCCAGCCGCCTCCTGACTGGCCGACGCAGCCGCACATCACTAGAAGCTGGATGATGCCGCGGTAGCTCATGTCCATGTGGTACCAGTGGTTGAGCCCCGCGCCGAGGATCACCATCGACCGGCCCCTGGTCGTCTCGGCGTTCTGCGCAAACTCACGCGCGACTTGAACGATCGCCTCGCGCGGCACGCCCGTCACCTTCTCGGCCCAAGCGGGGGTGAAGGGTGTGTCGTCGTCGTAGCTCGTGGCGACATTCGCGCCGCCAAAGCCGCGGTCGAGCCCGTAATTGGCGCAGTAAAGATCGAAGATCGTGGCGACGCGGGCGCGACCGCCATCCGCCAGGCCGATCTCGCGGACCGGCACATTGCGCGTCAATATCTGCTCGTGCTGGGTCGCCACCCAGTCGTGCGGGGCCGTCGCGCCGAAATAGGGAAAGGCGACCGGCTCGACCGTGTCATGCGTGTCGGCGAGCGTCAGCCGCAGGCGAATGTCGCGGCCCTTCCCGTCCTTCTCTTCGAGGTTCCACTTACCCTCCTCGCCCCAGCGGAAGCCCGAAGATCCAAGCGGCGCCACCAGCTCGCCCGTGATCTCGTCGATGCCGACGGCCTTCCAGTCGGGGTTGTTGGTTTCGCCAAGGCCCCCGGGCAGATCGGCCGCGCGCAGCATCCGGTCGGGGACCAGCCGTCCGTCGCGCTCGGTCAGCGTCACCAGTAGCGGGAAGTCGGAATAGCGTCGGGCGTAGTCAGCGAAGTATTCGGCCTGCCGCTCGAGATAGAACTCGCGCAGCACGACATGGCCGAAGGCCAGCGCCAGGGCCGCATCGGTGCCCTGCTTGGGGTGCAGCCACATGTCCGAGAATTTGGCCGCTTCGTTGAAATCGGGGGCGATCACGACGCTCTTGGCGCCGCGATAGCGCACCTCGGAGTAGAAATGCGCGTCCGGCGCTCGCGTCATCGGTACGTTCGAGCCCCACACGAGCAGGAAGCCGGCATTGTACCAATCGGCGCTTTCCGGCACGTCGGTCTGCTCGCCCCAGGTCTGCGGCGAGGAGGGCGGCAGGTCGCAATACCAGTCGTAGAAGCTCAGGATCGTGCTGCCGAGCAGCGACAGATAGCGCGAACCCGCGGCGTAGGAGATCATCGACATCGCCGGGATCGGAGAGAAGCCAGCGATCCGATCCGGTCCGTATTCCCGGATCGTGTAGGCATTGGCCGCCGCGATCAGCTCGTTAATTTCGTCCCAGCCCACGCGAACGAACCCGCCGCGGCCGCGCTTGGCGACCCAATCGCGGCGCTTGCCCGCGTCCTGCACGATCGACCGCCACGCCGCGACGGGTGACATCGTCGCCCGCGCCTCGCGCCAGTGCCGGATGAGCCGCGCCCGCACCAGGGGGTATTTGATCCGCGTCCCCGAGTAGAGATACCAGCTGTAGCTCGCCCCACGTGGGCAGCCGCGCGGTTCGTGGTTCGGCAGGTCGGGGCGCGTCCGCGGATAATCCGTCTGCTGCGTCTCCCACGTCACGATCCCGCCCTTGACGTAGATCTTCCACGAGCATGAGCCGGTGCAGTTTACCCCGTGGGTCGAGCGCACGATCTTGTCGGCCGCCCAACGCTTCCGGTACGCGTCCTCCCACTTGCGGCTCTCGGAGGTCGTGATGCCGTGCTTGCCCGAGAATGTGTCCTGGTCCCGCCGGAAGTATGTCAGTCGGTCGATGAAATGGCTCATGACTTTCTCCGGTCAAACAGTGACGTTTAGCTCGAATCAGACGGTGAATTCCATGGAGCTTCATCCCGGATTGCTCTGATCTCCACGGGCAAGAGTCTAAGACCTGAGCCGGTTTGCGCTTCCAGAAGTCCTGGGTTGTCCGACAACTTTGCGGTTTGGCTACCCTCGCCTTGAAGTAGCCAGCCCTCTTGCAACGACAC
>NZ_JBPPND010000145.1:0-4898 GCF_051306395.1 Methyloceanibacter sp.
GTCGAGGAAGGCGTCGGCGATGTCTTCCTGCACGAGGAGCCGGGACGCAGCGGTGCAGACCTCGCCCTGGTTGAAGAAAATGCCCCAGGCGGCGTGAAAGGCGGCGGCGTTGAGGTCAGGACAGTCTGCGAACACGATCTGCGGAGATTTTCCGCCGAGTTCGAGGCTGACGCGCTTCAGGTTGCTCTGCCCCGAATACTGCATCAGCAGCCGGCCGACCGCACCCGAGCCAGTGAACGCGATCATGTCCACGTCCATGTGGAGGGCGAGCGCCTTACCGGCCCTGTCGCCGAAGCCCGGAACGACGTTCAGCACGCCCGCGGGAATGCCCGCTTCTAGCGCCAATTGGCCAAGCTTTAGGGCCGTCAGCGGCGATTGCTCGGCGGGCTTGAGCACCACCGAATTGCCCATCGCCAATGCAGGAGCAACCTTCCACATCGCCATATGCAATGGAAAGTTCCACGGCACGATGGCGCCGACCACGCCGAGGGGCTCCTCGATGGTGAAAGAGAAACGGTCTGAAGTGGCAGGCCCCACCTCACCATAGATCTTATCGAGCGCCTCCGCATAATAGCGAAGCGTGCGGATCGCTCCCGGGACATCGACAGTCAGAGCGTCATTGACCGGCTTGCCGACATCGAGGCTCTCAAGCACGGCGAGGATCTCGGCATCGCGCTCCATGAGGTCGGCAAGCGCGAACAGGATGCTTTTCTTCTCGCGATAATGAAGACCGCGCCAGCAACCCTCGTCGAAAGCGCTGCGGGCGGCGGCAACGGCGGCGTCGATATCGGCCGCATCACAGTCAGCGACGCAGTTGATGACGGTGCCATTTCGCGGCGTGATATTCTCGAAGGTGCGCCCTGTGACGCTCGGCCGAAGACATCCATCGATCACTGCCTGGTGGGGTAACTCGACCGCACCCGCAATCTTCTCGAAATATGCAAGTGACGTCATGGATGCCTCATGCGCCTTGCGCGTACCAGAGATGATCAAGCGGGGTGACGATGCGTTCGAAATTGTTAAGCTCGGTCTGCTTCAGGCGTGAAAACACGTGCTGAAACCTATCGCCGAAGGCCCCCCGCACGATTTCCGAATTCTGGAAGAGGTCGAGCGCGTTGACCCAGGCCGTTGGCAGCTGCGGCGCTTCAACCGTGTCCGAATGACCCTCGATGGCGGGACCCGGATCGAGCTCATGGGCGAACCCATGGCTCATCCCTGCAAGCATCGATGCGATCACGAGATAGGGGTTGGCGTCGGCCCCGGCAATCCGATGCTCGACGCGGGTCGACGCGCCGTCGCCGAGGGGGACGCGCAGAGCAACGGTGCGATTGTTGAAGCCCCATTGAGCGGCCATCGAAACATAGGCCTTTGGCACGTAGCGCCGATAGGCGTTGGCCGACTGTGCCCAAACGGCCATGAAATCCGCCATCGTCTCGCACAACCCACCAAGCGCATGCCGAAACAGCGGCGAAATAGGATCGCCCGCGAACACGTTCTGTCCAGACTGATCGAGGAGACAAAGATGGACATGCATTCCGGAGCCGGCCCATTCATGATGGGGCTTGGCCATGAAGGTCGCGTCGAGCTGGTGCGCGCGCGCCGCCGCTTTGACGGCGCGTTTCAACAACAGCCCGTCGAGCGCCGCCGCCATCGCATCCGGGCGGTGCTTCAGGTTGATCTCGAACTGCGCGGGCCCCGATTCCTGTATGACGGCGTCGACAGGGATCCTTTGCGCCTCGCAGACACGAAAGATGTCGTCGATGAAGGGAGACAGGGCCTCCATGTCGTCAAACCCGAAGGTCAGGGGTCGCTCCGGGTCATCTGCGACGCCGTCGGGAGTCTCGAGCCGAAACTTGCCGGTGGCATTTCGCTTCGTGACGTAGAACTCGAGTTCCACGGCGGCAACGGGCGTCCGGCCCGCGCGCGTGAACCGATCAAGTTGATTGGCGAGAACCGTACGGGGATCCAGCTCATTTCTGACGTCGGTCACGACCACGGCTTGGCCGCGCCTGCCGTCGCCAACCGGAATCGGAGACAACGTCCCACTCAGCAAATGACAGCACGCGTCCGGATCACCGGTTTCCCAAAGCCTACCGGTTTCTTCCACGCAGTTGCCGAACGGGTCCATGATGAAGACCGACCTTGGCATCATGAGGCCGCGCTTGGCGACGCCAAGCAGGTCCGGCCGGCGGATGCGCTTGCCCCGCGCGATACCGTTCATGTCGAACATGAAGGCGTCGATCCATTGCACTGCCGGATTGGCGTCCAGGAACGCTTGCGCTTCATCCACGTTGAGCCGCGTCCCGGTCATGGCGTCATGCCCCTCGCCGCAGCTCCGAAGCGCCGAAACAAGGCGACGGAAACCTCGTTCGACTTTGGCGCCCACTCGGGATGCCACTGAACGCCCAGACAGAACACCTCGTCGTCAGGCCCCCGCACGGCCTCGATGAGCTGGTTCTCGGCAAATGCCTCCGCCTGCAGGTCGGGAGCGAGGCGCTTGATACCCTGTCCATGCAGCGAGTTGACCATGATCTCGTCACTGCCCAGCCAATCGCGGAGCTTGCCGCGCAGAGCCACGGGATGCACGGGACAATACCGTTCATCGAGCGGACGGTTAGGCCGCTCGCGGTGATCGCTTTGGCCGGTCACGTCATGCACCGCCTGATGCAGGCTTCCCCCAAGAGCGACGTTCAGCTCCTGAAAGCCACGACAGATCGCGAATAGCGGCTTTTTGCGCTCCACAGATGCGCGGATCAGCGGGAGCGTGAGCGCATCGCGAAAGGAGTCCAGAGCCTCCGGCTTTACCGGAGGCTCGTCGCTGTAGTGGCTCGGCTCGACATTCGAGGGGCTGCCAGGAAACAGGATCGCATCGGCAACCTCGAGCAATGAGGCAATATCCGCCAGACCGGGCCCGACCGGGACCAGCAAAGGCTGGCAATCGGCGACGTCGGCGACGGCGGTGGCGTATTGGCGCCCCACCGCGTCGAACGTGTAGTCGCCGAGGCTCTTGGTGCAACACGGCATGATGACGACCGGACGGCTCATGCGGCGATCTCTCCCGCCACATCCGAAAGCGTGAGATCGAGCGCGCGGCCGATCGCGGCTTCCGCCTCGTCGAACTGTTCTTGCGTCCAGATCAGTGGCGGCGAGGTGACCATGGTGTCGAACACCGCGCGCATGACAAAGCCCTCGCGGAAGAAGTGGTCGCGGCAGATGAGCCCGACTCGGCCCGGATCGGCGAAGCGGCGGCGCGTACGCTTGTCGGCAACGAGCTCGATGGCGCCGAGCAGGCCGATCGAACGGACTTCGCCGACGAGGGGGTGGTCCTTGAATTTGGCAAGAACCTCGGCAAGCGCCGGCCCGGTGAATTCGTTCACCCGCGGGACGAGCCTCTCCTCTTCCATGATCTCGAGATTCTTGAGCGCCACGGCGCAGGCGACCGGATGCCCCGAGAAGGTGTAGCCATGGTGGAAGTCGTCGTCATGCGCCAGTAACGCCGCGACAATCTCGTCGTCGACGATCACGCCCGAGAGCGGGATGTAGCCCGAGGTCACCGCTTTGGCGAAGGTGATGATATGAGGCCGGATGCCGTAATGCTGTGAAGCGAACCACGTGCCGATCCGGCCGAAGCCGGTGATGACTTCGTCTGCGAGAAGCAGGATTCCATATTTGTCCACGATGCGCTGGACCTCGGGCCAATAGGTCTCCGGCGGAATCTTGACCCCACCGGCGCCCTGCACCGGCTCGGCGGCGAACGCCGCGACATTCTCTGGCCCCACCGCGAGGATCTCGTCCTCAAGCGCGCGCGCGGCGCGAAGGCCGAAGTCGGCAAGCGACTCGCCGTCCTTCCCCTCCCCGTACCAACAAGGGTCCATGATGTGGCGAAAGCCTTCATAGAGCGGGTAGCTGTGCGCATGCATGTGGGCCATGCCGCTCATCGAAGCGGCCGCGATCGTCGATCCGTGATAGGCGCTCTTCCGCGAGATGATGATGCGTCTCTTGGGCTCGCCCTTCAAAACCCAGTAGTGGCGGATCAAGCGAATGGCGGTGTCGTTCGATTCCGAACCCGACGAGCCGAAGAACACCTGATTGAGATTGTCTGGAGCGAGCTCGGCAAGCTTGCGCGACAGGGCAACGACGGGCGGGTGCGTGGTGCGGAAGAAAGTGTTGTAAAACGGGAGCTCCAGCATCTGTGCATAGGCGGCCTCGGCCAGCTCGCGGCGGCTATGACCTATGTTTGCAGTCCACAAGCCGGCCATGCCGTCGAGGATGCGGTTGCCCTCGCTGTCCCAGACATAGGGCCCGTCGCCGCGAACGATGACGCGCGCGCCGCCAGCCCGGAGGGACGTATGGTCCGAGAAGGGATGCAGATGGTGGAGAGCGTCGAGTTCTTTTAGTTGCGTCGTCTGGTGTTGATTGGTCACCGATAAACCTCCAGCAGAACGGGACCCGAGGGCCGACATCACTTAGCGCTGGAAGTTCGCGGGCGGAGTATAGCCAATGCGGGCGCAGAGCTGCAGGAGCCGCGCCTTCCCGTTCTGTCCGCTCAGGATCAGATCGCTTTCAGAGGTAAAGTTGCGGCATGGCCTCAGGGATGGTCTGAGCCACCCTCGCGATGTGGCGGCGAACGGCCTTGAAGCGGGCACGCAATTCCTCCGCTGGCTAGACCCGCTGGGGCCGCCTTGACAGGCGCTAGTGGGCGGGTATGCCTAGCTTATGACACTATTGGCTACGGTGTAGAATTGTCAACTCAGGCGGCACGAGGCAAGGCGACATCCCGACCGCGGGGGCGTCGCGGCTTGGTCAAGAGCCAGATCCTGGAAGCGGCGTTCGATCAGTTGTCGCGCCACGGCGAGGCCGGCTTTTCGGTGCGAAAGCTCGGCTCCAAGATCGGCGTT
>NZ_JBPPND010000146.1:0-6162 GCF_051306395.1 Methyloceanibacter sp.
CTGAAGGAAATGCTGGCAAGCGAACCCTTGCGGGAGTTCCTGCGCCCCCGCGAGACGGAGGATGGGTACACCTTCACCTTGCGCGAGGCGATCGTGCTTGCGCGGAAGCCGGAGACGAAACGCGCATGACCCCCGATTGGCACACGCACCGCGCGCCGAACCTCGCCGAGTTCGAGACCATCGCCAACGCGGCCTATAAGAAGCTGCCCGCGGCCTTCCGCGACATGACCAAGGACGTCTTGATCCGGGTCGAGGACTTCCCCACCGACGAGGTGCTCGACTCGCTCGGCATCGAGTCCCCTTTCGGCCTGCTCGGGCTCTATCAGGGCGTCGATCTCACCCGCCAAAGCGTGCTCGACGTCTCGGCGCTGCCGGAGATGATCTTCCTCTATCGGCGGCCGATTCTCGACTACTGGGCCGAGCACGAGGACAAGCTCGGCGACATTATCGCCCATGTTCTGGTGCATGAGATCGGCCACCATTTCGGCCTGTCCGACGACGACATGGAGCGCATCGAATCCGAAGCCGCGAACTGACCCGCGACAGTGTGCGGTAATTGCCTAGATACCAATCTCGCCTTAGAGTGTGCCAACGATGCTTAGCGGACGGGCAATTTTTCGTTATGCGGCGGTCGCCGCGCTTGCGGTTGCAGGCCTCTCCGGCCTGAGCAACACCGCGCGCGCACAGGAATTCGTCTATCGCGGCGGTTCCACGGGCGGCCCCACCATCGAGCAATATCTCGAGCAGGTGGGCCCTTCCGGCAAGGAAATCCCCCACGGGAGCCTCAAGATCGACGGCATTCGCGTGAATTGCGGCACGCGGCCGACCGTGCTGAACCCGGACTTCGATAGCTGGGGAGGCGCCTTTCCGGGCTTCCTCATTCTCAACACCACGAAGATCGCGGGGCTCTCCACGCAGGTAAAGCTCTACATCTACTCCCATGAGTGCGGTCACCAGTTCATCGGTGCCAGTGAGACGAAGGCCGACCTGTTCGCCATCCGGCGGGGCGTGAAATGGGGCTGGCTCGACGCCCAAGGCATGGAGCAGATCTGCACCTTCATCTCCCAGCTGAAGGGTGACGCGGTGCATCCGCCCGGACCGCAGCGCTGCGAGACGATGCGGGCCTATTACCGCCAGCTGGTCAACGGCAGCCAGAACGCGAAGTCCGATCGGGGTGTCTTTACGCTCGGCCCGTCGAACTAGCCTGTTCCGCGCGCTAGAAAATCCAGGCGATCATCAGCCAGAAGATCACGAAGAAGATCAGAAAGCCTGCGATGGTGAAGGGCAGCTCGCCGAAAATGGCGTCGCCGCCGGACACCACGGCCATCACCAGAATCGCCGCGAACGACACCGCGAACGAGATCAGCGCCGCGTTCTTGAGCCCCAGCCCGGCGGAAAATGGATCGGCCTCCCCCATCATCCCGGTGAAGTAGGTGAGCCCGGCGAAGCCCATCAGGACGAGCAGGATCAGCGCGACCGCCGCCGCCACGAACAATCGCGTGGCCTCTTTCCGGTCCTGCCGGTCTCCTTCGCCCGCCATGGCTCTTGGCTCCCCGCCTAGTCGTCCAGCCGCATTTCCTGCGCCCGGCTGATCGCCTCGCGCACTTGATGCGGGTCGGGTAGGTCCGTGACCGTGAACTCAGGCTCGTCCCCCGCCGTCTTGATCTCGATTTCGCCCACGCCGAGGATGCGGTTGATGAAGCTCTGATTGACCTGCACCGAACGTACATGCCGCAGCGACACGGCCAGCCGCTCCTTGCTCAAGATTCCCTGCTCATAGAGGAGCTCATGGTCGCTCACCGTCAGCGCCGTGGCCCGGGTCTTGATGTACCAATAGAGCAGGATGAGCAGGCCGATGCCGAACGCGGCGATCAGGAGCACGAACAGGATGAACCAAAACGGGTGCGCCCGGAACATCGCCGGATGCGCCTTGTAAATCTCCGTGCTCACCATGCTTTTGTCTCCCACCGCTTGGTCCCGGACCTTAAGGCCCACAATGGCCGGAGAAAAGCGCGGATATGTGACGGTGGAAACCGGGCTCGCGAGCCGCTATATGGCTGGCGGATAAGAGGTTACCCATGGAAAAATTCACGACGCTCACGGGCATCGCCGCCCATCTGCCGATGATCAATGTCGATACCGACATGATCATCCCGAAGCAGTACCTGAAGACGATCAAGCGCACCGGGCTGGGCGAAGGCCTATTCGCCGAGCTGCGCTACGACGAGGCGGGCGAGAAGCTGCCCGATTTCGTGCTGCACCAGGCGCCCTATACGGAGGCCAAGATCCTCATCGCCGGCGACAATTTCGGCTGCGGCTCTTCCCGCGAGCACGCCCCCTGGGCCCTGCTCGATTTCGGCTTCCGCTGCATCGTCGCCCCGTCCTTTGCCGACATCTTCTACAACAACTGCTTCAAGAACGGCATTTTGCCGATCGTTCTGCCGCAGGCCGAGATCGACAAGCTGATCGACGATGCGTCACGCGGCGACAACGCGCGGCTCACCATCGATCTGGAAGCGCAGGAGATCCGCGGACCCGACGGCGGGGCGATCCCCTTCGACGTCGACCCGCACCGCAAGCGCTGCCTGATCGAAGGGCTCGACGATATCGGCCTCACCCTGGAGAAGGCCGAAGCGATCGAAGCCTTCGAGCAGCAGAACGCCGCCAGCCGCCCCTGGGCTTAACCGCGCCTACTCGAACGGAATCGCGTCCGTCTCCTGTTCGGCGAGCGTCTCGCCGCCGCGCGTGACCTTCACCCGCGCCGTGTAGCTGCCGTCGGGCCAGCCGCCCGCAGGCACGCCGGTCTTGCCCGCCATGACCAGCACGCCGTCCTCGTCCGCGTCGAGTTCGCGCGCATTGTGCATCAGGGATTCGCCGTCCTTCACGAGATGGAGTTCGATGGTGTCGCCTTTCTGTGCGTGTGCCACCAGCACATAGGCGACCCCAGGCGAGTTGAACTTCGGCGTGGGCAACGCCGCCCCGCTCATGAGCTCGTCCTCGGTCACTTTATGGTCGGTGAGCCCCAGCGCCACGACCGTGGTGTCCTGGGCGGACGCGGCTCCGGCCGCTCCGACCAGCAAAAAAGCGGCAAACAGCACCCTTGTCAGCATGTCTCACTCCCGTTACCCAAGCTCCGCCGGTTCTCTCCGGCCTATCGGGACGATGCTTTAGCACAAGGCGGACGCGGATTCATGGCTTCCTACAAACTCCTACTTCTTCCCGGCGACGGCATCGGACCCGAGGTCATGGGCGAGGTGACGCGCCTGATCGATTGGGTGAATACGTCCGGCATTGCCACGATCGAAACCGAGACGGACCTGGTCGGCGGCTGCGCTTACGATGCCCATGGCGAGGCGGTGTCCGACGCCACCATGAGATGCGCGCTCGAAGCCGACGGGGTGATGCTGGGCGCCGTGGGCGGACCCAAATGGGACGGCGTGCCCTATGACAAGCGCCCTGAGGCCGGGCTGCTCCGCTTGCGCAAGGACCTCGAGCTGTTCGCAAATCTCCGCCCCGCCATCTGCTACCCGGCGCTGGCCGATGCATCATCCTTGAAGCGGGAATTGGTCGACGGCCTCGACATCATGATCGTGCGCGAGCTGACCGGTGGCGTTTATTTCGGCGAGCCCAAGGAGATCACCGATCTCGGGAACGGCCAGAAGCGCGCCGTGGATACGCAAGTCTATGAGACCTACGAGATCGAACGCATCGCCGCCGTCGCCTTCGACCTGGCGCGCAAGCGCGGCAATCTCGTCCACTCCGCTGAGAAGCGCAACGTGATGAAGACCGGCGTCTTGTGGAACGAGGTGGTCACGCAGGTCCACAAGGAACGCTATTCAGACGTCAAGCTCGAGCACATCCTCGCCGATAACTGCGCCATGCAGCTTGTGCGCGCACCGAAGCAATTCGACGTCATCGTCACAGACAATCTGTTCGGCGACGTGCTGTCCGACGAGGCCGCCATGGCCACGGGATCGCTTGGCATGTTGCCGTCCGCCTCGCTCGGGGCGGAAGACGAGCGCGGCCGCCGCAAGGCGCTCTACGAGCCCGTACACGGCTCGGCGCCCGACATTGCCGGCAAGGGCGCAGCCAACCCCATCGCCACGATCGCCAGCTTCGCCATGGCCTTGCGCTATTCCTTCGATCTCGGTGACGCGGCGGACAAAATCGAAAGGGCCATCGCACGAGTGCTCGATCAGGGCCTGCGTACCGGCGACATCAAGCAAGACGGCTGCAAGACCGTGGGCACGCGCGAGATGGGCGACGCCATCATTGCGTCGCTAAAGAGTGAAACCTAGGCGCCCATGACAAAGCGATTCGCCCTTGTTGCGGTTGCACTGCTCCTCTTGGGGGCGAACGTGCCAGGCCTTGCCGCCGAGGATCTCGGGCCGCAGGTCACGTCCAAGCGCAAGCCGACGCCTGAGGAACAGGCGCAGAAGCAGGCCCGCGAGGCCTGCAAGATCGAGATCTGCGACATCGTCGAGACCCGGGAGGAGCAAGGGCCGAACATCACTTGCGATATCGGCTGGACTTGGCGCGCCGAGGAGATCGTCGATGCGCTGGGCGGCCGTGTCGATTGGGTCTGGGGCAAGGCGGCGTGCCAATCGACCGTGCGCCTGGAGCGTGCGCCTCTCGCCAATGCCATGAGCGCGCCGCGCGCCTCGATCGAGACAGACATGCACAAGGTGCGCTGCGCTATTCAGCAGGACGGCAAACCCTACGTCATCGAGGTCGAGCTCGCGCCCCGCATTACGTTCAGGAACGGCAAGGCGACCGACGCCAAGGTTAACTGGGGAGAGGTGTCCGCGCCGGCGGCGATCTATCCTCTGCTATACGCCGCGACGGGCCTGGACAACTCGACCAACGCGCTGGGCCCGGAAGTCGTGCGCCAGGTCAACAAGTTCGCCCGCAAGGACTGCGCCGAGGTGAAGGACGAGCTTCCCGGCCGGCGCGTTAACTAGGCCGCGACCCAACCGTCATATTGCGAGCCTATATTCCCCTCAGTGTGGGGGATGGCATGCGGCGAGACTATGGACCAAAAGGCGACACATCCCCTCGGCGGCCTAACGCCGTCGCGCACCGAGACGGCCGCCGACGCGCCGAACGGCCGGCGCACGACCGTTCTTCTTCGCGAGTTTCTGGAGACCCAGACGGCGGACCGCATCAGTCTCGGTGCACTCCGTGACGCGCTGGGCGATCGCGGCTTCGGCGTCCTGCTCCTGATCTTCGCGTTGCCGAATCTCGTGCCGCTGAATATTCCGCTGCTTTCGGCTGTGCTCGGCTTTCCGCTCGTGCTGCTCGGGGCGCAACTCGCCTATGGCCAGCGCCGCCCCTGGTTCCCCAATTGGATCAAGCACCGCTCCTTCCCGCGCGCGAGCTTCGAGGCCGTCGTTTCACGCACTCTGCCCGCGCTGGAGCGAGCCGAGCGGCTTTTCACGCCGCGCCTGACCCAGCTCCTGTCCTGGACCGGCGAGCGCGCCGTCGGCACCCTTGTTCTCTTTCTCGCGCTTGTACTGACCTTGCCCATCCCCTTCGCCAACTGGCTGCCCGCCTTCGCCATCGCCATTTTCGGGCTCGCCATCGTCGAGAAGGACGGCCTGGCGGTCCTTGTCGGCACCGCCGTGGCGGCGGCGAGCGTGATCGTGGCCGGGGCCGTGGTCCTCGGCTTCATCAAGGCGGCGTTGTTGCTGTTCTCGAGCTTTATCGGCTAGAGCGCAGGGTTTGCGGTGCCTTGGCGCTCCGCAGAGCGCCGGTGACGCGCCAGACCGTGTTGCCAACGTCATCGGCCACGAGCAGCGCACCGTCCTTGGCGATCTCGACACCCACGGGGCGCCCGCGCGCCTCTTCGTCCTCGTTGAGGAATCCAGTCAGCACGTCGACTGGCTTGCCTTGGGGCACGCCGTCCACGAACGGCACGAACACCACCTTGTAGCCGCTGCGCGGCGCCCGGTTCCACGAACCGTGCTCGCCGACAAACACACCGCTCGCATAGGCCGGCGGCAAGGTATTGCCATCCGCGAAGGTGAGCCCAAGCGGGGCCACATGGTTGCCGAGCGCGTAATCCGGCACGATGGCGCGCTTCACCAACGCCGGCTTTTGCGGCTCCACGCGCTGGTCGACATGCTTGCCCCAATAGCTGTACGGCCAGCCGTAGAAGCCGCC
>NZ_JBPPND010000147.1:0-2339 GCF_051306395.1 Methyloceanibacter sp.
GCGAAAGAACGTCTCGTCTCCGGTGCTTTCGTAATGGTAGATTAGGATTCACCCCAGCGCGCCAGATGCTCGGGCGGCTTGAGCATGTATTTCTCGGACTGCTCCGCTACGCCACTAAGGGTAACCCCCGATTTCTTGGCCTCGATAACGCCTGCGGCCTTGCCTGCCACGAACAGCAGGTAGTCGCAGAAGCCAGCTGGCAGGGGGAACTCGCGCACCGCTACACCAAGCGCAGCGGTTCTATTGAAGTCATCTCGGTCCTGAAGCACCCCTCCCGCGTCGATGAGCATGCGATCAATCTTGGCTCGGGAAATCTGCTCGGGTTCCAACGTCATGAAAATCCTCACCCTTCCCATGGGCACCGTAGCAATGCAGCGACGATCTGCCGTGTGCCGCCAGACAAAAGTTTGTAGGGACTGTCAGGAATTTCGTGTGCGGGCGGGCGGTTGAACATCGTCAGGCCATTGCCCGCGTGAAGCGCTCGCCAAAGAGAACGGCGAACTGCGCCTTCGCCATGCACCACTCTCTGGCGGGCATGGTCCATTCTTTCTCAGCGCGGTTCAAGACGAGAAAGAGCAGCTTCATGGCCGCTTCGTCTGTCGGGAAATGGCCCCTCGCGCGAACCGCCCTGCGGAGCTTCGAGTTCAGCGCCTCTATGGCGTTGGTGGTGTAGAGGATGCGCCGCACGTCCGCAGCGAAGCCGTAGAACGGGATCACCTCTGGCCAGGCCCGGCGCCAGCTCTGGCCGATCGCGGGGTATTTCGCGCCCCAGGCGCCCTCCTCGAAGGCCGTGAGAGCCGCGGCGCCGGCATCTGCGTCCACGGCGCGGTAGATGCTCTTCAACTCGGCCGCGACGGCCTTGCGGTCCTTGTAGGAGACGAAGTCGAGGCTGTGGCGCAGCAGATGCACGATGCAGGTCTGGACCATGGCGTCCGGGAACACGGCGGTGATCGCCTCCGGGAAGCCCTTCAGCCCGTCGACGACCGCCAGCAGCACGTCCTCGACGCCGCGGTTGCGGAGCTCGTTCATGACGCGCAGCCAGAACTTGGCGCCCTCGTTCTGTTCGAGCCAGAGGCCGAGGATTTCCTTGGTGCCGTCGGCGCGGACCCCGAGCGCGACATGCACGGCCTTGTTGCGTACCAGACCCTCGTCGCGGATCTTCACGCGCAGCGCGTCGAAAAAGACCAGCGGATAGACCGGTTCGAGCGGGCGGGCCTGCCAGGCTGCAATCTCCTCGAGCACGGCGTCCGTCACGGCGCTGATCAGGTCCGGAGAAACATCGATGCCGTAGAGATCGCGCAAATGCCCGACGATCTCTCTCGTGCTCATCCCTCTGGCGTACATCGAGATGATCTTCTCGTCGAAGCCGGGGAACCGCCGCTGATACTTCGCGATCAGCTGGGGATCGAAGCTCGCCTGGCGGTCGCGCGGGATGTCGAGCGCAAGCTTGCCGGTGTCCGTCGTCACCGTCTTGCGGCCATAGCCGTTGCGGCTGTTGCCGGGCTCACCACTGCCGAGATGGTGGTTCATCTCCGCGTTCAGCGCCCGCTCGGCGAGCGCCTTCTTCAGGTCGTCGAGCAGACCGTTGGCGTCGAACGCCGTCTTCGGATCGGCTCCAGCCAGCAGTCGATCGAGCAGCTCATCGGGGATCTTCGGTGTCTTGCGTCGCGGCATGGGGGATCTCCTTCCTTCCCACTATGCCCGCCCGCACACGAAATTCCTGACAGTCCCGCCTCGGTCTCCCCAGCCCCGATCATGCTTTTTTTGAGCAGCCTGTTCTCGAGGGTCAGGTCCGCGACCGCCTCCTTCAGCGCGGCGGCCTCGGCGCGCAGGTCCTGCACTTCGGGGCTGGTCGCCTGCCGCGCCGTATCGCCGGCCAGGCGGCGCTTGCCAGCCTCGAGGAACTCCTTCGACCAGCTGTAGTAGAGGCTGCTCGCGATGCCTTCGCGGCGGCATAGCTCGGCGATGCTTTCCTCGCCACGCAGCCCCTCCAGCACGATCCGGATCTTCTCCTCGGACGAATGCAGCTTGCGCGTCCGGCGGCGGATGTCCTTGACGACCTTCTCGGCCGGCGGCTTCAGCGTTCCGGGTTTCTGTCTCATCTCCACTCCTTGGCGGTTACGATGAGCCAGAAACCCTCCGTTCCGAAATCACATCAGGTGTCCCAAGGGCGCTGACGTCGGACACGCTTGGATACCACAGCCCATGGCGGACGCGCAGAGGCGAGAAAATTGCGGTTTGCCTACCTACTCTTACTTGCGGGTCCTGGCGATTTAGCCCAAGACGTCTCCGGTTGATCTGGGGAAGGCAAGAAGTTGCTTGGCCCAATCATCTGGGAA
>NZ_JBPPND010000148.1:0-15504 GCF_051306395.1 Methyloceanibacter sp.
ATAATATACCTTATGCGAATCGAGGATGTCGGGGTCCGAAATGCACCGTTTCCGCGATCTCTCTGATTTCCCTACAATTTTCGTGATTTTTGCGAAGCGCTCCCGGTGCGCCGGTCATGGCTGACGACACGCCCCGCAAGCATGATCTCGAGGGTCTCCTCGCCGTCATGGCGCGCCTGCGCGATCCGGATACGGGCTGTCCGTGGGACGTGAAGCAGAGTTTCGCGACGATCGCTCCCTATACCATCGAGGAAGCCTACGAGGTCGCCGACGCTATCGCGCGCGACGACATGGACGGGCTCAAGGACGAGCTTGGCGACCTCCTCCTCCAGGTCATCTATCACGCCCAGATGGCGTCCGAGGAGAAGCGCTTCGCCTTCGCCGATGTGGTCGACGCCATCACGCGCAAGATGATCCGGCGGCACCCGCATGTCTTCGAGGACGCCTCGCGCCGCGAGGAGTTCATGCGCACGGATCTGTGGGACCGCATCAAGGCCGAGGAAAAAGCCGAACGTGGTGACGACGCAGAGTCGAAGAGCGCGCTCGCAGATGTGCCGGTTGGCTTGCCGGGACTGACGCGCGCGGTGAAACTGCAAAAGCGCGCGGCGAAGGTCGGCTTCGACTGGCCGGACCTCGCGCCCGTTTTTGCCAAGGTCGAGGAAGAGCTCGGCGAGCTCAAAGCGGCTATCGCCGGGAAGGACAACGTGGATTCACGTGACGCGGTCGCCGAAGAGTTCGGCGACCTGCTGTTCGTCATGGCGAACGTTGCGCGGCATCTCGGTGTCGATCCGGAAGCGGCGTTGCGCGGCGCCAACACAAAATTTGTGCGGCGCTTTGAGAACATCGAGGCGGCACTTGCCGCGGAAGGACGCACGCTCAAGGACTCGACGCTCGAAGAGATGGACGCGTTATGGGACGCGGCCAAAGTGGCAGAGAAAGCGGCCGACGAGAAAAAGGGCTAGGGCGCCCCCTCCTCGGCGGCGGTATTGAGCCGCGTGGCGCCGGCGACGCGTGCCAGCCTATCGCGCTTCTCCGGCGCCACGCGAATGCGGAACGACGTGACGCCTTCGCCGAGATCGGCCCGCGAGATCACCTCGCAATTCTCGTAGATCCAATTGGACAGCGCGCCTTCTTGCGGCTGCACCGCGATCTCGATGGTTTGACGGCGGCGGTTGAGCCTGCCCTCGATCTCCGTCAGCAGCATATCGAGGCCGAACCCGCTCACGGCCGAGACCAGGACTGCGCCGTGGCGCGCCGCCTCGTTCTCCGCATGCTCTCTTGCGACGGGATCGAGCAGGTCGGCCTTGTTCCACACTTCGAGCAAGCGGTCGGGCTCGGCTTCGGTGTCGATGCCGAGATCGGCGAGCACCGTATTCACGTCGGCGCGCTGGCTGGCGCTTGCCGCATCGGCGATGTCACGGACATGGAGGATCAGATCGGCCTCCTGCACTTCCTCCAACGTGGCGCGGAAGGCGGCAATGAGCGTCGTCGGCAGATCGGAGATGAAGCCCACCGTGTCGGACAGTACGGCCTTCGAGCCATTCGGGAGCGCGAGCGCCCGGATGGTCGGGTCGAGCGTGGCGAATAGGATGTCTTGCGCCAGGACCTCGGCGCCGGTGAGCGTGTTGAACAGAGTCGATTTGCCGGCATTGGTGTAGCCGACCAGCGCCACGGCGGGATATGGCACGCGCTGCCGGGACTTACGGTGAAGCGCGCGGGTGCGGCGCACCTGGTCCAGTTCCTTGCGGATGTTGACGATGCGCTCGCTCAGGAGCCGGCGGTCGGTCTCGATCTGCGTCTCGCCCGGGCCGCCGAGAACGCCGAAGCCGCCGCGCTGGCGCTCAAGGTGAGTCCAGGAGCGGACCAGCCGGCTCTTCTGGTAGACGAGATGGGCGAGCTCGACCTGCAAGCGCCCTTCCCGAGTACGCGCGCGCTCGCCGAAGATCTCCAGGATCAGGCCGGTTCGGTCGAGCACCTTGGCGTTCCACGCGGTCTCGAGATTGCGCTGCTGCACGGGCGTGAGCGGATGGTCGACGATGACGAGCTCTGCCTCTTCCATGCGGACCACGCCGGCGAGTTCCTCAACTTTGCCGGATCCGAACAAGGTCGCGGGCTTCGGCTGGGGAATCGGAACCGCCCCGCTCTCGCGCACATCGAGATCGATGGCGAGGGCAAGACCGACAGCCTCTTCGAGGCGCGCTTGGGGTGAACGCTCAGGTGCGTCGAGCCCGCGTCCGCGGGCGCCTTTGCCGGACTTCTTGTCGAGAATCGGCGCGACAACGACCGTTCTGACACGCCCGTCAGCACGCGCGTCCTTGCGTCCCCCCTGCCCCTTTTTATGCCTTAGCTCTTTCGGGTCGGTTGGACGCAATTACTCAGCGGCACCTTCCGCGTCGGTGATATCGGCAAGCTGGATGGGCTGGCCAGGCATGATGGTCGAGATGGCGTGTTTGTAGACGAGCTGCGAATGGCCGTCTCGGCGCAAGAGCACGCAAAAATTATCGAACCAGGTCACAACGCCTTGAAGTTTAACACCATTTACCAGGAAAATGGTGAGCGGCGTCTTGGTCTTGCGGACGTGATTAAGAAACGTATCTTGCAGGCTCTGCGTGCGTTCTGTCGCCATGGGCTTCCCCGTCCCTTTGGTCCACGCTTACGCTTGTTGGATGGCGTCGGACTCTCGCTTCAACCGGCCACCTATTGCATTAGACGCGATTGCAAGGCAAGTCCGCAAGGTCTCTGACGCGGATAGCTTTTGCGAGCATGTCCCCCTAGCGAAGCGAGTCAAGCTGCCATGCTAGCGCATGGCGGCAGTTCTTTCATTCGAATTGACGCCCAGCGCCCGAAGTTTCCGGTGCAGCGCGGAGCGCTCCATGCCCACGAATTCGGCCGTGCGCGAGATATTCCCGCCGAATCGGTTGACCTGGGCCAGCAAATACTCTCGCTCGAAAATCTCCCGGGCATCCCGCAAAGGAAGCGACATTAGGTGCTCCCCGCCTGCCCCGTTCGGCGATAGCGGCACTGGGGACACAATCTCGTCGGGCAGCATATCGGCGGTCACGATCTGCTCGGCATCGCCGCCGACCAGGATCATCAGCCGCTCCACATTGTTGCGGAGCTGGCGGACATTGCCCGGCCATTCGTGCGACTGGAGCACGGCCATGGCGTCCTCGCCGATGCGGCGCGGCGGCAAGCCGGAGGCCACCGAGATGGTCTGCACGAAATAGCGCACCAGGTCCGGTACGTCCTCGCGGCGCTCGGCGAGCCCGGGCACGCGGATGGGCACCACGTTCAGCCGGTGATAGAGGTCTTCGCGCAAACGGCCCGCGGCGATTTCTTTCTGGAGGTCGTGGCTCGTGGAGGAGACCACGCGCACGTCCACATGCACCTTGGTCCCGCCGCCGAGGCGCTGGAAGCGCTGCTCCACCAGCACGCGCAGGATCTTGGCCTGGGTCTCCAGCGGCATGTCGGCGACCTCGTCGATATAGAGCGTGCCGCCATGCGCTTCTTCGAGCGCGCCCACCTTGCGGGGACCGGAGCCGGTTCCCTCTTCCGTGCCGAAGAGTTCGAGCTCCATGCGGTCAGGCACCATGGCCGCGGCGTTCAGCACCACGAAAGGGCCGTCGGCGCGGGACGACTTGCCATGCATCACGCGGGCGGCGAGTTCCTTGCCGCAGCCGGAAGGACCGGTGATCAACACCCGGCTATTGGTCGGGGCGACCTTATCGATGGCTTGGCGCAGCTGACTGATGGCGGCGGACTTGCCGACCATCTCGAAGGAATAGGTGCTGCGCTCACGCAGCTCCCGGTTCTCGCGCCTGAGCCGCGATGCCTCGAGCGCGCGGGAGGTGATGAGCACCAACCGGTCGGCCTTGAACGGCTTCTCGATATAGTCATAGGCGCCGCGCTGGATGGCCGCCACCGCCGTTTCGATATTGCCGTGGCCGCTGATGATGATCACTGGAAGGTCCGGGTGGGCCTCCTTGATGCAGTCGAGGAGGTCCAACCCATCGAGCTTCGAGCCTTGGAGCCAGATATCGAGAATGACGAGCGATGGCCGCCGCTCCTCGATGACCTGAAGGGTCTCGTCGCTGTTCTTGGCGAGCCGGGTGCCGTGTCCTTCATCCTCGAGGATGCCGGAAATGAGTTCTCGAATATCCGCTTCGTCGTCGACGACTAGGATGTCAGACGCCATGGGTTACTTCCTCTTCCTCCTCGGCCGGCTCGGACTTGCTCGTATCGTCGGCTGAGGCGGTTTCGGACGCCGCGTCCGTCTCCGCCTCGTCCCGCGCCACGATTGGCAAGTCCATTCGCACTGACGCCCCTTCGACCTTGCCGTTGCGCTTAGGCGCATCGGCCAGTTGCAGTTTGCCGCCGTGCTGCTCGGTGATGCGGTGCACGATGGCCAATCCAAGTCCGGTGCCTTTGACCCGCGTGGTCATGTACGGCTCGACCAGACGGTCGCGGTTCTCCTTCGGCAAACCGCAGCCATTGTCGATGATGGTGACGTAGACGCGGTCGGCCTTGGTCGTAACCTTCGCGGTGATCTGGCCCGTGCCGGCGCGTTCGGGCGCGGCTTCCACGGCCGTGTCGATGCCTTCGCTCGCATTCTTCACCAGGTTCGTCACCGCCTGGGTGAGCAGGCGCTGGTCGGACATGGTCATGACCGGCTCTTTTGGAAGGTCGAGCTCGAACTCGATGTCCGGCCGGCTCACCTGGAAGAGGAACACCGCCTCGCGCACGATCTCGCGTACGTCATGCATTTCCATGACAGGCTTGGGCATGCGGGCGAAGGCGGAGAACTCATCGACCATCCGCCCGATGTCGGAGACCTGGCGGATGATGGTGTCGGTGCACTGCTCGAAGATCTCGCGGTCCTTGGTGATAGAGGCGCCGTATTTGCGGCGAATGCGCTCGGCCGAAAGCTGGATCGGCGTGAGAGGGTTCTTGATCTCGTGCGCGATGCGGCGCGCCACGTCGGCCCAGGCGGTCGAGCGCTGGGCGATGACCAACTCGGTGATGTCGTCGAACGTCACCACGTAGCCTTGTCCGTCGCCTTCGCTGGTGACGCGGACGGCGAAGTTGCGTTCCGAACCGCCGCGGCGCAGCGTCACCTGGTCGGTGGCAAGCCGCCGTCCCTGCTTCTGCGCGCGCTTCATGTGCTGGCCGAATTCCGGCACGACGTCGGCAAGCTTCTTGCCGATGAACTTCTCCTCCTTAAGGCCGAGAAGCTCCTGGGCGGAGCGGTTGACCAGATTGACGGTGCCGTTGGCGTCGACGCCCACCACGCCCGCGGTAACGCCCGAGAGCACCGCCTCCATGAAGCGGTTGCGCTCATCGAGGGTCGAATTGGCGCCGACGAGTTCATCGCGCTGCGTCTTGAGCTCCGACGTCATGGTGTTGAAGGTCGAGCCCAGCGTGGCGAGGTCGCCGTCCGCGGGATTGACGGTCACCTCGACGCCGAGATTGCCCTGGCTGATCTCTTCCGCGGCGCCCATCAACTGGCCGATCGGCGCGACCAGCCTGTTGGCGAACCACATGCCGATCCAGATCGCCGACAATAGCAGCGTGAGCGCGATGGCCACATACATCAGGCCGAAGGCCACCTGCACGCCGGCGCGGCGCTGTTCGAGCAACTGATACTCGGCGACACTGGCACGGGTGGCGCGTAGCTGCTGAAGCACGCGCGCGTTCACCGGCCGGATCACATAAAGATAGGTGTCGTCGAAATTGTTCAGGCTCTTGATGGCACCGACCATGCTCGTCTGGCCCGGCGCGATGACGATGACTTGCCCCTTCTTCGCGAGCTCCATGGCCTCCTTGGGGGGCGCCTGATACGGCAGTTCGGGAACGGACGCGGCCGTGGCGAGGATCTTGCCGCTGTGGTCGATGAGATAGGCGGCGGGAAGCGCGCGGATGGCGGCCTGGGCGTTTAGAAAATTGCCGAAGCCTTGGGGCTGCGCCCGTACCAGCGCGACCGCCTCGTCGATATCCTTGGCCATGCCGACCGTGTCGGCGCGAATCACTTGGCCGTGCTCTTGGAGATAGGCCGTCGCCACGTCGATGGAGTTTTGGATGATCGATTTGGTGCTCGAGGAGAACCAGTGGTCGAGGCCGCGGTCGAGGGAAACGCTGGCGAACACCGCGAGCAGGATCGCAGGCGCCACGGCAATCACACTGAACAGGCTGACGATGCGCACATGGAGCTGCGCGCCGGCCTCGTGGCGGCGCCTGGCGAGCCAGAGCCCCGTCACCTGCCAGGCGATGATGCCGAGCATGGCGAGGACGAGGAGCAGGTTGATCAGCAGCAACCCCACCACCACCCTCTGGGTGGGAATGATGGGGGTCAGCCCGGTGAGAACGAGATAGGTGGCCAGTCCCGAGCAGAGGGACAGGACCATGATGATCAGGCCGAGCGTGAGCGGGAGACGGTTGCGAGCCCGCGAGCTGGCCGAGACATCCTCCTTAGCCTGCCCGGCGGCGGAGGACGGACGCAAGAAGTCCTTGTGCTTTCTCGGTTTTTGCGGAGTTTGGACGACGCTGCGCAAACCGCTTTCCCCTGGCTTCCCCGTTGGAGTCCCGGTTCGCGCCGGTCCTTCCACTGGTGCGTCCGTCTCAGCTATGGTGCAATAAAATCACAATGTGGCGCTTTGGCGACATGGCCGCCCGCCTCACGCCCCACGGCCGACGAGCCCGGGGGGCCACCGGCCGCCGGGATATGGGGACTTCCTAGGTGATTAACCAGGGTCAGATGCTTGGGGTGCGGATCACCTTGATGCCGAGATCGCGGATCTTCTTGCGCAAGGTATTGCGGTTGAGCCCGAGAAGGTCGGCGGCGCGGATTTGATTGCCCCTGGTCGCGGCGAGCGCCGCGGTAATCAGCGGAAACTCCACTTTCCGCAGAATGCGCGTATAGAGCCCGGCTGGCGGCAGGTCCTGGCCGAAGCCCATGAAGTAGTCGCTGAGATAGCGCTCCACGGACTCCGACAGGTCTCCGCTGGCTTCTTGGGCATCGGGGAACGGCGCGCGGGCCGCGGTCGCGAACTCGCTCTCCACAATCTCGGCCGTGACGATGTCTTGGGCATAGATGGCCGACAGGCGCCGCACCAGGTTCTCTAGCTCGCGCACGTTGCCCGGCCAGTGGTAGCGCTTCAACCGCTCGATGGCTGCGGGCTCGAAGCCTTTGGGCGGCAGCCCTTCCTTCTCGGCGATGGAGAGAAAGTGGCGGACGAGATCGGGAATGTCCTCCAGTCGCTCGCGCAAGGGCGGCAGCCGCAACGGTACGACGTTCAGCCGGTAGTAGAGGTCTTCGCGGAACAGACCCTGATCGATCTGCTGCTGCAACTCGCGATTGGTCGCGGCGATGATCCTGACATTGGTGCGGATCGGCGTGCGTCCGCCGACCGTGGTGTATTCGCCTTCCTGGAGAACGCGCAGGAGCCGCGTCTGCGCCTCCATCGGCATGTCGCCGATCTCGTCGAGGAACAGCGTGCCGCCTTCGGCTTGCTCGAAGCGGCCCACGTGTTTCATCTGCGCGCCGGTGAAGGCGCCCTTCTCGTGGCCGAACAGCTCCGACTCGATCAACTCGCGCGGGATCGCGGCCATGTTGATGGCGACGAATGGGCCGTTGCGGCGCTTTCCGTATTCATGCAGCGCGCGGGCGACGAGTTCCTTGCCCGTGCCGGACTCGCCGGTGATCATCACGGTGAGGTCGGTCTGGGTAAGCCGGGCGAGCACGCGATAGATGTCCTGCATCGCCGCACAGCGGCCGATCAGGGGCATGCCGTCGGTCGATTCCGCGGACAGCCGCTGCGCCCTTTTGCGCGGCTCGGCAAGCGCACGCCCCACCACCGAGATCAGCTCGTTCAGATCGAAGGGCTTCGGCAGATACTCATAGGCCCCGCGCTCGGCGGCGGTGATCGCGGTCATGAAGGTGTTCTGCGCGCTCATCACGATGATGGGCAGGTCCGGTCTCAGCTTCTTGACGCGCGGGATGAGATCGAAGGCGTTCTCGTCGGGCATCACCACGTCGGTGATCACGAGGTCGCCCTCCCCTTGGCTGATCCAGCGCCATAGGGTTGCGGCGTTGCCGGTGGCGCGTGGCGCGTAGCCGGCCCTGGCCAGGGCCTGGTTTAAGACGGTTCGGATCGCCGCGTCGTCGTCGGCGATGAGAATATTTCCCTTGCCCATTGTCTTTACGCCTGCGCTTCCGCTGTCGCTTGCGTCGCTTCGCTGTCGGCCATCGGCATTAGCGCCCGAAAGACCGTGTATCGGGGTCGTGAGTCGCATTCGATTATTCCCCCATGATCGCCGATGATCTTGGCCACCAAGGCAAGACCGAGGCCCGTACCTGAAGGTTTGGTGGAGACGAACGGGTCGAAGAGATGCTGGATGAGATCAGTCGGTACGCCGGTGCCATTGTCCTCGACGGCGATCTCCAACGGCAGGCTGACGCGCGCTTGGCTTCCCGGCACGGAGAGCCGGACTCCCGGCCGGAACGCGGTGGAGAGCGTGATCTGTCCGTCGTTACGCTCCTCACCGATGGCCTCGGAGGCGTTCTTGATGAGATTGAGAAACACTTGAACCAGCTTGTCGCGGCTGCCCGGCACCGACGGCAACGACGGGTCGTAGTTCTCCACGATCTTGATGTGCCGCGCGAAGCCGGTACTGGCGATCTGCTTCACGTGATCGAGGACGTCGTGAATGTTCACGGGCTCGCGCTGGATCGGCCGCTCGTCGCCAAAGATCTCCATGCGATCGACGAGCTTGCAGATGCGGTCTGACTCCGAGCAGATGAGCTGGGTCAGCGTGCGATCGCCATCGGTGCGGTCGCCCTCTAAGAGTTGCGCGGCGCCTCTAATGCCCGATAGCGGATTTTTGATTTCGTGCGCCAGAACCGCGGCAAGTCCCGAGACGGAGCGCGCGGCGCCGCGATGGGTGAGCTGGCGCTCGATCATCTGCGCCATGCTGCGCTGTTGAAGCATGACCATGACCCGGCCGGGTGCGTCGGGCACCGGACCGCCATATAGGTCCACGAGCTTGGCCGCCTCGAAGCGGAACGAGCCGAGCTCCACCCCATATTCGTTGACGGTAGTTCCGTTACGCTGCACCTGCTCGACCAGGGCGATCAGCGGGCAGCCGAAGGCGACCACGTCGGGCAGGCCGTGGCGGCAGAGAACGCCGGCACTCATCTGGAAAAAATCCTCGGCCGCCGTGTTGGCGTACTCGATGGCAAGGTCCTTGCCGATCACGAGCAGCGGATGCGGCAAGGCGTCCACCAGGGCCTCGCAGGGAATCGACTCGGCTTTGCGGCGCGCACTTGGTTTTTTGGTCGAGACGCTCAATGCGTATATCCTCGCGGCCGTCCGATGACTGATCTAGTTGTTGTGCTCAATTTATGTGCACCAACGCCCCATGATCTATTATTGGGCACGATACGAGGGTTTTGACGTGGGGGCAATATTCCTTTTGCCGCAGTGCAACAATAATGTTGCGCAAAGGCTTAACGGCGAAACGTCTCGGAATTGTTGCGGAATTTGGGAGAAGAGGTTGTGAGCGTGGCGGCACTGATCGTGGCGGCAGGTCGTGGGGCTCGTGCAGCCACGGACACCTTGCAACCCAAGCAATATTGCCGGATCGGCTCGGAGCCGATGCTTACGCATACGCTTTGCGCCTTTGCCGCACATTCGGGCGTCGACGACATTCTTGTCGTCATTCACCCCGATGACCGTGTGCTTTACGAGGAGGCAGCCGGACCGTTCGCGGGTCGGCTTTTGGCCCCCGTCATGGGCGGCGCCCGCCGGCAAGACAGCGTTCGGGCCGGGCTCGAGGTGCTCGCGGAGAGATCGCCCGATCGGGTTCTCATTCATGACGCGGCCCGCCCCTTTGTCGATGGAGCGCTGATCTCGCGGGTGACCGCATCGCTCGAGGGGCATCCGGGCGCCCTGCCCTGTCTCCCGGTCACGGATACGCTGAAACGCGAGGAGCACGGGCGCGTTATGGGCACGGTGTCGCGCGAGGGGCTGTGGCGGGCGCAGACACCGCAAGGCTTCCACTTCGACGCGATCCTTGCCGCGCATCGCGCCGCGGCGCAGGACCCGACCCTCGACTTCACCGACGATGCGGCGGTCGCCGAATGGTTCGGGCTCGACGTGGCGCTGGTCGAGGGCGCGGAGCATAATCGCAAGCTGACCACGGCGGAGGATTTGACGATCGCTGACGAGATGATGCGGCGGGCGAGCGGCACGGGCACGATGCGTGTCGGCTCCGGCTATGACGTGCATGCACTGGAGCCTGGTGACGAAGTCATCCTATGTGGTGTGCGCATTCCGCATACCAAGAAGCTCATCGGTCATAGCGACGCCGATGTGGGTTTACATGCGCTCACCGACGCGCTGCTCGGCACCATCGCCGACGGGGATATCGGCACGCACTTTCCGCCCTCCGATGATCGCTGGCGTGGCGCGGGCTCCGAGATCTTCCTCAAGGCCGCCGCCGATAAGATCGCCGCGCGCGGCGGCAGTATCGTGCATGTGGACGTGACCCTTCTGTGCGAAGCGCCCCGCATCGGGCCCTATCGCGACGCCATGCGCGGCGCGATGGCCCAAATTCTCGGGATCGAAAGCGTACAGGTGAGCGTTAAGGCCACGACGAACGAGGGACTCGGTTTCGTCGGCCGCGGCGAAGGCATCGCGGCCATGGCAACGGCAACGGTGAGAGTTCCATGACGGACAAGATCGAGATCGACGCAGACATCGTGCGGCAGGCTGCCGATTTCTTGTCCGCCGCGCGCGACAAGGGCGAGCTCGTGGCGACCGCAGAGTCGTGTACCGGAGGCCTCCTCGCCGCCACGCTCACCGCCGTGCCGGGATGCTCGGATGTGTTCGAGCGGGGCTTCGTCACCTACTCCAACACGGCCAAAAGCGAGATGTTGGGTGTGCCCTACTGGCTGATCGAAAAGCACGGCGCGGTGAGCGAGGACGTCGCGCGCGCCATGGCGGGTGGCGCGCTAACGCATTCCAATGCAAGTCTCGCCCTGGCCGTCACCGGGATCGCCGGGCCGGACGGCGGAACGCCCGAAAAACCCGTGGGGCTCGTGCATTTCGCCGCGGGGCGACCCGAAGGTCCCATGCACCACGAGCGTGTCGTGTTCGGCGATCTCGGGCGCGCCGAAGTCAGACGGCGCAGTGTCGAGCGGGCGTTGTCGATGTTGCGTTCACTCTTGTGAGGTGAACGCCAAAGTCTTGATGCCGTAGACCTCGTCGGCGCGCGCTTCGAAGGCGCTCGTATATTTCTGTACCGCCTTGTCGAAGAAGCCGCCCACCAGGCGCTCGAACATGCGCGAGCGGAAGCTGTAGGCGATATAGAAGTCGATATCCGAGCCGCCGGCGGCGCGCGGAATGAATTGCCAGCGGTTCTCAAGATGCGAGAACGGTCCGTCGAGATATTCGACGAAGATGGTCCGCGTGGCGGGATCGAGCACCACTCTGGTGGTGAAGCTTTCGCGGATCAGCTTGTAGCCCACCTGCATGGTGGCAATCAGCACCTCCTTGTCCTCGACCGTCTCCCGGCGCTTGATCTTCAGGGCTTCGCACAGCGGCAAGAACTGCGGGTAGTCCTCGATATTGGCCACGAGCGCGTACATGTCGTCCGCGGAGTGTGCAACGGGATGCTTGAGCTCGAAGACGTGCATGAGGGATCGGAGATGGCGTGCGCCTAAGCGCCGAGAGAAGCAAGGCGGGCGGCCTCGAGCCGCTCGAAGTCCTCGGCGGCGTGATAGGAGGAGCGGGTCAGCGGGCTCGCAGCCACCAGGAGAAATCCCTTGTCGTCGGCGGTCCGCTTATAGGATTGGAACGCCTCGGGCGTGACAAAGCGGTCAATGGCCGCATGTTTACGCGTCGGCTGAAGATACTGGCCGATGGTGAGAAAATCGACATCCGACCCGCGCAGATCGTCCATCAGGTCGGCGATTTCGTCGTCGGTCTCGCCCAAGCCCACCATGATGCCGGACTTGGTGAAGAGCGACGGATCGAGACGCTTGGCCTCACTCAGCAGCGCCAGCGAGTGACGATAATCGGCGCCGGGACGAATGCGCCGGTAGAGCGAAGGCACCGTCTCCACATTGTGATTGAATACGTCGGGCCGCGCGGCGACGACGATCTCGATCGCGCCGTCCTTGCGCATGAAGTCCGGCGTCAGCACTTCGACCGTGGTGTTCGGCGCGGCGTGCCGGATGGCGGCGATGGTGCGCGCGAAATGCGTCGCGCCGCCATCGGCGAGGTCGTCGCGGTCGACGGAGGTGACCACGACGTGGTTGAGATCGAGCGCGGCAATGGCGTCGGCGACACGCGCGGGCTCGCCTTCGTCGAGATGCGTCGGTTTGCCGGTGGCCACGTTGCAGAAGGCGCAAGCCCGCGTGCAGACGTCGCCCATGATCATCACAGTCGCGTGGCGCTTCTCCCAGCACTCGCCGATATTGGGACAGGCCGCCTCCTCGCAGACCGTGTGGAGACGATGAGTACGCAAGATTGCGCGGGTACGATCGAACGCGTGCGCGCCGGGCGCCTTCACCCGGATCCACGGCGGCTTGGGTATGACGGGGGTGTCGGGCAGCCGCGCCTTCTCAGGATGGCGCGGCCGCGCCTTCACCTCAGTGACTGTGTCGATCACCGTAACCATAAGCGACTCACGTTGACTCGGACCCCGTGACTTTCCGCCAAATCCAGATCAGCAGGATCGCGCCGATCGACGCGACGATCAGATTGCCGAGCCAGCCGTAGAACTCGATCTTCAACAGCCCGGCGAGCGTGCCGCCGACGAACGAGCCGGCGATGCCGACCAGCAGATTGGTGAACAGCCCATGATCGCTGGCGGTCGCCTTCTCGGCGATGTAACCGGCGATGAGGCCGATGATCAGCATGCCGAAGAAGCCCACACCCGGCATCGATAACAAGCCATGACCTTCCATAGTCGCCTCCTCTCCCACGCTTCGGCGGGTTCGCCTAGCGCATGCGTTGCCACACCCACAGGCAGATCACCGCGCCAATCGTGGCGATAATGATCTGACCGATCAGTCCGTAGGCGGCGATGCCGACAAGGCCTGCGAGCAGGCCGCCGACCACGGCGCCGACAACACCGATCAGCAGATTGATCAAGAGATCCTGCTGGCGCCCCATGATGTAAGAGGCGAGCGCGCCGGCAATCAGACCGATCACGAGAAAAATAATCAGGCTCATAGTCGTCCTCCGATCGTTGGTCGTGCTCTCGCAAAGCGCTCCGTTACGCGCCGACTAAATGTGGAGGGCTCGCCCGAAGGCGTCGAGCACCGATTCGTGCATCATCTCCGACAATGTCGGATGGGGGAAGATGGTGGCGATCAATTCCGCCTCCGTCGTTTCCAGGGTCTTGCCGACCGCGAAGCCCTGAATCAGCTCCGTGACCTCAGCACCGATCATGTGTGCGCCGAGCAAAGCCCCTGTCTTTGCGTCGAAAATCGTCTTCACCAGGCCCTCGGTCTCGCCAAGCGCGATCGCCTTGCCGTTCGCGGAATAGGGATAGCGGCCGATTTTAATGTCGTAGCCCGCCTCGCGCGCCGCCGTCTCGCTAAGCCCGAGGCTCGCGATCTGCGGTGCGCAATAGGTGCAGGACGGGATGTTGGTCTTGTCCATGGGGTGGACGCCGTCTAGCCGTGCGATCTTTTCCACGCACATGACTCCCTCATGCATGGCCTTGTGCGCGAGCCAGGGCGGGCCGGCCACGTCGCCGATCGCGTAGAGGCCTTCGACGCCGGTGCGGCACCATTCGTCTATGGCGATATGGCCCTTCTCGACCTTGATCCCTTGCTCTTCCAGCCCGAGCCCTTCCACGTTGCCGGTGATGCCCACGGCGAGGATCACGCGGTCGACAATGCCTTCAATGCTCTCGCCGTCCGGTGTTTTGAGGATCGCGGTGACGCCATCCTCGCCAGGAATCAGCCGTTCGACGGTGGTGCCGGTGCGGATGGCGATGCCCTGCTTGACGAAGGCCTTGTGCGCGAGCCGCGAGATCTCCTCGTCCTCGACCGGCAGGATGCGGTCCAGCACCTCGATCACGGTCACCTGCGCGCCGAGGGTGCGGTAGAAGCTGGCGAACTCGATGCCGATGGCGCCGGAGCCGACGATCAGCAGAGATTTGGGAAAGCTCTCCGGGATCATCGCTTCCTTGTAGGTCCAGATGCGATTGCCGTCGGGCTCGAGCCCCGGCAGCGTCTTGGCCCGCGCGCCGGTGGCGACGACGATGTGCTTGCCGGAGAGGGACGGTAGCGCCTCGCCGTTCTTGCCGGTGAGCCCGACGCGGCCGCCGCCTTCGAGTTTCGCTGTGGCCTCGATGACGGCGATGTTGTTCTTCTTCATCAGATAGGCAACGCCGCTCGACAGCTTCTCGGCCACTTTGCGGCTGCGCTCGATCACCTTTGCCAGGTCGAAGCCGATATTCTCCGCACGCAGTCCGAAGGACTCCGCGTTCTGCATCAAATGATAAACCTCGGAGGTGCGCAGCAGCGCCTTAGTCGGGATGCAGCCCCAGTTGAGGCACACGCCGCCGAGCTTGTCGCGCTCGACGATGGCGCATTTCATGCCGAGCTGCGCCGCGCGAATGGCGGCGACATAGCCGCCCGGACCGGCGCCGATGACCACGAGATCGAATTCGGTATCGCTCATGCGAGGAGCCGTGTCAGGAGAATCCAATCGCCGCTTTGCGGGAAGTCCGGCGGCAGAACGGCTGGCTCGCTGGCGACGGTCCTGTAGCCGGCGCATTGGTAAAGCCGTATCGCACCGGAGTTCCAGCTTCCGACGATGATACTCGCGGTGTTCGCGCCGGCCTCGCGTGCCTTCTCCTCGGCAATGTCGAGCATCTTGGCGCCGATCCCCTGCCCCCGGAACTCCGGAAAGGTGGCGAGCACATTGACGTACCAGGAGCCCGGCGCTTGCGCCTCGAGCCGCATAAGCGGCTGGGCAAGGGGCGGCATGTCGCCGAGCCCGGTCAGATCGTAAGGATCGTCGAGCGGGTACACGATCAAGCAAGCGGCGATCTCATCGCCGACCGTCGCGAGCGTGGCGTGGCGATAGGAGAACCCGCCTTCCGTGCGGCGGGCGCGGTCCCGGCCGACCTCCAGAGCCGATTGGCCTGGCAGCGCCAGACTGCGCCAGAGCCAGTTGGGGGCGCCTTCGCCGGCGATGTCCACCAGCACGGCGAGCGCGCAAGCATCCGCGAGCGTCGCGCATCGGAATGTCGGTTCGGGTGCCATCGACCCGCGAGCCTACACCAGCACGATGACAGGCCAAGCCGGGAAAGTCGCTGCCGGTTGGGCTAGACTAGACTATGAGTCGCGCACACCGGGATTGGCCACGCATCGTCGCCCATGCCGATATGGACGCGTTCTATGCGGCGGTCGAGCAGCTCGACGACCCCACATTGCGGGGCCGGCCCCTCCTCGTCGGCTCGGCGAGCCCGCGCGGCGTGGTGCTG
>NZ_JBPPND010000149.1:0-2998 GCF_051306395.1 Methyloceanibacter sp.
CCTCTGTCAGAGACGGAACACTAGCGGTATTATCCCATACGCTCTTTTATTGTATCGAAGGGATGTTCAGCCGTCTCGCGGCGGGCGCGCATGGCTTGTGGGTTCTCATCACCTTCCCCGCCAAAACCATATAGTGGCCGCCGCGCCGATGACGGCGCCGAGGTACAGCATCAATGGCATAGGCAAGAGCCCGAGAACGACAACGATATGGAAGCCGATGAATGCCCCCGCGATCCCGCCGAGTGCATAGGTGACAAGCGGCCAGCCATCAATCAAAACGACGGGTAGTGACGCCGAGTAGGCCCTTGTGGCAGGGTTCCACCCCAAAGAAGAAAGACACCGTCATATCGAAGAGGTCAGATGTACAAGCATATTCTGACCTGCTTACCCACCACTCTCAGCCAGCTTTAGCAGCCGATACGGCATCGGTGGCGTGCGTGTCGCGGCCCAGGCGAGGCGCGGGATCATGGCGGCCAGATCGTAGCGGCGGTTGAAGCGCCACTCGAACTCGGCGAGCGTTCGGTCGACGTGCTTTCTCACCGCGCGGTAGGTGCCGTTGATCGCGCTCTTGATGTTGCCGAGCACCGTGTTGACCGACTGGAACTGTGGGAGCTTCTCGGCGTGTCCGAGACGCGCGACGATCAGCCGGTCGTGGGCTTCGACCGAGCCCTTGAGCCCGTTAAAGCAGCCGAGCCCGTCGGTGACGACGCGTGCGGTGGGCTTCATTGTGCGGCCGGCCAGCGCCTTGATCGCCTTCTTCGTGAAGCGCTTGACGCGGCGCAACTGCACGCGCTTCGGCTTGCCCTCGTCCGTCGTCTCGACTGAGGCCACGAACGGCGTCTTTCCGGGCGCGCCGCGGCCCACCTTGCCATCCGGTCTGCGGCCGCCGAGATAGGCATCGTCCATCTCGACGCGACCATCGAGAAACTTCTTCGCATCGCGCTCAAGCATCACCTGGGTGAGCTTCGATTTGATCGACCAGGCGGTGGTCTGGCGCACGCCGAGCCGGCGACCGAGCTCGACCGTCGAGATTCCCTGCTTCGATTGCGTGACGAGATACATGGCGCGGAACCATGTGGTGAGCGCCAGCTTGGTGTTGGCGAAGATCGTGCCGGCCGTGAGCGAGGTCTGCGTGCGGCAGGCGTTGCATTGGTAGAGGTCGCGCCGGTCGAGCACGCAATGGTCGCGCCCGCCGCACGCCGGGCATTCGAAACCACCCGGCCAGCGCCACCAGGACACCGCCCGGCGGCACGCCTCCTCGCTGCCGTAGAGCGCTGAGAAATCAGCCTCCGACAGGCCTTTCTGAAACTGCACCTTGTTGCGAGCCATGCGCCATCTCCCTCGGAACGCTCGCAAATGTCAGCGATTCGTGTGGCTCAAACTTGGCTGAGAGTGGTGGGTAAGCAGGTACGGTTATCTCAACCAGATGCAGTCATCGCGCAGGCTGGAGCGCGAATGCGCACGCAATCTGGAGCTGATTTGGCTGCTCGGCCGCTTGAAGCCTGACTTCAAAACAATTGCCGATTTCCGCCGCGACAATGGCCCTGCGATCCGCAGGGTCTGCCGGCAGTTCGTCGCGCTCTGCCGCGACATTGATCTTCTGGACGCCAGCCTCGTCGCGATCGACGGCAGCAAGTTCAAAGCCGTGAACGCCAAGGCCAAGAGCTATACGCGTGAGAAGCTCAGGCGGCGCCTCGGCGAGATCGACGCCGCGATCGACCGGTACATGGGTGAGCTCGACCGTGCCGACGAGGTTCTGGTCGAGACCGGCATGCACCCGATCGAAGCGCGGCTGTCGCGCGTGATCAAAAAGCTCGCGCACTACCGAAAGGAGGGACGGACGCTGCGCTCCATCGAAGAACGGATGGATGCGACCGGCGAGACGCAGGTATCGCTGACCGATCCCGACTGCCGGGCCATGGCGACAACGAGCAAGCAGCCCCGGGTGGTGGGCTACAACGTGCAGAGTGCCGTCGAAACCAAGCACCATCTGATCGTCGCGCATGAGGTGACGAACCTCGGCTACGACCGTGATGCCCTGTCGATGATGGCGCATAAGGCGCGTGATGCGATGGCCGGCGATACGATCGAGGCGATCGCCGACAAGGGCTACTACAAGGGTGAGGAAATCGTTGCGTGTGAGCAGGCGGGAATCGCCGTCACCGTCTCGAAGCCGCACACCTCCAATGCCGCAGCGGTAGGTCGCTTCGACAGGGCTGACTTCGTCTATGACGCGGAGAAGGACGCCTACGAGTGTCCGGCTGGCAGATGGCTCCCTTACCACTACACGAACGAGCAGGACGGCAAGACAGTCCGGAACTACTGGACGAACGACTGCGTGGCGTGCGTGATCAAGCACAGGTGCTGCACGGGCAAAGAACGCCGCATAAAACGCTGGGAACACGAATCCATCCTGGAGCGCGTCCAGAAGCGGCTCGACGACGATCCCGCCAAGATCCCGCTGCGCAGCAGGACGGTCGAGCATCCGTTCGGGACGATCAAGGCCTGGATGGGCGCGACGCACTTCAAGATGAAGACGCTAATGCACGTCGCGACTGAGATGTCCTTGCACGTGCTCGCCTACAACATCACGCGCGTGATCGCGATCCTCGGCGTTCCCGGATTGGTGAAGGCGATGAAGGGGTGAGAAGGGCTCATTGTTACGTTGAGAGCGCGCTCAGATCGCGCACCAACGGGGCAGGAGGTTGAGAGCGGCGCTCAGATCCTCTATCCGGCCGAAATGCCGTCAGCGACCGAGCCATCGCCCTTATCCGCCCGAACGCCGCGTTCTCACACAGCCTCCAGAGGAAGCGGTCGTCGCATTGGTGCTTGCTACGCCGTCGGAGCAGTTCACATGCGATGACCGCATTCCCGGTGGCTCGCAATCAGGCTGCAAGGAAGGAAGTACGGAGCGTGGCTCTCCAAACGCGGAGCATTTACTGCCCCGTAGCCGCTTGCCCACCCTCCGGGCCCAGCGACTCGAGAATGATGATCTTTT
>NZ_JBPPND010000150.1:0-2317 GCF_051306395.1 Methyloceanibacter sp.
GCGTATGCGTGCTTTACCGCGTGCTCAGTCTGCTCAAAATATTCGTCGGCAGTTTTTGGGACGGTGAACTTCATCGAGCTAAAGAGCCTGCGCGTTGCTCCACAAGTCGGTATAGGCTTCGATTTTTGCCTGTGCGATATCTGGCGGCGCCCGAATTATGGATGTGGGGGACCTTGCAGCGAGGTCCTTGAAAGACTGCGTCAGGGACCACGCGGTTGTTTGATCCACAATTATCAGGCGGTCATGCAACAGCTTGGGCCCTGAAATGCGGACCTCTAACGGACGACCTTTGCCATACTGTTTGCGCCACCGCTCGACTGCGGGTTGGAGGGCCGCCTTGTACTGCGGGGTTGTCAAAATCCGCACGAGCGCGTTCTCAGGAGCAGTCACCACGAAATCCTGAAGAAGCACCTCGTTTGCATAAGGGTCGACGATCAGCAGATCTGAGTTCGCCTCAGCGAGAACCTTTCCAACGATTGCGAACGCGTCATGCACGTCCCCAGCGGCGACGAAGGCACCTTGGACGGTAGCGGGTGCTGCAATCTCGGCACGTGCGAGAGAACGGTAGAGAGCTTGAGTGATCTTATCTGCAGCGGAGCGCCGTAGCCCAGGGTGAGGCGAGTCGAGATCCCTCGTGGCAAACTTGATCTCGATCGCGTCCGATATGCCAGTGGCACCCATTTCTTCGATTAAGGCAACAACACGCCCCAGCCAAAGTTGCGTCTCAGGGGGCATACTCGGCTTGGCAAGCTCGGGCATCTCCGCAACCAGCTGCCCCAACCTCATATAAACCGCCTCGGGAGTGAGCGTCATGTCTCCACCCTCTTTCAATACAGCTTACCGGCGACTTGGCAGCGCGCCACAGCCCAGCTTTCTGCGCAAAAAGCCCTCGACTGTGCAAGTCACAATCCGTGTTAACGTCGGTCGGTCATGGAACCGTTCAGCCAGCAATTCGCGCAACGCACCCCGGACGAGGAGGAGGCACACACGCCACCGCGCTTCGATGCCGAGACCCGCGCGCGGCTTTACGATTTGCTGCGCTGGCGCCGCGACGTGCGGCGCTTCCAACGAACGCCTCTGCCTGAAGGCACGGTCGAGCGGCTAATCGGTTTAGCCTGCTTGTCGCCGTCCGTGGGCCTCTCGGAGCCCTGGCGCTTCGTGCTTGTCGACGATGCCGGGCGCCGTGCCGCAATCCGCTCCTGCTTCGAGGCCTGCAACAAAGAGGCGCTCGAGATGCAGGATCCGGATCGCGCGGCGCTCTATGCGCGGCTCAAACTGGCCGGGCTCGACGACGCGCCGGTGCAGATCGCCGTGTTCTCCGACCGGACCACCGCGCAAGGGGCGGGGCTCGGACGTCTCACCATGCCGGAGACGCTCGACTACTCGGTGGTCACAGCCGTGCATACGCTGTGGCTTGCCGCCCGCGCCGAAGGGATCGGGCTCGGCTGGGTGTCAATCCTCGATCCTTCCCGCATGACCGAGATTTTGGATGTTCCTCCTGAGTGGATTTTCGTCGGTCATCTGTGCCTCGGCTATCCGCAAGCCGAGGACGACACGCCGGCGCTGGAACGGGCCGGTTGGGAGCACCGCCACGCGCCCGAGGGCGTCGTCATTAAGCGGTAAAGCCTGCTTCGTGTCATTGCCCGGCTCGACCGGGCAATCCAGTATTCTCTCGAAGGGGATATCGCGAAAATCGGTGAGTACTGGATGCCCGCTTTGGCGCGCATGACAAATAGGCGGCGCTTGATCCGGGGCCGGTCTAAGGGCACTCTTGTGGCTGCGGTGGGGGCACCGCTTTGGGGGGCGGCCGTGCGCAGCACACGCATCACGCTGGGTTTGGCGGGGCTTTTGGCTCTGGTTGCGTTGTCGTTCGGAGACAGCCGCGCCGGGTCCTGGTCGCCGCGCGGGCTGGAGGAGGGCGCGGCGCCGGCGCCCATCGCCACGCCGGTCAAGGTGTTCAGGGACTGCCAGGAAATCGCGCTCTGCACCGGCTGCAAGCCCCGCTACAAATGCCGCTCCTGCAAGTACCAGAAGGCGTGCAGCCGCGGCCATTGCGAGTGGCGCGATGTCTGCGTGTGGGGGCCTTACGTGAAGGTGCTGCCGCCGAACACGCGCATCATCCGGATTCGCTAGCGTCTCGCGTCTCAGATCCACAGCGGCCAAAGGATCCAGCCGACGATGCTGGCAATGACCTCGAATGTGCCGGTCAACCTTACGGTGAACTCCACGGCCAGCCAGCCCAGCAGTACGGCGAAGGACGCGGCTGCCAAGAATGACAAGATTCCGACGGCCACCGGCGAGCCCATTCGCTTTGGAT
>NZ_JBPPND010000151.1:0-2960 GCF_051306395.1 Methyloceanibacter sp.
GGATTTGGGTGCCCGCATGGCCCCGTTCGCCGGGTACGACATGCCGCTGAACTATCCGGCAGGCGTTTTGGCGGAGCACCGGCATACGCGAGCCGCGGCGGGCCTGTTCGACATCTCGCACATGGGACAGATCCTGGTGCGCCCGAAGGACGGCGTCCCTACCGACGCCGCGCGCGCGCTCGAGCGCCTTGTGCCCGCAGATATCCTGGGACTGGCGCAGGGACGTCAGCGCTACACCTTCTTCACAAACGACACGGGCGGCATCCTCGACGATCTGATGGTCGCCAACTGCGGCGATCACTATCTCCTCGTGGTCAATGCCGCGTGCAAGGAGAACGACGAATCCCTTCTGCGCGACGGCTTCTCCCGGAACTGCGATGTCGAGCAGTGCGATCGTGCGTTGATCGCACTGCAAGGTCCGAAGGCCGAGTCGGTGCTGGCGCACCTCGCCCCCGACTGCGCCAGCATGCGCTTCATGGGCGTGCGAGAATTGTCGATCATGGGCAAGCCTTGCGTGGTCATGCGCTCCGGCTACACGGGCGAAGACGGATTCGAGATTTCCATGCCGTCAGATGTTGCCCGCGAGATCGCGGAAGGTTTGCTGGAGAACCCGGACGTGGCGCCGGTCGGTCTCGCCGCACGCGATACCTTGCGGCTCGAGGCGGGGTTGTGCCTCTATGGAGCCGACATCGACGCGGGGACGACTCCTGTGATGGCCGGACTGACCTGGGCGATCCAGCCGGTCCGCCGCCATGGTGGTGAGCGCGTCGGCGAATTTCCAGGTGCCCCTATCATTCTCGATGAACTGGAGCGAGGCCCGGCGGTCCATCGCGTCGGCTTGGCGCCCGAGGGACGGATGCCGGTCCGCGCCGGGACGCCGCTCTTCGTCGAGGAGGCCGGCGAGGCACCAGTCGGGCACGTCACATCGGGCGGGTTCGGTCCGAGCCTCGGGAGGCCAATCGCCATGGGTTACGTCCCCACACCCCTCTCGGCGCCGGGAACCAAGCTGTTCGCTGAAGTTCGTGGCAAGCGGCTGCCGGCGACGGTCACGCCCCTTCCCTTTGTCGAGCACCACTACAAACGCAGTTGAGTTCGCTGCCCAACAAGGAGGCAACCTTGCTGAAATTCACCAAAGACCATGAGTGGCTTAAGATCGATGGCGATGTCGCAACAGTCGGCATCACCGCTTATGCAGCGGAGCAGTTGGGCGATCTGGTCTTCGTGCAGCTGCCAGAGATCGGCACCACGCTTGACAAGGGCCAAGAGGTCGCCGTCGTTGAATCGGTGAAGACCGCATCCGACGTCTACTCCCCACTCGCCGGCGAGGTCGTCGAGATCAACGAGGTCATCGTGAACGACCCCTCGATCGTGAACTCAGATCCAGAGAAGGCCGGCTGGTTTTTCAAGCTGAAGCTTGCCGACTTGGGTTCCCTCGACGGCCTCATGGACGAAGCCGCCTACAAAGAGCTCATCGGCTGAATGGAACAGGTTATGACACCACAGGAGAGCTACGAGCCATACGACTTCGCGAACCGTCGGCATATCGGGCCGTCGCCCGAGGAGATGGCGGCGATGCTGGAGGTGGTTGGCGCAGCGAGTCTCGATAAGCTCATCGACGAAACCGTGCCGGCGGGAATTCGTCAGGCCAAGGCGCTCGATTTCGGCAAGCCGCTGTCCGAGCGGGCTGCGCTCGATCGCTTGCGTGAGACGGCAAACAAAAACCGCGTCCTCACCTCGCTCATCGGCCAGGGTTATCACGGCACGATCCTGCCCCCCGCCATCCAACGCAACATCCTCGAGAACCCAGCGTGGTACACGGCCTATACGCCCTACCAGCCGGAGATCAGCCAAGGCCGGCTCGAGGCGCTGCTCAACTTTCAGACCTTGGTCGCCGATCTGACCGGGCTGGATGTCGCCAACGCCTCGCTCCTCGATGAAGCGACCGCCGCCGCCGAAGCCATGGCGCTCGCGTATCGCGTTACCAAGTCGAAGGCGAACGCCTTCTTCGTCGATGCGCAGTGCTTGCCACAAACGATTGCCGTGCTGAAGACGCGCGCCGAGCCGCTCGGGTGGGACATCGTCGTCGGCGATCCCTTCAAGGACTTGCAGCCAGAGAACGTGTTCGGCGCCCTCTTCCAGTACCCGGGCGTGGAGGGCGGCTTTCACGACTTCTCGGACCTCATTGCCAAGCTGCATGCAGCCAAGGCGCTTGCCGCCGTTGCGGCCGATCCGCTCGCTCTCACACTCCTGAAGCCGCCAGGCGAAATGGGCGCGGACATCGCCGTCGGTTCCATGCAGCGGTTCGGCATGCCCATGGGCTATGGCGGACCGCATGCCGCCTATATCGCCGTCAAGGATGCCTACAGGCGCGCGCTGCCGGGGCGCCTCGTGGGTGTCTCCATCGACTCGCGCGGAAACCGTGCCTACCGGCTGGCGCTACAGACCCGCGAGCAGCACATCAGGCGCGAGAGCGCCACTTCGAATATCTGCACCGCGCAGGTGCTTCCGGCCGTGGTCGCATCCATGTACGCCGTGTTTCATGGACCCAAAGGCTTGAAGGCGATCGCCGAGCGTGTGCATCGCAAGGCGGCGCGCTTGGCGGACGGTCTCGAAGCGCTGGGTTTTGAGATCAGCCCCGATGCCTTCTTCGATACGATCACAGTTGACGTTGGACCCTATCAGGGTCTCGTCATGAAAAATGCCGTCGGCAACGGCGTGAACTTGCGCAAGGTGGGGACGAACCGTATCGGCGTCACCGTCGACGAGCGCACGCGGCCGGATACACTCGAGGCCGTCTGGCGGGCTTTCGGCGGCGACCATCTTGTCTATCGCGACGAATATCCGGCGTACCGGCTGCCCGCAGCCTTGATCCGCACGTCCACCTATCTCAGCCATCCCGTCTTCCAAATGAACCGGGCGGAAAGCGAGATGACGCGCTACATGCGCCGCCTCGCCGACCG
>NZ_JBPPND010000152.1:0-5686 GCF_051306395.1 Methyloceanibacter sp.
ATGTATGTGTGCGGACCGACGGTCTACGACTACGCCCATATCGGCAACGCGCGCCCGGTCATCGTCTTCGATGTGCTGTTCCGGTTGCTGCGGCACGTCTATGGCCCTGAGCATGTCACCTATGTCCGCAACGTCACGGACGTCGATGACAAGATCAACGCGCGCGCGGCCCAGGACTTTCCCGACCTGACGCTGAACGAGGCGATTCGCAAGGTCACAGAAAAGACCGAGGCGCAATTCCACGACGACATGGCCGCGCTCGGAGCGCTGGATCCCACGGTCGAGCCGCGCGCCACCGAGCATATCGGTGAAATGCGCGGCATGATCGACCGCCTGATCGCCAATGGCTGCGCCTACGTGGCCGAGGACCACGCGCTGTTCCATGTTTCGTCGATGCCCGACTACGGCCGGCTGTCCGGGCGGCCGCTCGATGAGATGATCGCCGGCGCGCGTGTCGAAGTGGCGCCGTTCAAGCGCGATCCCATGGACTTCGTGCTGTGGAAGCCGTCCAAGCCCGGCGAGCCCTCCTGGCCCTCACCCGGCGGCATCGAAACACAGGGCCGCCCGGGCTGGCATATCGAGTGCTCCGCCATGGCCGCGGCGCATCTCGGCGACGTGTTCGACATTCATGGCGGCGGCATCGATCTGGTGTTCCCGCACCATGAGAACGAGATCGCGCAATCGCGCTGTGCGCACGGCTCCGACGTGATGGCGAATGTTTGGATGCATAACGGCTTCCTCCAGGTGGAGGGCGAGAAGATGTCGAAAAGCCTCGGCAACTTCGTCACCGTGCATGATCTGCTCACCGGCTGGCAGGGTTATGCGTGGCCGGGAGAGGCGCTGCGCCTCAACATGCTGCGCACGCATTACCGCCAGCCGCTCGACTGGACCTTCGCCAGTCTCGACGAGGCGCATAAGACGCTGTGGGATTGGTATGGTGACATCGAGGAGAGCGCGCCTGCGCCGGACGTGCCGTCCGCCGTGGCCGAGGCGCTGTCTGACGATCTGAACACGCCCAAGGTCATCGCCGAGCTGCACAAGCTGCACCGTGCGGGACATTTCGAGGAGCTGCGCACGGCGCTCGGCTTCCTCGGCTTCTCCGGCCAGCGGACTAAGATCGAACGGGTTCGCCAGAACAGCGCGGGCGACACCGACGCGAGCGAGGTCGACGGATTGATCGCCGCACGCAACGCCGCGCGTCAGGCAAAGGACTTCAAGGAAGCAGACCGTATCCGCGGCGAGCTTGAAGCCATGGGCATCGTCTTGAAGGACGCCAAGGACCCGAAAACGGGCGAGCTCGTCACCACGTGGGAGGTCGCCCGATGAACGCGGTAGCCAATCCCCGGCTCGCGTTGCGGCCGATGCTGCCGGACGAGGCACCGCTGCTTGGCGAGATCTTCCGCGCCAGCGTCCTGGAATTGACGGGCGACGACTATACGGAACAGCAACAAAACGCGTGGGCGGCCGTCGCCAATGATGAAGCGGCTTTCGCCAAGCGTCTGGCAGGCGAGGTGACCATCGTCGCCACCATGGGCGGATCGCCGGTCGGCTTCGCTTCGTTGGAGGCCGACGACAGAATAGGCTTCTTCTACGTGCATCCCGCGGCCGTCGAGCGGGGCGCCGGCACGATGCTCGCCGAGGCGCTCGAGAAATTGGCGGCCGGGCGCGGCGCGGAGGCGCTCAACGTGGACGCAAGCGATACGGCATATGATTTCTTCGGTAAGCGCGGCTACGCCGCTCAGCAACGCAACAGCATCCGGCGCGGCGACGAATGGCTGGCCAACACCACGATGAAGAAGACGCTGACCGGCAAGGAGACCGTGCAATGAAGTCGTTTCTGCAGGACGTGCCGTTCAAAGGCTCACGGCGCGTCTATCTTGCGATCAAGATTTTGGTGCTCGTGCTCGCCGTCCTGCTGGCGCTGCACTTCTTCTTTGGTGTGGTGTAGGTCATGGCACGCGAAGCTCTTTCTCTTTACGACACGACCTTGCGGGACGGCGCTCAGACTCACGGCGTCGATTTCTCCCTCGAGGATAAGCTCTTGATAGCGGAGCAGCTCGACCGGCTCGGTATCGACTATGTGGAGGCCGGCTATCCCGGCGCGAATCCCACCGATACGAAGCTTTATGGCGAGGATCGCAAGTTCGGCGCCAAGTTCACCGCCTTCGGCATGACCAAGCGGCCGGGCCGATCGATCTCCAACGATCCAGGCTTCCAGGCGCTGCTTGCCGCGCAGGCCGATGCGATCTGTCTCGTGGGCAAGACCTGGGATTTCCACGTCGACGTGGCGCTCGGCATCACGCTCGACGAGAACCTTCAGGGCATCAAGGAGTCGGTCGAGGCCGTGGTGGCGAGCGGCCGCGAGGCGCTGCTCGACTGCGAGCATTTCTTCGACGGCTACAAAGCGAATCCGGACTATGCGCTTCAATGCGCCAAGGCGGGGTACGAGGCCGGCGCCCGCTGGATCGTCTTGTGCGACACCAATGGCGGCACGCTCCCGGAGGAAGCCGAGGCGATCGTTGCGGCCGTGGTGGAACAGATTCCCGGCGACCATGTCGGAATTCACTTCCATAACGATACGGACAACGGCGTGGCAAATTCTCTTGCAGGCGTGCGGGCCGGCGCGCGGCAAATCCAAGGCACGCTGAACGGATTGGGCGAGCGTTGCGGCAACGCCAACCTGACCTCGATCATCCCCACGCTCATGCTCAAGTCCGACTATGCGGAGCGCTACGAGACGAAGGTCACGCCGGAGAAGCTGGCGACGCTGACCCATGCCTCGCGCGTTCTCGACGAAGTGCTGAATCGCGCGCCGAACCGGCATGCGCCCTATGTGGGCGAGTCCGCCTTCGCCCATAAAGGCGGCATTCACGTTTCGGCCGTGCAGAAAGACCCGCGGACTTATGAGCATGTGCCGCCGGAATCGGTCGGCAATGTGCGCAGGCTCCTGGTCTCCGACCAGGGAGGCCGGTCCAACATCCTGGCGCAACTGGAAAGCATCGGCATCTCCGTGCCGAAAGACGATCCGCGCGTCGCCCGTCTGCTCGACGTGGTGAAGGAACACGAGGCGGTCGGCTATGCCTACGAGGCGGCGGAAGCGTCCTTCGAGCTTCTGGCGCGGCGCATGCTCGGCAACGTCCCGCAGTTCTTCGACGTGGACTCCTTCCGCGTCATGGTGGAGCGGCGGCACAATGCGGTCGGCGACCTGGTCACGATCTCGGAAGCCACGGTCAAGGCGCGCGTCAACGGCGACACGGTGATGTCGGTCGGCGAGGGCAACGGTCCGGTGAACGCGCTCGACAATGCGCTGCGCAAGGACCTCGGCCCGTATCAGAGCTACATCGATGACCTCGAACTCGTGGACTACAAGGTCCGCATCCTTACGGGTGGAACGGACGCGGTAACCCGCGTCTTGATCGAGAGCCGCGACGGAGAGGGGCGGCGCTGGTTCACGGTCGGCGTGTCACCAAATATCGTGGACGCTTCGTTCGAGGCGCTTCTCGACTCGATCAACTACAAGCTGATCCGCGACGGCGCGCCGGCGCCTTGAGGTGATGTCATGGCCGGCGTAAAGAACGAACGAGGCGCTAGCTGCGCGTGCGGCAGTCTGACCGTCAAGACAAACGGTGAGCCCGTCGATGTCTATCTGTGCAGCTGTTTGAAGTGTCAGCGGGGCACCGGCAGCGCTTTCTCCTATGCGGCTCTCTTTTCGGACTCCGCAGTGACGATCACCGGTGAAAGACGGCAATACGCGGACCGTGGCGATTCCGGACGGGCAATCGAGAGTTCTTTTTGTCCGACCTGCGGGACGGCCGTGGCGTTCCTTGCCGAAGGTCTGCCAGGGATGATCGGCGTGCCGGTCGGCTGCTTCGCCGGCCCAAACTTTGCCAAACCATCCAAGCTGTTCTGGGCGTCACGGCGCCATCACTGGCTCGATCTGCCGGCGGACATCGCGAAGATCGATACGCAGTAGCTCAGAATTTCGCTGCGATGTCCGCTTCTGCTTTGGATTCCGCCGCGCTCGGAGTGGCCTCGAGCGCGCGTTCGATGGCAGGCAGGACGTCGTCCACACGTTCCGCCACCGTCATCTTGAGCTCGAAGCCGTTGCGGATAAAGCCTTGGCCGGTCATCTTGTCGAACAGTTCCAGCAGCGGGTCCCAGAATCCGTTGATATTGGCGAGCACGATCGGCTTCTTGTGCCGCCCGAGCTGAGTCCAGGTGAGCTGCTCGACGAATTCCTCCAGGGTCCCAATCCCGCCCGGCAGGGCCACGAAGGCGTCGGACTTCTCGAACATAAGATGTTTGCGCTGATGCATGTCGTCCACGACGATCAATTCCTGCGCCTCGATCAGCATGTGCTCCCGCGCGGAGAGGAAGCCGGGGATGATGCCGGTGACGTGGCCCCCATGGGTGAGGACCGCGCGGGCCACGATGCCCATCAGGCCGAGATCGCCGCCGCCATAGACGAGACCGACGCCCGCCGTGGCGAGTGTCTGCCCAAGCGCGTGGGCGGCTTTGGCAAAGGCAGGATTCTCTCCGGCGCCGGAACCGCAATAGACGCAGACAGTTCCAAGAGTTGGTCGGGCCTGGCTCATGGGGTCATCTGCCACCGGGCCTCTATGGGCGTCAAGCAACCCTGTTTGGCGAACGGTCTGGAAGGCGGGCAAGCGATCCGTTAGGGTCCGGCCAAAGCCGCTGGTTGCTCGTTTCGCGCAATCCGGCGGCGCTGGAGATGAAGCGTTCTTAGGAGTGCCCAAATGATTGGTAGCAAGCTGACGGCCTGGGCGGCCGCCTTCGCACTTATTCTTGGCGTGGCTTATGTCACGCCTGCAATAACGGCAGAGGGAGATGCGCCGGACGCGGATGTGGTGGGCGAGGCGTCTTCGCCGTCACCGAAATCGCCGATACATGTGAAGGTTGTCGATTACCAGAAGGCCGACGACGGGTCAGGCACCTTCAAACTGTCCGGCACCGCCATCGCCGGCAAGAAGGTCTACATTTATTTCGACGACAAGCCCCTTGCGCAGGTGGTCGCGGCCGAGGGGGACGGCGCGTGGACCGCCGAGGAGAAGGTCGAGATCGACGACAAGGTGCATGTGGTTCGCGTTGAGCAGCTGGACGACACGACCAACATGATGGCCGCCCGCGCCCAGTTCAGCATCTCGCTGTCACCGCCGAGCCCCGCGGACTTGGCTGCGCCGCCGCCCAGACCCTGACCTCGCGGTCCGCAGTCACGTTGCCTTCGGCGGCTTGGCGCGGGCTCTGTTGAGGACTATATCGGGAAGGATGAAGGGGCAGCCGTCTCGCTGCCCCTTTTGCCGAGCGCCTAACGCGCTGATAGAAAAGCCCTTTCATGCAAGACCGACTGCCGCAATCGACGAGCGACGCCGTGCTTCACGCCCGGGCGGGGCAGCTTGCCGTCTTGCGGGCGTTGATTCCGTATATTTGGCCCAAGGGCCGGCGGGACTTGCATGCGCGCGTGATCCTGGCCTTTGCCGCCCTCCTGATCGCCAAGGTCATCACCTTGGCGGTGCCGATCGCCTACAAGAACGCGGTGGACTATCTCACCGGGGAGGCCACGACCGGCGCGGCCCCGGGCGTCGGGTTCCTCGGTCTGGCGGTCGTTCCGGCCATGCTCATCGTCGCCTACGGGGTGGGGCGCATCCTGATGGTGCTGTTCGCGCAA
>NZ_JBPPND010000153.1:0-2666 GCF_051306395.1 Methyloceanibacter sp.
CCCTCGCGGCCATAGCGCTCGGCCTGACGGTTCAGTGGTTGATGCTGGCCGAACTTCTCAAACAGCAGCATGGCCAAGAGGTTCGGGCCGGCCCAGCCACGTGGCGTGACGTGGAAGGGCGCCGGCGGCTCGCTGATCCGCTCGCAACCCCGGCACGTCATCTTCTCGCGTACGTGCTGGATCACCTTCCACTGGCGCGGGATCACCTCTAGCGTCTCGGTGACGGTCTCGCCGAGCTTCCTCAGGCGCGTACCGCCGCAGCAGGCGCAGGCAACGGGACCGGGCACGACAACGCGCTCGCGCGGAAGATGCTCCGGGAACGGTTGGCGCGACGGGCGATTGCGCGTGAAGGCGGAAACAGTCGTGGTCTTGGCGGCGGCGTTCTCGGCGGCGAGTTCGTCCTCGGTGGCGGTCGCTTCGAGATCTCCGAGATTGAACTCCATCTGGTCGAGCAGGCGCTCCGTGCGCTCCGAGCGCGGCCCGTAGATCTGGCGCTTGAGCTTGGCGATCTCCAGGTTCTGGCGCGCGATGGTCGCTGCGTCGTCGGCCATCCGGGCACAGGCGAGTGCCAGCTCGGCTCTCAGTGTCGCGATGTCTTCAGGCTGCGAATCCATACCCTGAAGGAATCACAGACAGTCGTGCGCCGCTCGCAGAAAGCGCAGCTATCCCGCACGTTGCGGGCGGAATGTGTGAACCGGGTTACGCCAATCGATCCCGTCGAGCATGTAGGCAAGCTGCGCGGCCGAAATGGCGACGCTGCCGTCGCTCGCAGAAGGCCAAACAAAGCGTCCGCGCTCCAGCCGCTTGGCGTAGAGCGACAGGCCCAGGCCGTCATGCCAGAGGATCTTGACCAGGTCGCCCCTGGCGCCGCGAAAGACGAACAGATCGCCGGCGAAGGGATCGCGCCCGAGCGTCTCCTGAATCTGCAGTGCCAGCCCATTCATGCCGCGCCGCATGTCAGTCTTCCCCACCGCCAGCCACACGCGAACGCCCGAAGGTACCGGGATCATCGCTTCCTCAGTACGTCGAGAACGCGCTTCAATGTGCGTCCGTCGAAGCCCGAGCCGACGCGCACGCGATAGTCACCAGCGACCTCGATCTCTATCGTCTCCGAGGTGGTCGGCGCCGGCGGCGACGCGCCCTCGTCATCGGGACCGGGCGTGATCGTCACCGGCACGAGCCCGGGCGTCGATAGCGCGAGTGTCGGTGGCTGCTCCGCCGCGCGATAGCGGCGACGCCAGCTCAACACCTGGTTGGCGTTGACGTCGTACTGGCGCGCCACGACCGAAACCGAAGCTCCCGGCGCAATCGATGCTGCGACGATCTCGCGCTTCAGCGCCTCCGGCCAGCGCTTGTTGCGCCGCCTAGCTTTTGTGTCCACATCCGACATTGTGGGCACATCCCCGCTCTAATCGATCCATCACGAGCGCATAAGAATCGATGAGATGCGGGAGCCGAACAAGGCGGCGCTCACCGGAGGCAGACCGTACACCCCGCTCCGTGCGAGATGTCGAAAGCACCTGCGGGCGCCGGGCAGCAACCCATGCGACGATCTACCAATACAGCAGGGGGCTGCACTTTGAGATGCTCAGTGCGGGCCTAAACCGGAAATCGCCGCCCGCGCGATGCGCACGTCAGAGCCGACGGAACCAGAATGAACCTGGTTCCGCCTTCGGCTCGCGGGCGAGACCCGGAAAGATGCTGGACACCCGATCCCGGTAGTCGTGGGCCAAATAGTTCATAGCAAGAAGAATTTCGTACGACCTGTTGAAGCTAAGAAAACATTCAACGACATATTGCTCATTCCACAGTAAACCGCGCTCAAGGACCCAGTTCTCCGGGTAGTCATGCGGCGTGAATATATCGTGGACATGGACAAGCACGCCCTTTTTCAGTCGCGGTACCAGTTCCATCAATTCGAACAGCACATCGCCCTGGGGCCTCAGCACATGACTTGAGTCGATGAAAAGAATGTCATTGGCCTCCAACTCATCGACGATCGACGGATCACACGATTCGACACGCTGACGGACGACCTCAACGCCGTACGATTCCAGCCACGGCTGCTCATATGGCTCTATGCAGATATGACGGCAGCCCGTCCCATTCCGGGCGACCGCAGCTTGAATGATCCGCGTGGACTGACCGCACCCCACCTCGATGATGCGCTTTGGTTTCAGCGCCCGGACGACCGAGTACAGAGCATCGCCATCTCCATGTCCGAACTCTCCCTCCCAAAACAATCGTTTTCCATGGGCGTCCACCTGTTCCGAAAGATCCAGTATCTCTGAGGAGAAATCACAGAGCTCCGCAAACCCCAGCTGCCCCTCAGGCTTGAGGTCGATCCCGGGCAGCGATCGCTTCGCGCTAAGCGGAAAACGCAGATCATCTGCTGTTATGAATGGATGATAGTAGTGCCGCTTGTAGACCGCATATCCGGCGCTCTTTACCGCCGCGAAAGTGCTCGGAAAGCGTTCATTGTCGCCGCTTAGTGCGCCGAGAAAACGATGGCCCAGCCGAATGCACGTCGCCGCTACACGATCCGCAACCCGATATGCAAATGCCATTGAGGCTCCAGTGAAAAATTATGGGATGCTTCCCGCACAAAGGTCGGATGGGGAATGAAAATGTGGGTGGACGCTATATTTCATATAGCGCCCAGCATC
>NZ_JBPPND010000154.1:0-3495 GCF_051306395.1 Methyloceanibacter sp.
TCTTGGCGGTGGTGGTGACGATGATGTCCATGCCCCGGACCTGTTCGATCTGGTCGTAATTGATCTCGGGGAACACGATCTGCTCTTTCAGGCCCATGGCGTAATTGCCACGGCCGTCGAACGAACGGGGATTGACCCCCCGGAAGTCGCGGATGCGCGGCATGGCGACGGTCACCAGGCGGTCGAGGAACTCGTACATGCGGTCGCGGCGCAAGGTGACCTTGCAGCCGATCGGCATGCCTTCGCGCAGCTTGAACTGGGCAATCGACTGTTTCGCCTTGGTGATCACCGGCTTCTGACCCGCGATCAGCTCCATTTCGGCGGCCGCAGCCTCGACCTTCTTCTTGTCCTGGGTGGCTTCGCCGACGCCCATGTTGATTACGATCTTGTCGAGGCGCGGGACCTCGAGCCGGTTCTTGTAGCCGAACCGTTCGGTCATCGCCTTGACGATGCGCTCCTCGAAATCCGTCTTCAGGCGCGGCGTATAGCCGTCGACCTTCTTGGCCTTCGCCGGCTTGTCAGCCTTCTCAGCCTTCGGGGCGGCTTCGGCCTTCTCGGCCTTGGGCGCAGTCTCGGCGGCTTCTGCCGCTACCTCGGTCGTCTCGACCTCGGCATTCTCGGCTTGCTGCCCGTTCTTTTCGTCAGCCATCGATCTTCTCCCCGGACCGCGTCGCGACGCGGACCTTCTTGCCGTCCTTGGCCATCTCGAAGCGGACGCGCGTCGGCTTGCCCGTCTTCGGGTCGGCGATCGCCACGTTCGAGACGTGCATCGGCGCTTCCTTGCGCTCGAGCCCACCCTGGGGGTTGGCCTGGCTGGCCTTGCGGTGGCGGACGGCGACGTTCACCCCGGACACGATCACTTTCATGTCCTTGGGCATCGCACGCATGACTTCACCGGTGCGGCCCTTGTCCTTGCCGGACAGAACGACGACCTTGTCGCCCTTGCGGATCTTCTGCGCGGACATGGTTAGAGTACCTCCGGCGCGAGGCTGATGATCTTCATGTGCTTCTTGGCGCGCAACTCGCGCACGACCGGGCCGAAGATACGGGTGCCGATCGGCTCCTCGTTCTTGTTGACCAGCACCGCAGCGTTGGAATCGAAGCGGATCACCGACCCGTCGGGCCGGCGAATGTCCTTGGCGGTGCGAACGATCACCGCGCGGTGGACGTCGCCCTTTTTCACGCGGCCGCGAGGCGCCGCTTCCTTGACGGAAACGACGATGATGTCGCCGACGCCGGCAGTGCGGCGCTTCGAGCCGCCCAGCACCTTGATGCACTGGACGCGCTTCGCACCGCTGTTGTCAGCAACCTCTAGGTTGGACTGCATCTGGATCATGGTTCGACCCTATCCTTCAAAAAATCTCTCATCGGCTCAGGCGTCGGCTTCCGCCGGCTCCTTGGCCTTCTTGCCGCCTTTTGACGGCTTGGCTTGTTTCTGGCCCTTCTCGGCCTTCTCGTCCTTGTCGGCCTTCTCTTCGTCCTTGGCCTTCGACGGCTTGACCGGCTTCGGCGTCTCCGATTCGGGCACGTCGAGATTGGCCTCGGCGATCGGAGTGACCTCCGCCCCGATCCGGTCGAGGACGGTCCAGGTCTTCAGCTTCGAAATCGGCGCGCATTCCTCGATGCGCACCTGCTCGCCCGGGCGATAGGCATTGCCTTCGTCATGGGCGTGGTACTTCTTCGACAGCCTGATGATCTTGCCGTACAGCGGGTGCTTCACCCGCCGCTCGACGCGGACCACCACGGTCTTGTCTGCCTTGTCGGACACCACGGTGCCGGTCAGGACGCGCTTGGGCATCTCAAATAACTCCTTACGCCTCGGCCGACGCGCGGGCGCGCTGGGTCTGGATCGTCTTGATGCGGGCGATGGTGCGGCGCACCTCCTTGACCCGCGACGGCTTTTCGAGCTGGTTGGTCGCCGACTGGAAGCGCAGGTTGAAGGCCTCGCGCTTGAGGTCGGCCAGCTCGGTCGTCAGCTGGTCGTCGGTCTTGACGGTCAGATTCTCTTTCTTGGCCATGGTCAGTCAACCTCAACCAGGGATTCGCCAAGGCGGGCGACCACCTTGGTCTTGATCGGCAGTTTCTCGGCGGCGCGTTCGAACGCGGTCTTGGCGAGCGGCCCGGGGACGCCGTCGAGCTCGAACAGGATGCGGCCGGGCTTGACCCGGGCGACCCAGAATTCGGGCGAACCCTTGCCCGAGCCCATGCGGACCTCGGCCGGCTTCGATGACACCGGCACGTCCGGGAACACCCGGATCCAGAGCCTGCCGGCGCGCTTGATGTGGCGCGTGATGGCGCGGCGCGCCGCCTCGATCTGGCGCGCGGTGATCCGCTCCGGCTCCATCGCCTTGAGGCCGAAGGCGCCGAAGTTAAGCTCGGTCCCGCCCTTGGCATTGCCATGGATCCGGCCCTTGAAGGCCTTGCGGAACTTGGTGCGTTTTGGTTGCAGCATCTCGAATATTCCTTAGCGGCGGTCTTCGCGCGCCGGGCGAACGCCCGAGGTCTGCGCATCCATCATCAGCCGGTCCTGCGCGGTCGGGTCATGAGCGAAAATCTCGCCCTTGAAGATCCAGACCTTGACGCCGCACACGCCGTAAGCGGTGTGCGCCTGGGCTTCGGCATAATCGACATTGCCGCGCAAAGTGTGCAGCGGCACGCGGCCTTCGCGGTACCATTCGGTCCGCGCAATCTCGGCACCGCCAAGACGGCCGGCGCAGGTAATGCGGATGCCCTCGGCGCCAAGGCGAAGGGCCGACTGCACGGCGCGCTTCATCGCCCGGCGGAACGCGATGCGGCGCTCCAGTTGGTCGGCAACGCCCTGCGCAACCAGGCGCGCATCGACTTCCGGCTTGCGGATTTCGACGATGTTGAGGCTGACTTCGCTGTCGGTCATCTTCGCCAGCGACTTCTTCAATTTCTCGATGTCCGAGCCCTTCTTGCCGATGATGACGCCCGGGCGGGCGGCATAGATCGACACGCGGCACAGCTTTGCCGGGCGCTCGATGACCACCTTGGAAATCGCCGCCTGCGGCAGGCTCTCCATGATAAAGCGGCGCATCTTGAGGTCCTCGAGCAGCAGCCGGCCATAATCCTGGCCTTCCGCGAACCAGCGGCTGTCCCAGGTCCGGTTGATCTGCAGCCTGAGGCCGACAGGAGAGGATTTCTGACCCATTACGCTTCTTCCTGCTCGCGCACGACGACGCGGATTCGGCTGAACGGCTTGACGATCCGCGACGAGCGGCCGCGCGCACGAGTGGCGAACCGCTTCATCGAAATCGACTTGCCGACGCTCGCCTCGGCGACGACGAGAGCGTCGACGTCGAGGTTGTGGTTGTTCTCGGCATTGGCCACCGCCGAAGCGAGAACCTTGCGCACATCGTCGGCCATTCCCTTGGGCGAGAACTTGAGGATGTTGAGCGCTTCCTCGACCCTGCGACCGCGGATGAGCCCGGCCACCAGGTTCAGCTTGCGGGCCGAACCGCGAATGGTGTTGCC
>NZ_JBPPND010000155.1:0-3524 GCF_051306395.1 Methyloceanibacter sp.
TACGTAGGCCTCGAACCCGGCCCATGCCTGCGGCATGAACGACATCGCCGATTGCCGCATTTTGCTCGGCCGGGCTACCGCGCTCGACCTGTTCAGCGATCTGCCGCTCACGGGCAATTTCGTGCTGGTCAACGCCGTCGACGGCACGACCGTGGCGGGCGGTGTGATTACCTGGGTGCAGACGGGTGCGGCCGCCGTGGGCGACAATGTCCTCGTTCTTGACCGGGCCCGGCTCGCCGGGCTCTGCGCCGATCTCGGCGAATCCCCGGAAGACAAGGCCGAATACGAGCGGCGTGCGCACGAGGTGGCAATTCTGCTACGCTCGGCGGGGGTTCCGGTTCTGATCGAAACTGACCAATAATAACGGCTTAAGTGGCAGCGATCGCGCCGGTAGCGTAGGGGGAGGCCCTCATCGATGACTGACCTCAGTGGGGTGTGGGCCCTGCTGCCTTTGGCTGGCGCTGGCTTTGGCGTCGGCTTTCTCGTCGGACTGACCGGGGTGGGCGGCGGTGCGTTGATGACGCCGTTGCTGATCTCGACGTTCGGCGTAGCGCCCGCGGTCGCCGTGGGCACCGACCTGCTCTATGCGGCGGTGACCAAGACGGTTGGCAGTTGGCGTCATCACCTTGCCGAGAATGTCGAGTGGCCGATCGTGCTGCGGCTCGCCCTAGGCAGCATTCCCGCCGCGCTCATCCTGCTCGCGGTCATGGCCTACGTGCCGTTCGACACCGTGAAGATGGCGCAATGGATCCGCTATGGCTTGGCCTTCGCCCTGCCGGTCAGCGCCGCGGCCATTGTGCTCTATCCCATCCTTATTAGGGGCCACGCCACGGGCGACGCGAACGGCAGTCCGCCGCCGCGCGTGGCGGCGACTGTTGTGTTCGGCGCGGCGCTCGGCTTCCTCGTGACACTGACCTCGGTCGGCGCCGGCGCCATCGGCGTCGTGGTGCTCGCCATGCTGTTTCCGCTGATGCCCGCCAAGCGCATCGTCGGGTCCGACATCGCCCATGCGGTGCCGCTCACGCTCGTGGCTGGCGCCGGTCATCTCGGCCTCGGCCATGTGGATTTCGGCGTCTTGCTGGCGCTGCTTTGCGGCTCGATCCCCGGCATCCTGTTCGGCACGCGGCTGGCGGGCGTGGCGCCGGAATGGCTGCTGAGGCCGCTCTTGGCGTTGACACTGTGCTACGCCGCCTACGCGCTGCTCTACAAATAGCCGCTCAAAAGATAGATGCCGCGCTCGGTGTACTGATGCGGCGCCGGAATAAAGGACGCGGAGTCGCCGGGTGGATTTGAGACGTCTTGCATTGCTCGTTCCGCCCATCAGGCGGCTGCACGAAGATCGTGCTCGACTGTGCGAGGAGTGCGCGCGGCTGACCGCCAAGTTGGAAGAGGAGCGCACGCGGCTGACCGCCAAGCTGCAAGAGGAGCGCGCGGGGCTGACCGCCCAGCTGCAAGAGGAGCGCGCGCGGCTCACCACCCAATTGCGCGAGGAGCGAACCCGGCACGCCGCCGCGCAGCCGATGGCGCGGTTGTTTCAACAGATGGAAGCATGCGGCATAGACTTGGTCCTCGATGTGGGAGCCAATAAGGGACAATTTGCCCAGAGCTTGCGGAGCGGGGGATTTCGCGGAGAAATCGTCTCCTTCGAGCCGCTGAGCATCGCCTTCGCTGTGTTGCAGCGCCATTGCGACGAAGACGACGCCTGGTCTTGCATCAACGCAGCGCTCGGCGATGCGGATGGGGAGGCTGAGATCAACATCTCCGCGAATTCCTACAGCAGTTCGCTCTTGCCGGTCCGCGACTGGACCGTGGCGGTGGAGCCGGGGATCGCCTATGTGGCGCAAGAGACGGTCTCGGTGCGGAGGCTCGATGGGCTTCTGGGCGAGTTGCCGCGCGCGAAACGCATCTTCCTCAAGGTTGACACGCAAGGCTTCGATCGTCCCGTGATAGAAGGTGCCACGGGCATCCTCGACCGCATCGTCCTAGTGCAGACGGAGCTGGCCTGGAAGCCGGGCTATGACGGACAGGCGGAGCTCGGCGAGATGCTCGCCCTTATGAGCGGCTTGGGTTTCGAGCCGGTGCACATAATGCCGGGCTGGGTCGACAAGACCGGCTTCCTCCGCGAGGTCGACGTCGTGTTTGCTCGGGAGGGCGAGCAAGGCCTTCCCGGAACGTGACGCTACGCGCTGCTCTACAAATAGCCGCTCAAGCGACGTTCTGTTGCTCCAGCCCACCCAAGGCTTTGTCGATATTGTGCTTGGCCGCGGTCAGCGCCTCCTCCGGGCTCAGCGACAGCGTGAGCAAGGGAGACTGGGTGAGGATCGGCAGGTCGGACCGGGTCGGATGAACGTTCGCGCACCAGTTCGACCACTCTTGCCGCAGCTTGATCTCATAGCCACGGTATTGGGACTTATCGCTCGGCATGACACCGTCCTCCGCGATTGTCCCCCCGCTAGTTAAAGCAAAACGCCGGTTGGCCCGCCGAAGTTTCACCAGCTTTGTGGCAAGAAAGAGCGCATCCGGCCAAAATCGGCTCATATGGTTGAGCCCCATTAGGCTGGGGGCTACGCCGCGATCTCGCCTTCCGCGCGCCGCCTAGGGGCCTGTGTCGGACTTGGCGGCGTCAAGCCCTCCGGCCGACTACTCGTTCTTAGCGCGGCACTTCTTCTTGAAGAAGCCGCGGTTCATGAAGCGCGGATTGCGCATGAAAGGCGGGGCCGTGAGGATGCAGTCTTCGCCCGCTTGGCGCTTCGCTTTCTTCTTGGCCTGCTGCTCCGTCGCATAGACCTGCTCCGAGCCTTGCTTCTTGGCCATGGCCGGCCCGGCCACGCCGATCAGCAGCGCGGCGATCAATATGGGGATGATGGCTTTACGGTGGGTCATCGTCTCTCCTCGCCGCTTCGGAACATAACACGACTGGGAAGAGCTGGTGCCGCCGCTCAGGATTGAACTGAGGACCTCGTCATTACCAATGACGCGGTTATCATGACTTAACGTCTTGTTTTTTTATCTCTTTTATTAAGAGCCTTTCGCTTACTACCCCACCTATACCCCACTTCATCGACCGCCTTGTCGACATCTTGGCGCTCGAGGTGCCCATATGTGTCGAGCACCAGGCGCGGGCTTTTCCACCGCCGGCCTCGGCCACGAACTTGACGGACTTGCCGTCGGCGAGGAGGCGTGAGGCGAAGGCGTGGCGGCCGATGGCGTGGCTCCCGTAATAGCCGCCGACCTTCTTGCCGTTCTTGTCCGTGACGAGGATGCCGGCTCGCTCGCAGGCCTTAGAAAGCGCCCGGTAGACGCGTGATGAGCAGTGCAGCGAGCTTCGGCGGGCAATGGGGCAGCCGCTTTGGGTCAAAGCGGGCATGAACCTAACCGGTCGAGATGTCTTTCTCTGACCGATGCTGTCGATAAAGGCGTTGAGAGTGGCGCCGAACGGTGATTCCGTCTGCTGAGGGTTGGCGACGGAGGACTGGGCGATGATGGGTCGGCAGAGGCGGGACCAGGGCAGGCTGTTCTACGAG
>NZ_JBPPND010000156.1:0-3086 GCF_051306395.1 Methyloceanibacter sp.
CCAATCTTCGGCGTGGTCGGCTGGAAGAACTCGGGCAAGACCACGCTTATGGGCAACCTTATCCGCGAGTTTACGAACCGAGGGTTTTCAATCTCGGTCATCAAGCATGCGCACGCGAAGTTCGAGATCGATCATCCGGGACGCGACTCCTTCGAGATGCGCGAGGCCGGAGCTTGCCAAGTGATGCTGTCGTCGCCGCGCCGCTTCGCCTTGATGCGCGAATTGGGCGATTTGCCTGAACCGACTTTAGACGAGCTCCTGCCCTACGCCGGGCCATGTGACCTCGTCCTGGTCGAAGGCTATAAGCGCGAGGCATACCCCAAGATCGAAATCCGCAGGGAAGGAGCCGCGTCGCGCGAGCCGCTGTCCGCGAAATTTCCAGAGGTCGTGGCCATCGCCTCAGACAGGCCGGAGGACGAGACGGACCCCCTGCCCGTCTTCCACATCGACGCCATAGAACGCATCGTGGATTTCATCATCACCACACTGGGACTCAAGCGCCCATGACAGCGAAGACAGCCAAGCCAGCAGCTAAGCTGATCGACGATTGTTTCGTTCTCGACAAGGACCGGCTTCCACACCAGGAGGCCATCGGCATCCTCAAGGCACGAGTGCGTCCGGTAACCGGAACGGAGCAAGTCCCGCTTGCCGAAGCTTGCGGGCGGTTCTTGGCGGAGCCGCTCGTCTCGCCGCGTCAAATCCCTGCGCACGATAATGCGGCCGTCGACGGCTATGCCTTTGCGTCATCGGGCTACGACTTCGCGAAAGGAGCGGCGTTTCGGGTCATCGGCGAAGCATCCGCGGGACACCCTTATCAGGGCACTTTGCTGCCGGGCGGTGCGGTCCGCATCTTCACGGGCGCGGTCGTGCCGGCCGGTCTCGATACGGTCGCGATGCAGGAAGACGTTCGAACCGATGAGCGTAACGGCGAGCGCTGGGCGGCCATTCCGCCGGGATTGAAAGCAGGCGCCAATCGACGGCTTGCAGGCGAGGATACGAAACCGGGCGAAACGCTCGTCGCTGCGGGTGCGCGGCTAAGGCCTCAGGACGTGGCGAGCGCCGCCGCCACGGGTCTCGGTGCCGTGCGTTGCCATGCGCCCCTCAAGGTGGCGGTGCTCTCGACAGGCGATGAAATTCTGCGGCCGGGGGAGGTTTTCGTCGACGGCAAGGTCTACGACGCCAACGCGCCGATGCTGCACGGGCTCATTGCGGCCACCGGGGCCGAGGCGGTCGACCTCGGCGTGCTCCCCGATACGCGCGAAAGCGTGATCGGCGCCCTTTCCGAAGCGAGCCGCAAATTCAACGTCATCGTGATTTCCGGCGGGGCCAGCCAAGGCCAGGAGGACCATGTCGTGGCCAGCATCGACGCGCTTGGCAAACGGCATCTCTGGCAGATCGCGATCAAGCCGGGCCGGCCGATGAGCTTCGGACAGATCGGCGATTGCGTCGTTCTCGGTCTGCCCGGCAACCCCGTGGCCGTGTTTGTGTGCTTCCTGATGTATGTGCGTCCGGTTCTCACGCGACTCGCCGGCGGCGTGTGGCCGGAGCCCACACGATTCCCCGTGCCGACTGCATTCACTCAGAAGAAGAAGCGTGGGCGCCGCGAATTTTGGCGCGCCAGGCTGATTCGCCGGGACGGGCGCGTCCTGGTCGACAAGTTTCCACGTGACGGATCCGGGCTCATCTCTTCTCTACGCGAAGCCGATGGATTCATCGAGGTAAACGAGGATGTGGATGAAATCCGCATCGGGGAGGTCGTGGAATTCATTCCCTTTTCCGAGTTTGGGCTTGGCCAACGCTAGAGACGGCAAGAGCACTCGGAACGGCTCAAGTCTTTGAGCGTTTTTGCGATGGAGGCTCTCTATGCAAGACACCGACACCGACCGGGAACGTGCTGCCTATGATTTGGCGGAGCGGCTCTTCTTTGAGCTTGAGAAGCAAGGCAGCCGCTTCTCACTCCGCAGAAAGATCGGGGATCACGCGCGCAGAGACGATTTGACCCTCGAAGAGGTTGAACAAGTGCTTGAGCGCTGGAAGCTCGAAGGTCCGCACGGCGGCTAGTACTTTCGTACAAGATCTATTGCGCATCGGGCAAATCGGTCTCGCCTTCAACAACGTGCTTTCGCTCGGTCCCGGTGCATTTTGAGCAGATTTCCGGCTATTTCGGTATTGTCTGGTAAGAGACAAACCGACCGAACAAATGACGCCCCCGCTGTTGACCATCTGCTTTAGAATCACCATTCTCTAAGCGTCGTTCCGTCTTGCGGAAGAGACTGGCTCATGCCCGGCGCCGAAGGAGCAACCGCCCCGGAAACTCTCAGGCAACCAGGACCGCAAGACTACTGACACTCTGGAAAGCGGCCGCGCTCAAGCGCGGTCCACCGAAGAGGAAAGGCGCAGCGAGCCGCGCGCCAAATCTTTCAGGTTTCATGACAGAGGGGGCTTCTTGTCGTCGCGCGGCGAGTACCATGCGCGCGACCTGATGGAGCCTCAGAATGAGTGTCGAAGCCAAGACGTCGCTTAATTCTCTAAGACAGACGCCGCTGCACGCCCTACACCTGGATTTGGGTGCCCGCATGGCCCCGTTCGCCGGGTACGACATGCCGCTGAACTATCCGGCAGGCGTTTTGGCGGAGCACCGGCATACGCGAGCCGCGGCGGGCCTGTTCGACATCTCGCACATGGGGCAGATCCTACTGCGCCCGAAGGACGGCGTCCCTACCGACGCCGCGCGCGCGCTCGAGCGCCTTGTGCCCGCAGATATCCTGGGATTGGCGCAGGGACGTCAGCGCTACACCTTCTTCACAAACGACACTGGCGGCATCCTCGACGATCTGATGGTCGCCAACTGCGGCGATCACTATCTCCTCGTGGTCAATGCCGCGTGCAAGGAGACCGACGAATCTCTTCTGCGCGGCAGCTTCTCCCGGAACTGCGATGTCGAGCGGTGCGATCGTGCGTTGATCGCACTGCAAGGCCCGAAGGCCGAGTCGGTGCTGGCGCACCTCGCCCCCGACTGCGCCGGCATGCGCTTCATGGGCGTGCGAGAGTTGTTGATCATGGGCAAGCCTTGCGTGGTCATGCGT
>NZ_JBPPND010000157.1:0-2416 GCF_051306395.1 Methyloceanibacter sp.
CTTGCGGTACTGGACCTTCAGCGCCTCGTTGGTGACGCTCGGGTCGACCTCCAGGACCTCATATGGGTTGCGCTTGGAGGCCACGACGTGGCGCGCCTTGATGTAGCTGAACTCGGTTTCGGTGAATCCGAAGCGGTTGGCGACCTGGGACAGGAACGCTTCCTCGCCGGGATGGAGCGCCTCGTCGGCCTTGGCAATGTGGAACAGACCGTCGAGCACATCTTCCAGAAGCTTGCGGTTGCCCTTGAACATGGTCGCGAGCTGTTCGGCATAGGCCTCGTAGCCGGACACATCCTGCTTGGCCAGATTGAAGACGCGCGCCACGTTCTTCATCTCGCCTTCAGGTACTTTGAAGACTTCCTTGAAGGCGTTGACCTCGTCCATGGTGACCACGCCGTCGGCCTTGGCCATCTTGGCGCCGAGCGCAATCACGCCCACGGTGAAGGCCACCTGGTTCTCGGCCGGCCCGTCCTGCTCCTGATCGCGGTCGATGACGTAGTGCCCCGCCACGCCTCCGAGAAGCGCCCCGATCGGGCCTCCGATCGCGAGCCCCGCAGCGGCTCCAGCGAGCTTTCCCCAAACCGACATTGCCGAAACCCCCTAAGACGTGTTGCTTGGCTAGACCATACGGACTTTTGGTCCGTGCCGCATGTGGATATTCGCGCCGCTCGCGCGGCCTCCGAGCCCTCGAAGGGCGCCTATCCCCTCAAATTTGCGAGGATCGACATCTTCGGCTCGTCGACCTCGAGACCGGCACGCAGGCGCCGTTCCACGTGCCAGGAGCGGACGAAAGTCCAGATGGCGAACCACACCGCGAGAAGAGCATTGGCGCCGCTACCCACCCAGATAAAGGTGGAGCCAAGTTCGAACAGGTTGGCGGCGGCGATGACGAAGGCCTCGACCACAATGGCGAAGCCGCCGGCCATGACGATGGCCGCGCAGAGCGAAATGATGAAGATAACGAGCGGATTCCCGCCCTTTTCGGTCGCTTCGGTGCTCATCGGCTCGGTCAAACCCCTCGGAATTTGCTTTGGGCGCCCTTCATTAACCGGGGGAACCGGCACTTACAAGGGCTTCGCGGACGCAGACCGCCGTGGCAGAGGCAGACCCGAGCGCCCGATTTTCCATGCCAGGGAACTTGAGGGCCGCTTGCTCGGTTGATTCCACATCAAATGCACGGTCGCGTTCCCCCGCGCGGCCCTCAATGAACAGGAGGAAAATATGAAATCGACCGCTTTTGCGGCGACGCTAGCGCTTACCTTGCCGCTGCTCGCCACCACATCTGTGTCCGCCTTGGCCGTCACCACCGAAGAGTTCGTGAACAAGGTGACGGTCAGCGACATGTTCGAGGTCAAGTCCGGCAAGCTCGCCGCCAAGAAGGCACAGCATGAGGACGTCAAGGACTTCGGTGAGCAGATGGTCGACGATCACACCGAGACCACCGAGGACCTGAAGGAGCTCGTCAAGGACGAGAACATCAAGGTCGACATGCCGTCAAAGCTCGACGACAAGCATCAGGCCAATCTCGACAAGCTGAAGGAGGCGTCAGGCGCCAAGTTCGACACTGTTTACGTGCCGATGCAGGTGCTGGCCCATGAGCAGGCCGTGAACTTGTTCCAGGACTACTCGAAGTCCGGCGACAACGAGGCCCTGAAGGAGTGGGCGGCCGACACGGTTCCGACGCTCAAGGAGCATCTCGAGGAGGCCCGCGACCTCAACGCGGAGCTGAGCAAGACAGCTGAGACCGCCGCCGCCGATGATATCAAGGCTAACGACAAGAAGGCCATGAACGAGGTCACCGACGAGACGGATGTCGACGGCGCCGGCAATACGGCCATGAACGAAGAGTCGGCCGACAAAGCCGCGGACCGGAAGACTACGCCCCCGTCCTTCGATTATGTGACCCAGCAGTCCCCCACCGATTGGACGGCTCAGACCCTGATCGGCAAGAGCGTGGAGAACAATGATGGCGAGACTCTCGGCGAGGTGAACAACGTGATCCTCAACGAGAAGGGCAAGGTCGTCGCCATTACGGTTGGCGTCGGCGGCTTCCTCGGTCTTGGCGAGAAGGACGTCGGGGTTCCCTTCGAGGCCCTGAAGTTCCGTGACGAGGATGTCGTGGATCAGAACGCCGATGGTGAAGAGACCGCGGATGTGGGTGACGACGCCTCGCATGATAACGAGGTGATCGTTATCGACGCGACGAAGGAGCAACTCGAGGCCGCGCCGAGCTTTGTGTGGCTTGGCGAGAAGCGCGACAAGCGCGCCGATGTCGAGAACGAAACCGACACCGCCGTCGAGTAATCGACGGGGCCTGAGCTAAACTGTGATGTGGGCGGCCTCGTGCCGCCCACTTTTCGTGGAGGGTCCAATGTTTTTCGATACGTGGTTCGGCCTGCTCCGCGTCCTGGTCGTC